>JAGQPT010000464.1 GCA_020426575.1 Planctomycetales bacterium
CCGACCAGTACGTGGGAAAGAGGGGCAGATTGCCGCCGGCCCGCTCGTAGACGACGGGTGTCGCTTCGGGCAAGTTGTAGTACGGCATTTTGGCGTAGCGATGGTGTGTGCCGTGGTAGTCGATGTGCAGCATCGACTCGGAAAACATCCAGCCAATCCAGCCGTTGTCGACCACGGTTCGCGTGCCGCCCAACACCGTGCAATCGAGCATTCCCATGTGCTCGGTGAACTTGCGGATCGACTGCAACCACCCGGAAATGACCCCCGGTACGATGACGGCAATGACCAGTTCCTTCCACCACCCCATGTACGCCGTGACGGCCAACAGCGCCGTCCAGCTAACGAAGTAGAGGGCATATTCTAGATAGATGCGGCGCATCTGCGCCGGCGGAATGTTCTTACCGACGATCACGCCGTGGAGAAAGTGGAACGGCGTGTACACGTAACCGAACACGATTTCGCAAAACGCAGCCAGCCGCCGCGCCCAGCGAGGTGTTTCGGGATTCACAAACGGCCAGAGTTCGACATCTCCTTCGCCACAGATGTGGGCATGATGCTGGCCGTGCACGTAGCGATACACGCTCAAAGGCACGTGCGCGACAATGCCGACGAAGATTCCCTGCAACTCGTTTACCCGATAGCGGGGATTGAGCGTGCCGTGGGACGACTCGTGGAAAGCAATCAGCTTCGAATGGCCAACGTTACCCTGCACGGCCCAAATCAAGATCGTCAGCGGCCAGAGCCCGGCGTTCCACGTCAAAATCGCGAAACCACCCAGCACCAGGTAAAGCATGGTGATCGACGTGTGCAGCAATGCACTCGCAGAGCCGTTGTCGTGCATGCGGCGAATGAACGCCTTGTATTCCGCACGCTCATCGACCATCTCCTGGGTCGGCCGAGCGGATTCCGTCGTCCGCTGCGCGGGATGGCGACGTAGCTGGTGCTGTTTCGACGTTCCTGCGGCGCTCATGGATGCGTACCGATTTCTTCCTGATGTGCGTTCACGTTCCCGACGCCGAACGTGTGTGCGTTCCTCGATATTTGACTGGCACGTAACTCAACGGGGACGTTGTTCAAACATGGCACGTTACTCAAAAGGCACTTCGCTCGACCGACGCCGCTGGCGGCACGCACGATGCAGCGTTCCGGTGGGGAAAATCGAACCAACGACTGAGCCAGGACTCCGAAGGCGCCTGACGCGTCGCGGGCGATGACTCCGCATGGGATTTCCGCCTGCCGACGCAATTCCCCCTTGTAGCTTCGTCTCCGACCAATTGCGGCTTCGGCTTTTGTCCGGCCGGTGCATTTCCACGCGTTACCGAAAGTCTGCCGATTACGTTTAATCTAGCGGACCCCTGGGGCCGTGTCACGACCGCCGCCGGGCCATTCGCAAGCACGCCTGCCCGCCACATCGCGGACATCAGGAAAACTGTCGCGATTATCCGGTCCGCCCGCCTGCCGCGTCGAACTCCATTCGTCGCGCCTCGCCGGGCCTCGACGATCGCGCCGACACTGCGCCGACCACCGTCGATCACTCCCACCAGTCCAGCATAATCCGCATTCTTGGTCCGTTCATTGGACCGGCCGGGAAAAACCGTGCCGAACGGACAGCGCGCTCATAGCTGTTCGGCATCGACGGGCAGGCCGTCCTTGCGGTTGCCGAGCCGACCATGTGCTTGCTGGTCGACGCTGTAAGAAATCAGCCGCACTGATCCGTCGCACAGCGCCACGTTGAATCCCGCCGCGTGGGCGCTCCCAAATATCTTCCAGGTGCTCAGGCCGGGACGGTCCTGGTAGGGCTGGTAGATATAGGGCGGGTTGTTCACGCCGATCGGTCCGGTCCAGCGATTGATGTCGCCGTTGTCACCAATGTACATGTTCTCGTTGTCGCCCCCGTCAGCGGCGTCGCGATAGTGATCCGAGTTCAAATATTTCTCACCCAACAGGTAGGTATTACTCGACCCGTCCGTGATGTGCCGGAAGGCGACGTCGCTCGTCGGATAGATCACACCATTGACCAGTTCGCCGAACTTGTTCCACGCCGTGCGTGCCTCGGGAGAGGTCCCCTGCGGATAATCATTTGGCCCGCCGCCGTCCCAAAGTCCGTGCGAGTATCCGGTGTCAATCCAACTGCAATCGCTGTAAATCGTGCCGCCGTTTCCCGCATAGTCTGACCGCGCGCCCAGGTCGCTCTCGGCCGCGTACTTCGGCGTCCTGCCGGTCGCCGTTATCGTCTGCAGAGGAAGTAGGATCGACGAACGGCGAGTCGGACAGTTGAAGACACCCAACGGCGTGCGAATCATCTGCCGAGCCGCGTTCAGCTTCGGCGTGCCCGACACGCCCAACTGCAGATCGTGGACCGTCGACTGCTCGACGTACGGCAGCGAGTTGAAAATCCAGCCGCCAGGTTGCTTCCAGTCGCTCCCCAAATTCGGGTCACCGATCCAGGCGTACCCCCACCCTCCCGACGGCAGTCGATTGAACACGCTGTGGTGGTTCTGGGCCGCCAGCCCCAGCTGCTTGAGGTTGCTGACGCATTGGCTGCGACGCGCCGCCTCGCGGGCCGCCTGCACCGCGGGCAGCAACAAAGCGATCAGAATCCCAATGATCGCGATCACGACAAGAAGTTCGACTAGCGTAAAACCTTGGACCTTTCGCGTCGGTCGCATCGACATTTCCTCCACCGAGCGGTGCAACCCGCCCTTCGGTTGATTCCAGGTCAGTGATTGCCTTTTCAGATTCCGTCGATCCGCGTCGTTACCCCACGGCCGGGTCCCGCACTGCACTTGGGGGGCGCCACTGTCGGACGGCGCTGCGTTTGGACCGCGCAGACGACGAGGTTGTTCGGCCAAGATTCACAGCCGTATCGTACTATAAAGCCGGACGACGATGCAAAAAATCGCCGCTCGCCCGCCATGCCACCCGAGCGCGCAGCGTCGGCCTGCCACACGGAGAAACGCCGCGCACCGACGGCGACTGTTCCCGCCAGCATGGAGCACACGACGGCCTGTAACGAGCCTGGCAAGAACGAACGCGACGCTGCCGGGCGTCCCTCCGGCTATAACTGCTCGGGATCGATCGGCAGACCGTCCTTGCGATTGCCAAGCCGGCGGTGATTCTCCAGGTCGATGCCGTAGTGGATCAGGTGGACCGAGCCGTCGCAAAAGGACATGTTCAGCCCGGCTGAATGCGAACTCCCCCAATGGGGCCAGAACGTGCCACCGACTCGATCCTGCAGCGGACCGATTTGGAGATTGGCCCAGCGGATGATGTCGCCGTTCTCGCCCATGTACATGCTCTCGTTGTCTCCGGGATCATCCCCCGTAGTGTAGGTCTCCGGCCTGAGGTACTTTTCCCCGATCAGATAGGTGTTACTGGTTCCATCGGTGATCTGGGCGAATTTGATTTCGCTGCGCAAGTGACAAATGCCGGTGTGTTTCGACTTGTCGATCCAGGCGTAGTCGGGCGCATCCCCCTGTTCGAAGGACGAAGGCCCCGGCCCCACGTCGAGAAAAATATCTCCGCTGCTGGCTGCATAGTCCGAGCGGGCCAACAATTCCGTGTAGGAGGCGAAGTGCGGCGTATGAAAGTGGGGCAAACCGGTAGGTGCCGGGTAAGCCAACGCAGACCGTCGCGTCGGGCAGTTGAACATGGGAACCGGCGTGCCAATTCGCACCGAACAGGCGGCCGCCTTCGCCGACATTGCCATGCCACTTCCCATGTCATGAAGCGGCCCTTGCTCGACAAAAGGCAGAATGTTGTAGATCCAGCCGCCGGGCTGGCGGCGGTTGTACCCTCGGTCTGGGTCGCCCACCCACTGATAACCCCAACCTCCCGTGGGCAAAAACCCGTGCGTGTCGTGGTGATTGATCGCACCAAGGGCCAACTGCTTCAGATTATTGACGCACTGGGTGCGCCGCGCCGCCTCGCGGGCGGCCTGCACGGCCGGCAGCAACAGCGCGATCAAGATCCCAATGATCGCGATCACGACCAGCAGTTCGACCAGCGTGAATCCCCACCTCATTCGCTTCGGTCGCATGGACCATTCCTCCCGTCGTTCGACGCTCCCTGGCGCCGTTGTCGTCATACATACACATCGGCCCCGTACATATCGGCCCCTTCATCGGTAAATCGGTCAATCACGGCATGCCGCCGCGTCCTCACTCGGCCGGCAACTTTGCGCTCAACTGGCTCGGTGCCACGGCCAACCCCTGGCGGTGCTCGCGCACCAGTGACGCGATTGCGTCGATCACCTCGGGAAAGTTCTCCGCAACATCGTACCTTTCGCCGGGGTCATGCTCCAACTGGTACAGCAGCGGCGGATCGTGTTCCTCGGCGCCGCCTGGGCCGTACTCTGGCTGGGTGACAAAGTGCGCTTTGAAGGCGCCGTGTCTGACAGCATACAGCTTCGTGCCCCGGTAATAAAACATCGTCTGCCGCGGGCTGGCACCGCTGCCCAACAGCACCGGCGAAAGGTCGACGCCGTCGAGCACCAAGTCGTCCGGCAACGGGATCCCGGCAAGCGCTGCCGCCGTCGGCAGTATATCCAACGTGCTGCCCAACTCATGCACGACGCCGGGGTCGATCGTGCCGGGCCACCAGAACAACCCCGGTTCGCGCATGCCCCCCTCGAACGTGCCGCCCTTACCTCCCCGCAGCGGTCCGGCCGAGCCGCCAAGCTCGTCGAAAATCAGCCAAGGGCCGTTGTCCGAGCTGAACACGACGAGTGTGCGGTCGTCGATTCCAGCGTCGACCAGCGCGTCGAGCACCCGTCCCACGGACGCGTCAATTTCTTCGATCACGTCGCCGTACAATCCCCGCCGGCTGTGATCGACGAAATCGGGCGAACGAAACAACGGCACGTGGGGCATGTTGTGTGCCAGGTACAGAAAGAACGGCCCCTCGCGGTTCTCACGGATGAAACGCACGGCTTCGTCCGTGTACCGTCGTGTGATCGTTGTCTGGTCTGCCGGCCGCTCGATGACCGTCGTATCCCGCATCAACGGCACGTTCCAGTACTCCACACGCGGCTGTTTGAATATCGCCCGCCCTAACCCGCTTTCGGCCACGCGGTCCATGTCGTTCGAGTACGGAATTCCCAGGTACTCGTGGAACCCGTTGCTGGTGGGCAGATATTGCGGCAGGTGTCCCAGGTGCCATTTGCCGATGCACCCGCAGTGGTAACCCGCCGAGGCAAGCAGTTCGGCCAGTGTCAGTTCGTCGGCTGGAATGCCGCCAGCCGAGTCGGGAAAGAGCACGCGGCGGCGATCGTCGCACATTCCACTGCGAACCGGCAGACGCCCCGTCATCAACGCCGCTCGGCTGGGCGTGCACACGCACGCAGCCGAATAGAAACTCGTCCACCGCTGTCCCTGCCGCGCCATGCGGTCGAGATGGGGCGTGGCGATCGTGGGATGGCCGTAACATCCGAGGTCACCGTATCCCAAGTCGTCGGCGTAGATCACGACCAGGTTCGGTGGCCGCTTCGTCAGCCCCCCTTCGGCTTTGCTTTCGTCGGTCGGCGCGTCGGCGATCGCCAGCGTCGGCGCCAACGTCGTCGCGACGACTCCCAAGGCAAGCAACCGCGCAACACCTCGCAGGACAACGCGTCGCCCCACCTCGCGTGCCGATTCGCTATCGCTCATATCAAGCCTTTTCCAAGCTGTTTCGCCAATAGCAAACCAACGGTCGCGTCGACGGCGGAGAGTCGTTTCGATCAGTGGCTAATATTCTACCCTGTCCGCCGCCTGCCATCGAATCGACGGGCAACCGTCCTGCCCTTTCCTCGTCCGACAGTGACCGGCTTCGGGACATCCTGGATTTCGGCTACATTGGGGCCGAGCGCGGCAGCCACCGCCCATGGGCCCGCAACGCGAGGCTCGGGCTCCTCCTGGCTGCCCGCAGCTACACACGCTCTTTTGGACCTCTCGTGCCCATGGATCAAACGCCCGCGTCCCAAGAACCCGCTGCCCCGTCTGTCGGCTCGCCATCGACCGAGCCGGTCACCGACGCCGTTTGGGCCTCGCCGGTTGAGTACGTCTCGGCCGAACTCGACGGCGACATCGGACGCGGTCTCACCGAAGCCGAAGCAAGGCAGCGGCTCGCGCGGTACGGCCCCAACCAGATCCGCGAGGCCCCGCCGCGTGGCGCCCTGGCTATCCTGCTGGCGCAGTTCCTCGACTGGATGATCGGTCTGTTGTTGGCCGCCGCACTCGTCAGCGGTTTGATCGGCGAGTGGCGCGACTCGTTGTTGATCCTGGCCATTGTGATCGCCAACGCCGTGATCGGTTTTGTCCAGGAACGCCGTGCCGAAGATGCCGTTGCTGCCCTGAAACAGCTCTCCCGGCCCAATGTGAACGTGCTGCGCGACGGCACCTGGCGGGAGGGGCCCGCCGATCAGCTGGTCCCCGGAGATGTCGTCGAACTCGGACCTGGCAGCATCGTGCCCGCTGATGCCAGGGTGTTCGAGTCCGTCGAACTCCAGACGAGCGAGGCGCCGCTGACCGGTGAGTCCCTCAGCGTCTCGAAACAATCGGAACCGGTGGCTGCCGACGCCGCGGTTGCGGATCGCACGTCGATGGTTTTCGCCGGCACGTCGGTCGTGAGTGGTCGGGGCCGAGTGCTGGTGACTTCAACGGGCATGCACACCGAACTGGGCAAGATCGCCGCGCTGCTCGAAACGGCCAAGCCGGCCCCCACGCCCCTGCAGTCACGTTTGGCCGACTTGAGCCGCCGGCTGGCGCTCGCCGTCGTGCTCATCTGTGCCGTGGTGTTTTTTGCTGGTGTGTTTCGTAAACGAGCCGACACGATCGACCAAACGCTGATCAACCAGATGTTCCTCACGGCGGTCAGCCTGGCCGTGGCCGCAGTTCCCGAAGGGCTACCGGCGGTCATCACCGTGGCGCTCGCCCTCGGTTCGCAACGCATGGCTCGCCGCCACGCCATCATCCGGCAACTCGCCGCCGTCGAAACGCTCGGCTCGGTCGACGTGATCTGTAGCGACAAGACCGGCACGCTCACCGAAAACCAGATGACGGTCGACCAGGTGCTTTTGGCCACGTCAGGTGACGACCAGAAACTGCTTTTTGTTGCCGCGGCGCTGTGCAACAACGCACATATTACGCCGCAGGGCAACGTCGTCGGCAGCGCCACCGAAGCAGCGCTGCTCCGCGCTGCCCGGCAGCACGGCATCGACCTCGATGAGTTGGCGCGCCTGAATCCGCGAGAACGGGAGAATCCGTTCAGCTCTGCCCGTAAGCGTATGAGCACGGTCCACCGCACAGGAGACGGCTGGACCGTATACGTGAAAGGGGCCGCCGAAGCGATACTCGCACGCTCCGCGCACGTGGCCCGCAGCGACGGCGTCGCACCCCTCGACGAGGGCCCACGGCGGGAACTGGCAGCACGGCTCGAAGACGGGGCGGAGCAGGGACGGCGAATGCTGGGACTGGCCCGACGTGTCTTCGGCGCCCCCCCGCCGGCCGACAACGCCGACGTGCTGGAGCGCGACCTTGAACTGCTGGGGTTCGTCGGTATCGTCGATCCGCTGCGTCCCGAAATCATCGACGCAGTCGCCGAGTGCCAGTCGGCCGGCATCCGCACCGCGATGATCACGGGCGACCACGTCGGCACGGCCCGCGCGATCGCCGACAAGCTTGGTCTGGTCGGCCCGGATGACGAAGTTCTCGTTGGTCAGGAGCTCGAAGCGATGGACGACGAAGAACTGCGACGGCACGTCCCCCGCGTGGCCGTCTATGCCCGGGTCTCCCCCGAGCACAAGTTGCGTATCGTGCGTGCGCTCCAGTCACACGAAGCGGTGGTGGCGATGACGGGCGACGGTGTCAACGACGCGCCCGCACTGAAGCAGGCCGACATCGGCGTTGCGATGGGGATCACTGGCACCGACGTCAGCAAAGAGGCGTCGAACATGATCCTGGCCGACGACAATTTTGCCACGATCGTGGCGGCGGTCGAGGAAGGACGCGTCGTCTACGATAACATCCGCAAGTTCGTCCGCTACCTGCTGACCGCCAACTGCGGCGAGGTGCTGTTGTTGCTGCTGGCGATCATCGTGATGCCGGATGAATATCCGTTGCCGCTGTTGCCCGTGCACTTGCTTTGGATCAACCTCGTCACCGACGGCTTGCCCGCATTGGCGCTGGGTTTTGAGCCAGCGGAAAGCGGCGTGATGCAACGTCGCCCCCGCCGTCGCGACGAATCGATCTTTGCCGACCACATGATACGCGACATCATGGCGCTTGGGTTCTTCATGGCCGCCTGTTGCCTGGGACTCTACTGGTGGTACGCCCCGTCCATCGCACGGCTCGCCGACGGCGCCTCGATCGACTACGCCCGAACCGCCGTGTTCATCACTCTGGCAATGTTCCAGCTCTTCTACGTGATGGCGATACGCTCGTCGACCGAGTCGCTATTCTCACAAGGCCTGCTGAGCAACTATCGACTTTCCGCTGCCGTTGCCCTGGGATTCGCCGTACAGATGCTCGTCATCTACGTACCCCAACTGGCATCGATCTTTCACACGGCGCCGCTCACGCCGGTCGATCTGCTGATCTGTCTGACCGTCGCCTCGTTGGCGTTTGTGATGGTCGAGCTGCACAAACTACTGCGCCGCCGTTCGGCGCGAAATTGACCCACGCGCCGGGCGCGATGTCCCCGCCGGAGATTCCACGTGTGACTGCCGCGCACGGCGACTTCCTGGTCGGCTAAAATGCCCCGCTAACGGGCAGACCGTCATTGCGCGATCCCAGGCGGTGATGTGTCGCACCGTCGAGTGAATAGCTCAAGCCATGAACCGAGCCGTCGCAAAAGACGACGTTCCAGGTAGCGGCGTGCGCACTGCCAAAGATGTTCGTGTCGACGTATGCGGGAGTATCCTGGCGCGGCAACAACTTCGTCGTGTCGTTCACGAGGCAATAGCGCCCCGTGTCGTTGTTGTAGCCCGTGTACATGCTCTCGTTGTCCGCTGGGTCTTTCCCCGTGGCATAGCTGTCGGGATTAAGATACTTTTCTCCCACCAAATAAGTATTGCTGGTGCCGTCCTTCACCTGGCGAATCGCAACAACGCTGCGTTCGTAGATGAGCCCGTCAGGAGGATTGTTGACAGGATCAAAGAACCACCCCTTGTAGCCAGGGTCGTCCCCCTGGGCGTAGTCGCTTGGTCCTTCGCCGTGGCTCGTCAATCGCGTTCCCATGTTACCGGCATAGTCAGACCGAGCCACAATCGGCGTGTTCAGTGCGTTGTGCCCGGCGTACCCGGAGTTGTAGACGTTGGGGTAGGGAATCGACGATCGCCGCGTCGGACAGTTGTACGCTGAAACCGGCGTCTGCACGATCGTGGTAATGGGGGTCTTGCGGGCGGGCCAGGCGACGCCTTTGCCAAGGTCGTGGAGTTGCTGCTGCTCAATGAAGGTAAGGACATTGTAGGCCCAACCTCCTGGCTGCTTCTTGTCGTATCCCCGATCGGGATCGCCGTTCCACCCCCATCCCCATCCACCGGCAGGAAAGTGTCCGTGAACGTCGTGGTGAGAAATCGCCCCCAAGCCAATCTGCTTGAGGTGGTTCTGGCATTCCGTTCGCCGCGCCGCTTCCCGCGCTGCCTGAACAGCAGGTAGCAGCAGCGCAATCAAAATGCCAATGATCGCAATCACGACCAGCAATTCGACGAGCGTGAAACCAGCCGGACGGCGCCCCTCGCAGGTACTCCCTGACGATACGTTTTCCGACCAAACCATTTTCGCACTTCCTCCCACCAAGCCAACGGATTCGGCCCCTGGTGCTGCATCGACGCAGTCCCGCCACATGTCCCCGCATCCCGGCAGGGGAAGACATTCAGCGCAGCACTGCGATTCTGGCACACTGTGGGGTTCTTGAACAGCTTTAGTGACGCAATTCGGTCATTTCGCCCAAATTCGCGCCCAACGAGCGAAGCTTGCCCAGCTTGCCTTGCGTGCAACCCCGCGCCGCCCCCATAATCTCGCCGCTTTTCAGGAAACCGGGGGCAACTCCGGCTGACGCATTCGACCGCACGGCGATCGAAACTTCGTCGCGTTCAAACGAAGGGTTTGCCCAATGGCCTCACCCAAGACGCCGTCTGTCCTACACGGTCCGCTCGTCGCGGCGATTGCCACCGTCATGCTCACCGCCGGCTGTAACTCGCCCTACCGCGCCGACC
>JAGQPT010000465.1 GCA_020426575.1 Planctomycetales bacterium
GCGCTGTATATCACCGGGCCGCCACGTTCGAGCAAGGGCACGCTGATGCACCTGATGCGTGACCTGGTCGGCCTTGACAACGTCCACGACGCCAGCGTTGCCAACCTTGCCGACCGGTTCGGCCTGGAACCGTTGGCCGGCAAGCCCCTGGCGATCATCTCGGACGCGCGGTTCGCGTCGCGAGACACACAGCCTGTGATCGAAAACCTGCTCCGCATCATTGGTGGGGACGGAGTGTCGATCCAACGGAAGGGCCGCACCAACATCGAGACGATCCTGCCGACGCGGTTCGTCATCGCCAGCAACGAGGTTCCCAAGCTGCCGGACGCGTCGACGGCGATCATCACCAGATTTCTGTTCCTACGAACTAGGAAGTCGTTCTTGGGGCAGGAAGACCCGGACCTCTTAAACAAATTGCGTCGCGGCCTGCCTGGCATTTTCAACTGGAGCCGGGAAGGCTGGCTTGACCTCAAAAAGCAGCGGCGATTCATGGAGCCGGAGGCAACCAAGCGGGACCGGCGACTGGCTGAGTTCCTGGCCAGCGACGTCCGGTCGTTCTTTGACGAAATGTGTGTCGTCGAGATGGGCACCTCGGTTCCCTGCAGCGAACTGTACGGCGAGTTCGTCCACTGGTGCGAGCAGGCTGGCATCCACAATCCGCCCCCCGCGAATGTCTTCGGGCAGCGGCTCCACGCCGCAGTGCCGATCGTCGAAACCAAGCAGAGCACCGATGGCCGCGAGTACATAAACATCGACATGCGAAAATGGGCAACTTTGGAATGAAGCGCCCCCCCCGTAGCTACGGAAAACCAACGCAACCAACGCAGGTTTCTTCTATCCAGCCTATACGCGCGCGAGAGTAGGAGGTGCGCATTTCTATAGGGCAGGAGTAAGAGAATTTGCGTTGGTTGAGTAGCAACCACCTGTGACCAGTTGGTCCTAGACTCGAACCGCCACACACATTCCTTGCAAGTCCGGACCCGCGAGGTACGATCCTCGCTCGAACGAGCCCCCTCGCGTGAGGGAAGAATGCATATTAATGATCAACAGAGGATTCCGTTGCAATGGCAAGTCTGATTCCAGGCCCGAAGGTTGAGGGCCGAGTCGTACGTCGTGTCAGCTTCAACTGGCCGAATGAACGTCAGCGCCGCCACATCCGTCTCGGGCGTGTCGGCCTGCAACAGGGCCTGTCGATCAAGCGAAACATCGAACGCCTCGTCGTTGCGAAGATCAGCGACACACCGTGGGAGACTGAGTTGGCCGAATGGGTGGCCAAACTCCCTGAGCGCCGGCCCAAGCTCGCTGACGACTTGGTGAAGCACGGCTTGATCCGATCGCGAGAGAAGTCCACCTTGGCCGGTTTCATCAAGTTCTACACCGAGCAGCGACAGGACGTGGCCCCCAGCACCAAAGTCGCCTGGGACCAGGGCGCCCGAGACTTGCTCGAGCATTTCGGCAAAGAGCGCTCGATCCACACCATCACCCGATCCGATGCCCTCGACTTCCGCGCCTGGTTGATGGCCAAAAAGAAAAAGAACGGCAAGCCGCGGCGGCCGGCGACAACCGACAAGAGGCTCAGATTCGCCGTTATGCTCTTCGGCGCCATGGCCGAGCGGGAGCTGATCGTCAAGAACCCCTTCAGCCGCGTGTCGGTTGCCGCCCCGATCGACGAGTCCCGCAACGTGTTCGTGTCTCGTGAGACAATTTACCGTGTTCTCGATCAAGCCCCTGATGCCGAATGGCGGCTGCTGATCTGCCTATCGCGATTTGCAGGATTGAGAGTCCCATCAGAAGCCCTCAGCCTCGAGTGGCGGCACATCGACTGGAGCCGCAAGCTGATCACCGTGCCGTCGCCCAAGACGAAGCATCACGCCGGCGGCGGGCAGCGCGAGATCCCACTATTCGACGTGCTGGTTGAACCTCTTCTGGATGCACACGAGGAGGCGGCCAAGGGCGCGGTCTATGTCATCTCGAAGCACCGTTCACAGGCCGACAGCCAAGGCGGCTGGCGCAGCACTAACGTTCGTAAGCCGTTCTCGGATATAATCAAAAAGGCGGGCATGGAGCCGTGGCCAAAACTGTGGCACGCGCTACGGGCCTCGTTTGAAACGGAACTGGTGGAACGAACGCCGATCCAGTCGGTCGCCAAGTTCATGGGTCATTCGCCGAGAGTCGCCGTGACCAACTACCTCAGACCACTGCCCGAACACATCGACCAGGCGAGAAACCTGGGGGTCGAGGCGCACCAAAAAGCGCACCAGCACAATAGCGCACTACCATGCATACAAAATCGGGAAGACGAAAACTCCCGAGGAAACAACGTTATGCACCTTGGTGCACCGTTATGCATCCCTACCGAGTGGGCGATACTGGACTCGAACCAGTGACCTCTGCAATGTGAATGCAGCGCTCTAACCAACTGAGCTAATCGCCCGTCAACCGCGGTTGCTGTATGGGACACAACCGGCGGCGGCCGCGTTCGCGGGGGGTATCATAACAGAACACACGAACGGCGCACAGCACACCGTCAGGTGACCACCGCGGGCGAAAGAACGGGTCTAGACGGCGGCCGTTTCATCGCCGGCCGGTGCTGTTTCATCGTTGGCAGACACCTTGGGCGGTTCAAACTTCGGTGCCGTCGCCTCGTCGCGATCGTCAATGGCGTTGTAGGGACGCGACGGCGGTTTGTAAGTCGACGTCGAAGCCGACGTGACATTGCGAACTTCGTCCTCGATCCCCTTGATCCCCTTCTTGAATTCGACGAGCCCTTTGCCCAGGGAACGACCGACCTCCGGAAGACGCTTGCCAAACAGCAACACGGCGATGATCAATATGACCATCAACTCCCAGTTGCCGATGGTCCCCAAGAAGCCGAACAGCGGTACTAGATTCATGGTGGCAATTTACCTCAGTCTCAGCGGGTCCAGCCTGTTCGGTGCCAGGGGCACTATCCTGAACCGCCGAGTTGGGCCGTGGAACGCATGCCGCTGACGAGGCCACTCGGGCGCTACTTGTGCGCGTCTCCGGCGGGTTCCTCGTCCGTGTCCTGCATTCCCTTTTTGAATTCTGACACCCCTTGTCCCATCGATCGCATCACCGAGGGGATGCGCGTGCCGAACAGCAGCACGACGATGACCAGTATGACGATCATCTCCCAGCCGCCGGGCATACCAAACGCCAACACGTTGAAATCGCCCAAGCCGAATAGCATGTTCATCGCAGCGGCCCATCTCTTCGTTCGTGAACTGTTGTGCCAGCCACCACGTCAGCCAATGCCCCTCTGGCGGTAAAAGAACGCAGCCGGTTACGGGAACCGCGCCGGCGCAGCTGCCGCGCTTGTCACCCGATTACCATGCTTCCATTCTATTGCACCGCCAAGGGGTGTCAAACGCCTCACACCCGGGCGGACGGCGCCCCGGCAAGGCCCCACGACGTGGCCCAAACAGCTTACCTACGCTGCACATCCAGCCCGGCGGTCTCGACATACAGCGGCAGGTAGCGGTAGTAAACCTCCAGGCACAACGCTCCCATGGCGGTTGTGTAGACGCGGCCGCCATAGCCGCCCCAGACATCGTCCGTCGGCCAAGTACCGGCCCATTCTCCAGACGAGACCTGCAGCCGCGGTAGTGTCTCTTGCAGGGCCGCGTTCCACTGGCCCCATGCCTCGCCGCCGGTTTGGTACAGCCCCAGCGTCGCGTAGTACCAGAAGTAAAGATTCATCGCCCCCGTGCCCGGAGCGTTGCGCAACAGCAGGTCGCTCGCCTCGTGCACTGCCAGTTGCGATGGCCGACTCCCCAGGAACAGCCGGCAGGTGAGTGCCTCGGCCGTCATCGCCGCAGAGACTGGCTCGTCCGGACGATACGAGGCCAGGCCGCCGTACTGCCCTTGTTCGACCGACGAGATAAACTTCAACATGCCCTCGTGCGAAGCGCTGGGCATCTTGATGCCGGCCAGTTGCGCGCTTTCCAGCGCCATCAATTGCCAGCCGAGCTGGCTTGTATCGCCTCGATCGTCCTTCCTTTCCCGCCACGGCAGATAGCGCCAGCCGCCGGTATAAGGGTTTTGCGACTCGAGCGAGTATTGCGTCGCGCGGCGAACGGCGTCGGCGAGCGCCGCGTCACCCGTCATCGCATAGGCCTCGCTGAGCGCGAACGTCGCCATGCCGTGGCAATACATGTGCGCGTAGGTCGAGGCATTACCGCCGAGGTTGCCATCGGCTGCCTGGATTGAACGCAGGTAGTTCAGCCCACGAATAACGTGTTCGCGGTAAGGGCCTTCGCGCGTGTGGGTGTGCCCTGATCCCATCATCGCCAGAAGTGCCAAGCCCGTCACGCCGCTGTCCGCCCGCACACCGGCGACGGTGCGATCGAGGCCGAGGCGTTGGTGTCCCAGTACCGAACGTTCCCGACCGGCGGCGTGCCGAAATGCGTTCCAGCGGCCGTCGGACTCTTGGTTGGCCGCCAGCCAGGCCAGGGCAGCAGCAACCGCCCCCTCCGACTGTGCGGTCGCACCGCGAGCGCGGGCCAACTCGTCGCGGTTCGGCGCCACACGAAGCCGATACACCTCGGGCACCTGACGAATCGTCGTGTCAACCGTCACCGGCGCGATGCCGGCTGCTCCCGGATCGTAGGCCGCCTCGGCTATCTCGTCGCCGCTGCCCGCGACAGCGGCGGGCGACAACTCGTCCAGATCGAGCGCCGGCGGTGCGTCGGCCATCTCGGCGACGTCGCCCGCCGCTTCGTTCGCCTCACCCGCCGCGTCCACACCAGCAAGGGCTTCGGGCACGTCGGTGGGCAGCGGGACCTCGTCGAGTGTTGCTGCCTCGGTCTCGTTTTGCCCCTGAAGTGCAGCAGCGGCAACTTCACTTGAAGCGTCGGGACGTGGGGCCATGTTTTCGACAGCGACCTCCTGCGGCGGCACTGCTTCGGCAGGCGAAACGTCGGCAAGTGACGGCGAGGTTGAGGGATCAACCGGTGCAGGCGCGGGCACGTCGATGGCAGTCGCAGCGGCCGCTTCAAGCGTCGCGTGTGCCGCCTCAACCGGCAAGGGCACATCGGCCAGTGGTTCACGTGGCGCGAGTGTGAGTGGCGGAGCCGATACGGCGATCGCAATGTCGTCGAGCGGTTCCGGCGGCGGCAGCACCTCGTCGAACGCCTCGATGAGGTTCTCCTCGGCAGGCGTCGCAACCGACGTCACCTCGGGAATCTCGACCACCGTGTCCTCGGTCGGTAAATCGTCCCAAGGATTGGCGTCTGCCGCCCTCTCGGGAACTTGGTCCACTTCGTCGCCGCGGTCAACGAACGTGACTGAGACCGAGCGCCGATCGTCGCCCGTTCCTCCCGCCGTCTGAAACCGTACGGTCATGGCGTAGAACGCCAGCAGCACGTGGACCAACAGCGAGAGGATCGTGCACTTTTGCAGTGGCTTGGACTGCCCCCAACTCGTGCCCAACAGCACAACGAGCCCGACCGACACGACCGCCAGTCCGACCCAAAGTGCAATCTCGAGCACGCGCCCCACGGTGAGCGCTTCGAAGACGGCGATTGTGCAGGCATCCAGCACGCCTCACCTCACGGTCTTGGGAGTCTTGACCGAGATGGCAAGTTCGGCAACGCCGGCGTGTTTGCACACGGAGAGCACGTCGGCAACGCGTTGAAATCCGCTGTTGCCGTCACCGCGAATCAACACGGACTGCTGGGGAAACTTCTCCACGTCGGCGGCGATGGCGGCGGCCAACTCGTCGATCGTTACGGGCGCATCGTCGAGAAAGACCTCGCCCTGACTGGTGACGTGGATCACACGTTTTTCCGGCGCCGACGTCAAAGGTCCGGCGTGCCCGACCTCGGGGACGTTGACCTCGATGCGGCGTTCCATCTCCGCGAACTTCGTCCCCACCATGAAGAAGATGATCAGTAGGAAGACGACGTCCAACATCGGCGTCAGGTTCAACGTCGGCTGTGCCGCGGCGGATATCTTAATTGGCATGGCCCGCGCACCTCGTTCGGTTCACACTCGCACGCAGTTCACTTCATCCGGCAGAGAGACACCGTCCGCTGCCGGTCTCCGGGCGCGGCAGCGCTCCTGCTCCGTCAGGCCGCAGCTTTTCGCGAGCGCGTAGTGCTGGCGCGGCTGGTGGGCGCGTCGCCGGCAACGATCGAAACCAGCTCTTGCCCCAGGCCGTCGAGATCGATCACGTGCCGATCCACTCGGCTGACGAAAAACATGTAAAAAATCAGAGCCGGGATCGCCACTGTCAGCCCCACGGCAGTCGTGATCAGGGCTTCGCCGATGCCTGCTGCCAACAACTCCGGTCGCCCCATCGCGTCGCTCACCGCGATCGTGTTGAACGCCGAAATCATCCCGCACACGGTTCCCAACAACCCCAGCAGCGGGCTGACCGTTGCTACGCCGTTGATCACCGCCAGGTGTTTCCGCAATCGGGCCGCGACGCGCTCGCCGGCGTCGACGATCGCCTGTTCCACTTCGACGGCCGGCCGTCCCCAGCGTCGCAGACCGGCAGAGAACACCTGCGCCACCGGACTGCCGTTCTGCTCACACAGTTCGAGCGCTTCCTCGCATTCGAGCTTGCCCTCTCTGAGCTGTCGCATCATCCGCCGCACGAATGGACGTGGGATCACTCGTCCACGCCTGAGCGACGCCGCCCGCTCCATGACGAAAATCACCAACACGAACGAACACCCCAACAGGGGAAACATCAGCAAACCGCCGTCGTGCACGATGCCTAACAAGCTCCGCGTGGGGATCGCAGCCGACGTGTCGTCCGCTGCGTTGTCCAGGGCCGCAATTCCATTCAACGCGGGTGGTCCGGCGCCGAATTCCGAGGAACCCGTTGCGGCGTCGATGCCTTGTGCGATCGATCCTGGGGCACTCTGTGCCCAGGCCGTCGCCGCGACGCAAGCCAGCAGGACCGTCGTTGCGCCGGTGAACGCCACACGGCGCCAGCGCCGGCAACACATGTTGTGGGGTCGGCTGACGTTCATCGTCTCGCTTGCCTCCGTAGGGGAGATTTCTGCTCGGCCAGGCGAAGCCGTTGCCGGGCCTCGTCCGAATGCAACGATCCGGGATACCGCTGCACCAGCTCGGTAAACTGCTGCGCTGCATCTTCCCATTCGTTGAGTTGGCTGCTGCATTTGCCCGCTTCCAAAAGTGCGGCCGCCTGCCACTGGGGAAAGTCGGCGTATCGTTCGTCCACGAGTCGAAACTCCTTGCGCGCCGACGCATAGTCGTGTTGGTGAAAGTACGACTCGCCGATCATCCATTGCGCCATCGCGGCCGTCTCACTGCCCGCGGCGTCGCCCGATGCCACGACCCGCCCGAACGCTTGCCGCGCTTCGTCGAAGTCGGCGCGTGCCACGTGAGCCCGCCCCAGCAAATAGTCGACTTCAAATCGCCGAGGGAACTCGGGAAAGTCAGCCAACAGCGCGTTGCCCCGCTCGGTCACGTCGTCCCACTGAGCACGCCGCGCCGCCAACTGGATGCGCCGCAGCCGTGCCATGGCCACCCAGCGATCGCGACGACCGTGCGTTTTGCGGATCAATTCATCGAGCAGCGTTTCCGCCCGCACCAGGTCATCACTTCGATATGCGGCCTCGGCCACCCAGTATTCGGCACCGAGGCGATGTTCGTGCTCGCTGTACTCGGTTAGCAAACGTCGCATCGACGCATCGACGTCGTCCCAATCCCCTTGCGCCGCCGCGACGAGCCCCTTGAGGTACAGCGCCTCGGCCGTCGAGTCGGCAACCACGTCGGCCGCTAACACGGCACCGACCAACTCACGAGCCCGCGGATAGTCCTGCCGGTCCAGCGCCGCGCGCGCCAGTAGCAGGCGGGCCGACGCCGCCGACGCACCGTCAGGATACTGCTCCACGAGTGACGACAGCATCGCGTCGGCTTCGTCCGCGCGTTCCAGACGGGCGAGCACAACGCCGGCTCGCAACATCGCCGCGTCACAGCCCGACGCCTCGGGATGTTCATTCACCAGCCGGGTGTACGTTGCCGCCGCGTCGTCGTCTTGCGCGGCCAGTTCATACGTCTGGGCGAGCCGCAGCAACGCCCGCCCAGCCGCGGGTGTGCCGGCGTGCGCCGTCACCAACTGCTGCAGCGCGACCAGCGCCGGATCGGGGCCGCGCGTCTCGGCCAAAATCCCCGCCCGCAGCAGCGCCGCTTCCGCCGCCAGCTCGTAATCCGGATAATGCTCGGCGAGTTGTTCCAGGGCAGCCAGTGCCGCCTCGCCGTCCTCCTGCTTCCATCGGCAACGGGCGACCCCCAACAACCCCGCTGCGGCCACATCATGGTCGGCCGAGGCCGTCATCCGCTCAAACAACTCAGACGCGGTCCGCTCGTCGCCGGAGCCAAGCGCGCGCTGCGCGACAACGTCGACCGCGTGCCAATGTGCGGCGTCGGGCGTCGCGTCGATGTCGGCCAGATAGGCCGCCGCGTCGGCGTAGCGTCCGACCTCGGCGTACAACAGCGCCAGTTTAGCGCGATCCCACGTTGCCCGCTCGCTTGCAGTTGTCTGTTCGACGATCGCGATCGCCTCGTCAAAGCGTTTCAGCTCGGCCAGCGCGGCGATTCGTAATTGGCTAACCGCCCCGTCGGCCTCTGGGCCGTCGCCGCGCTGAAGCGGATGTTGGCCCGGCGATTCACCCAGCAATTGCAACGCCTCTTCGTACTGTCCCTGCCGAAAGCGATTCAGGGCGAGTCGGTAGACGTCGTCCGATTTGGCAAATTCTGGGCCGGTGTCAGCAACGACGTCTCCCAACACGTCGGCGGCCGCAGCCGACTCACCGCACTCCGCGTACGCCGCGGCCAATAGTCGCCGCACGTCCGCCACGGTCGCCTCTTCCTCCTCCGTCGCAACGTTCGCGTCCCGACCACCATCGCTCCCCTGACCGACTCGATCGAGAAACTCGCGCGCGCGTTGCTGGAGTTCGTCGTACCGCCCGAGGGCGAACAGACACTCCAATTCGCCGACGCAGGCCCGCCCACGGAGCGGTTCAGTAACCGGCGCGTCAAGCAATTGCTGGAATCCGGCAAGTGCCTCCGCCGCGTCGCCCATGCGATGCAGCGCTTCGGCCCGTTGATACGTGATCGGGGCCGCCAATGGGTGCAAAGCATCGACGCTCTGCGCACCGAGCAACTCGACGACGGCAGCGTCGTTTCCCTGTGCGGCCGCCACCATGGCCTGCCCGTAGCGGGCGTCGACTTGGAGCTGCTTATCACCAGCTGCCATGGCGAATTCTTCGAGTGCCGCGTCGAAGTCGCGCAATCGCACCTGTGCCCACGCGGCGTTCAGCCGCGCCCTGGCGGCGCGGGGGTGATCGCCAAATCGCTCGACCAACTCGGCCACACTTTCCGTGCACCACACGTACGACTTCTGCTCGAACTGCAAGTCGGCCAGTTCACACAGCGCCGCGACGGCCTGTTCGGCGTCACCCTGAGACGCGACGCGTCGATACTCGGCCTCGGCCGCACCGATATCGGTGGCACTGATTTCGGCCGCATTGGGAACGTCATGGTCAGCTTGGATCATCGCCCGATGCGCGCGGGCCAGCGCTAGGCGGACGTCATACTGCAGTGGTCCCGCGGGAAAACGTTGCAACTGCTGGGCGAGCCACCGCCGGGCCGACGCGGCGTCGCCGCCTGCCAGCGCCATCTCGCCCAGATAGAGCAAGGCATATTCAGCCATCGTGTCGTCCGGCCAACGACGGCAGAACTCTTCGAGATGGCTGGCGGCCTCGACCGTGCGGCCGGCCAGGTAGTACGCCTCGCCGAGCCGATACGTCATTTTCGCCTGTAACTCGGCGTCGAGGCCCCACGCCGGTGGCACGTCTTGCTCGCTCAACACAGCTTGTTCGCTCGGCGCGCCGCGTTGGTACAAGTCCTCGAAGGTCCGCACGGCCTCGTCGAATTGCCCGCATTGCACCAACGACTCGCCCAGATAGAACCTGGCACGCGTGGTCCGCTCATCGTCGGGGTGCGTGGTAAGAAACGCGCGAAAGCGTTCGCCCGCCTCGTGCCAGTCCGCGTCAGCGTATGCCTGCGCCGCCGCTGTGAAGTCCGAGTTGGCGCTGTCGCTCGTCGGCCGATCGGCGCGCAGCGTCGGCATAACCGCGCTGGCGATCAACGCGACAACAAACAAGATGGAAAGGCGTCGTGCCCGCATGGCGCTGCATGCCTGGCTGAGGATGTGTCGAGGGGAGGCCGATGCGTTCGTCGGCCGCGCGCTGGCGTCAGCGCAACGTGTGTCGGGCTGTGTACGTCTACTCTCTTCGACTGGTTCGGGACGTGCCCATCAATACCGAGACTTTGCCGCCGAGTTTTACGTCCGCCAGCAGTGCTGTTGCATGCGTGCTGTCCACCTCACCGTCGCGTATGCATCGTCCACGTTCACTTCGTCCGCGTATAACACGCAAACACCCTGGACGTTTTGATCCAGGGTGCTCGCTCGTAGCTTACGGCAACAACTGCAGTGATGGTTGTGACGACGGGGCAACACGCTGCATTCAGTGTCATCACGCCAGCCGCTCAGTTGCGCCGGAGTTCAGTGCGCGTGGGCCATGACGTCGGTCATCAATCCCTCGTTGACATTCCCCACCATGTGCAAGTGGTCGTGGTCGATGTAGATCACCTCGCGGGCGTCTTCGTCGACCGTCGTGTACGGTAGCGGCCAACCACGACGCGTGACTTCCGTGAAGTAGACCGTGCACTTGTAGTGTGCGTGGTGCAGTTGCGCCGGACCGATCAGCGGATAAATCCGCGGCGGATCGATGTAATCGGCGATCAGTTCCTTGGTCATGCTCACGTTGTTACGCTGCACGGTGTAAAAGAGCGGAATGCCCCCTTCGACCGGGTGCGTCTCTTCAAGCTGTCGCATCACCTCGTCGTCGCTCGGAGGATCCATCGCAATCGGCGGGGCGCCGTCCACGATCGGTCCCAGGATTGGGGCCCGTTCATAACGCTCGTGGACCCAGTAGTCGTCCTCGTGCTTGTCCTGGAAATAAGGACTCACGGGGATCGGATAGGCAAGCAGGCCCAACTGAGGACCGCATTGGGTTTGGCACCCCGTCATCGACACGGCACCCGCGATAGCAAGTACGCTAGCCAGCGTCCAACGATTCTTCCTACGCATCGGTTCTTTCCCCAAATCGGGTGTGATGATGTCGGCTCGTTCTCGCCGCGGCAGCTCGCGGTTGCAATGCCTGCGCGATGCGGCAATCGGGCGGTGCTAACCGCTGCTCCTGTTTATCGTGTTAAACCGTGCCGAACTTGCGGGTAATTCCGAATCTGCGGAAAAAGCATGCGGGCCGTAGCGTCGCCCGCCCCACTGGAAAGGCGCGCAGTTTACCTAGGCCTCCAAAACCGAGGCCATCGTCGCTGAAAAACTGCACAGAGAGAAGGTCACGACACCGGCGCGGCGTCTCCCGCGCCTCGCGCTGCGAACAAACATAAGCGCGGCAGCTAGAAGCCGAGCTCAGGCGGGCACGGCATCGGGCTCAGGCGGAGGCGATCCGCCGAGCGACGCCACGACGCGCACGGCTTCGACGGCCATCAACAGTGCCAGCCCGACGAGCATCAACGTGACGGCGAGATTCAAGCCAACGGCCCAGGGCATGTCGGCCCCGACGGAAGCCCACTTTGCCTGGATGTTCAGCCCCAAGGCCCACATGCTCATCACGTACATGAAGACCGTGGGGATACCGGTGACGAACCAGACCCACGTCTCCCGCCGGGTGCGCCAGAGCCAGACGGTCACCCCCATGAGCGAAAGTGCCGCCAGCAGTTGATTGCTGGCGCCAAACAGCCCCCAGAACTCCTTCCAGGCCGGTACGCCTCCCGAGGGCTGACCGAGCAGGAACAACAACGGCGCGCCGGCGGTGACCGCCGTGCCGAACCAGCGTCCTTTGGCCCCCTGCCAGCCAGTGAGTTCTTGAATAATGTAACGTCCCAGTCGCGTGCAGACGTCGAGGGTGTCGTAAACGAACGTGGTGAACGCCATCAGTCCGAACGAGATGCCCAGTTTTTCGGAAATCCCCATCACCGTGACGAAGCTGCCGATGCCCTTGGCATAGAGAAAGTTGGGCGAGGCACTGATCAGTTCCGAATCGCGCGCCAGGATCATCACGCACGCCAGCGAAACGACGGCGACCATCGCTTCGAGCAGCATCGCTCCGTAGCCAATCGAGCGGGCGTCCGATTCGCGCTTGAGCTGTTTCGACGTCGTTCCCGAGGAAATGATCGAATGGAATCCGGAGCACGCGCCACAGGCGATCGTGATGAACAGGACGGGGAAAAGCGGGAAATTGTTCGCGGCACTTTCCCAGCCGATGAAACTGGGATACTTGATTTCGTGTCCGCCAAAGATCAACCCCAGCGCCGCCCCGCCGAGCGCAACATAGAGAAAGTACCCCCCCAGGTGACCGCGCGGTTGCAGCAACAGCCACATCGGCACGATCGAGGCGATGAAACAGTAGACCAACAGCAACACGTCCCAGACCCGGTGGGCCTGCGCGTCGGGGACGTCGAGCACCTGCGCCAGATCAAAGGGGATCAACTGCCCGCCCCAGATCGACAAACCGACCAGCGGCAAGAAGATCACCGTCGCCACGCCGAGCGACATCTTCGTGTAGCGCAGAAAGCACGCCATGATGATCGGCAGCGCCAGATACAAGAGCGAACTGGTGGCGATGCCGCCACCGGTGACCTCCTCGCCGTTGTCCAGCGTGAGCACGCCGACGAACGAATTCGCCGTCACGTCCGTGAACGCCACCAGAATATAGACCAGGGCGATCCAGACGAACGCCAGGAACAGCAAGTACGACCGCCGCGTCATGTGTTGTTTGACGACCTCGGCCATGCTGCGGGCCTTGTGACGCACCGAGGCGAACAGCGTCGTCATGTCGTGCACGCCGCCAATGAAGATCGAGCCGATCAGGATCCACAATAGCGCGGGCAACCAGCCGAAGTACACACCGGCGAGAATCGGCCCCACGATCGGCCCCGCCGCCGCGATCGCCGAGAAGTGTTGCCCCATCAGATACTTGGGCTCGATCGGCACGTAGTCGACATCGTCGCGCATCTCGACCGCCGGCGTCGGCCGCGTATCGTCCAATTCCAACAGCCGCGACAGAATCCGTCCGTACACGCGATAGGCAACGGCCAGCACCACCGCCGACCCCACGACGATCAACAACAGCGGGTTCATGCAATTCTCCGAAAACGCTTGTCCGACCGACCGTGCGGCCCATCCCCTGGCGCCGCAAGCGACGCCACGTTCCGCGACGAAACGCGAACCTTGAAAATAGCACAAGCGACGACCGTAGTCACGCTGGTTTCGCCGACGACTCGTCAGCCGGCGGTCAGACTAATCGCGTTGTCCGCAGCCTTAGGGCGTTGCCCACGACCGAGAGCGAGCTGAAGCTCATCGCGGCCGCCGCAATCATCGGATTGAGCAACAAATGTGGTGAGATCGGGTAAAGCACTCCCGCCGCGATCGGCACGCCCAACGCATTGTAGACGAACGCGAAAAACAGGTTCTGGCGGATGTTGCGCATCGTGCGCCGACTCAGGCTCACCGCCTTGACGACGCCGCGCAGGTCGCCCTTGACCAGCGTCACTCCGGCCGATTCGATCGCCACGTCGGTGCCCGTTCCCATGGCGATGCCGACGTCGGCCTCGGCCAGCGCGGGGGCGTCGTTGATGCCGTCGCCCGCCATCGCCACGCGATGCCCTTCTTGCTTGAGCGCCTTCACCCGCTCGTGCTTGTCCTGCGGTTGCACGCCGGCCGCGTACTCGTCGATGCCGAGCTGCTCGGCAACGCTGGCCGCAGTCTGTTCGTTGTCCCCCGTCATCATGATCACGCGCAATCCCAGGTCATGCAGCGCCCGCACCGCCTCGGGGGTCGACTCCTTGATCGGGTCGGCCGCGGCGAGCAGACCGGCGAACTGTTCGTCGACGGCGACCAACATCACGGTCCTGCCCTGCCGCTGCAACTCGTCGATGCGTTCGTCCAACGCCGCCAAATTGCTCACGCCGCGCTCGGCCAACAGCGGTCGCGTCCCCACCAGCACCCGCCGTCCTTCGACCGTGCCGGCAACGCCGCCGCCGGTCACCGAGTCGAAGTCGCTCGTCTCGGTGAGCCGAATGTCGCGCTGCCGGGCGGCCTCGACCAGCGCACCGGCCAACGGGTGTTCGCTGTTCTGTTCCACGCTCGCCGCCAGCCAGAGCAGCTCGTCTTCGTTGACCACTCCCGTCGAGGCCAACTCGGTCAGTTTCGGTCGCCCCTTGGTGAGCGTGCCCGTCTTGTCGACGACGACCGTGTCGATCTTCTCCAACACCTCGAGCACCTCGGCGTCTTTGATCAACACCCCCTCTTGCGCACCCCGGCCCACGCCGACCATGATCGACATCGGCGTCGCCAAACCCAGCGCACACGGACAGGCGATGATCAACACCGCAACCGAGTTGACGAACGCCCAGGCCAGCGCCGGTTGCCGCGGTTGCAGCACGGCCCAAACGATAAACGTGACGATCGCCACGAGCACGACCGTGGGAACGAAGTAACCGGCCACCACGTCGGCCACCCGCTGGATCGGTGCCCGGCTCCGCTGTGCATCGGCGACCATGCCCACGATCTGCGAAAGGATCGTCTCTTCGCCCACCTGCTGCGCTTCCATCAGAAACGCCCCGGTCTGGTTTACCGTGCCGCCGATCACGCGATCCCCCGCCTGCTTGGCGACCGGAACGGCTTCGCCCGTGATCATCGACTCGTCGACCGCGCTCTTGCCCTCGTTGATCGTGCCATCGACCGGGATTTTCTCGCCCGGTCGCACCCTCAGCACGTCGCCCGCCTTGACCGCTTCGAGCGGCACTTCGCGCTCTTCGCCGTCGCTGACGACACGGGCCACCGGCGGAGCCAGCGAGAGCAGTTCGCGAATCGCCCCGCCAGTGCGTCGCCGGGCTCGCAGTTCCAGTACCTGCCCAAGCAGTACCAGCGTGATGATCACGGCCGCCGACTCGAAGTAGACTTCGACCTGACCGTGCTGCCGGAAGTCTTCGGGAAACAACCCCGGAAATAGTACGGCGACGACGCTATAGAGGAATGCTGCGCCGGTTCCCACGGCAATCAGCGTGAACATGTTGAGGTTCCAGGTGACGAGCGAACGCCATCCTCGCACGAAGAACGGCCAACCGGCCCACAGCACCACCGGTGCAGCCAACAGCAGTTGCAGCCAGGTGTAAAGCGTCGCCCCCAACCAATCCTTTAGCGGCACGCCCACCATTGGCAACATCGCCAGCAGAAACACCGGCACCGTCAACACGAGCGCGACCCAGAACCGCCGCGTCATGTCGCGCAGCTCCGTGTCGTCCTCTTCCGTATCGACAGTGACCGTCTTGGGCTCCAGCGCCATGCCGCACTTGGGACACGCCCCCGGCGAGTCCTGCTCGACCTCCGGGTGCATCGGGCAGGTGTAGATGACACGCTGGCTCGAGGCAGCCGGCCGCGACGCTTCGAGCGCCATGCCGCACTTGGGGCAATCGCCCGGCCGGTCGCTCTCGACCCCCTCGCACATCGGGCAATAGTAATTGGCCCGCGAGCGCGGTTGCTGCTTTGCCTGCCCCGTGCCGGACAACTGGTGCAGCTCGACGATCTGGCCGTGGCCGTGCCCCGCGCCATGTCCTTGACCGTGCGTTGCTGATGTGCCGCGGTCGGCCTCGCCGAGAAACTTCGCCCGACAGTGCTCGCAGCAGAAGTAATAGGTTACTCCGTCGCGCTCGGCCGAGATCGCGGTCGATT
Organism: Planctomycetales bacterium; assembly: GCA_020426575.1. Classification (GTDB taxonomy): domain Bacteria; phylum Planctomycetota; class Planctomycetia; order Pirellulales; family JAEUIK01; genus JAGQPT01. The sequence goes on from JAGQPT010000465.1 coordinate 15,818, forward strand.
CGTCGACGGTCATTCCACAAATCGGGTCGATGGCCATGTCGCCGCTCGCTGCTTCGTGTGCAAATCGCCTGGATCACGCCCCCTCCCGCCGCGCCGCCCGCTTGCGGCCCAGCCACCGGCTGTTGCACAATCGGGCGGAATCGGTTCGCCCCATCTGGAAACATCCTAACATGAATGCCGAAGTCATCTCCATCGGCGACGAACTCACGAGCGGACAACGCCTCGACACCAACAGCCAGTGGCTCAGCCAGCAACTCGGCGACGTCGGCGTCCGCGTGCTCTATCACTCGACGGTCGCCGACGACATGGCCGCCATCGTGGCCGTGTTCGCGCAGGCCGTCGCCCGGGCC
>JAGQPT010000466.1 GCA_020426575.1 Planctomycetales bacterium
ATTGTCGGCCGTTCTGTGGCCTCGATCGCGGCGTCGCAGGGCTTTTTCATTGCGCCGGTTTCAGCGGCCACGGCATCGCCCAAAGCCCGACGGTCGGCGTGATCATGGCCCAGTTGATCCTGGACGGGACGACGACGTACGACGTCGACGCGCTTGCCACCGACCGCTTCTTCGACGACCCCGAGTTGCAGACCCGCGACGACGTCAAGCGGCGCTGCGCCACGGCCTACCGCGATTACTACGGCAAGGTCGTGATCTCGGGCGAGTGAGCCGCATATCCGGCACAACCGATCGTCGCCCAGCGTTTCGGCCGATCCCGTCACCTACACTTAAGTGGAGGCGGGGATTCTCGAGTTGGTGTCTCCCGCCACAGGTCCCCTTCCCCGAGTTCGTTGTCGCGATGCACTGCAGAACTCCGCGATGAACCATCTTGCCACACTGGTCGATCGCCGCCAGGAAACGGTTCGCTGGCTGTCGGTGCTGGCCGCCGTCGCGCTGACCTCGTTGTTGGCGACCGGTTGTGCGCAGCGCGACGAGCAGGCCGACGTCGCCGCCAGCGATGCCGCGGTGGATAGTGCCGCTGATGAGACTTCCGCGATTGACAGTGCGACCATTGACCTGGCCACGACCGAGGTCATTGAAGAATTCTGGCCCGACGGCGCATTGCACGTGCGCCGCACCGTGGTCACGACGCCAGACGGCCGCAAACTCAACCACGGACCACTATCCGTCTGGTACGAGTCCGGCGAGCTACGCTCCGAGGGGCAATGGCGTTTCGGCAGCAAACACGGACACTTCGTCTACTGGCACAAGAACGGACAAAAAGCGAAGGAGTTCACCTGGCACAACGGCGTCGGCGACGGCGTGTTCAACCAGTGGGACGAAGCGGGCACTCTGCTGCGCAGCGAACTTTGGCGCGACGGCCACCGCACCGGGAGTTCGACCGCAACGGTCGAGTCAACTGACGCTGACGCCGAAAACGAAACCGCTAACGTGAACGGCAGCGGCCCCCGTTTCGGGCACGATTCCACCGCAGTCAGTCCGAGCCCTGCGTCGCCGGATCCTTCGTGACCGCGTCGCTCGCCGCCTCGTCGGCCTCACTGTCGGGCGGCGGGTTCTTGGGGCGCGGGATCAACACCATCGCCACCTTCGTGCCCAGCGGCGGAATCCGCTCCGTGAAGGCCTCGAACAACAGCGCCTCGGCCGACTGGCTGCTCTCGATCGGCAAATCGAGCATCGCGCTGGGGAAGTTCGACACACAAATCATATCACCTTCCTCGGCCTTGTAGTGTCGCCGCACTTTCTGTTCGCCCGTGGCTGGGTCGACCACCTCGTCGACCCAATAACCGCTGCCGCCAAATACCCACGGCACCGCCAACGTTTCGCCCGTCCCGAAGCCACGGATCCACTCGCGGGCCCATTGCCGCTGCCGGTTGCCATCGGCGTCAGTCCAGTACAGGGCCACGTCGACCTCACTTCCCGTGGCCGCCTTATATTCCGGTCGGAATTCCACCGGGTTGCCGGCCTCGGCTCCCACGGCCAACAACGCGGCATGAACCAGGTAAGCTTCGGTGTTGACCGATAGAATCGATTCGTGCTCTTTCGTGCCCCGCAGGCAGGCGAGCATTTCCAGTCCACCTTCCCGCAGGCAGACTTCCCCGAGCAGAATCACGTGGTGCCGATTCATGTCGACCCAGACGTCGTAGCGCGGATCGAGTCGCCGCCGTTGCTCGCCCGACTTGGCCGCGTCCGTGGCAAGCTGCTCCGCTATGGCTTCGACGTTCGGCGGCTCGTCCTGCGGCAGAGTGTTTTCTTCCGGCAGGGCAGTATCCGATGACGCGTCCGCCGAAGAGTTTGGCGCAACGACCGCGTCGTCGGCGGCAAGCTGCGGTATCCGTCCGACACCACATCCCAGGACAACGGCCAACAGCATGCACGCCGAATTTCGTAAAGGGACTTTCATGGCAACGCCGCGCCTCCAATGCCGTCGATGTCTTCGAATGTATCGATGCAGACACGATTGCCGCCCGCACCACCACCACGCTGACACACCCGGGCGGGTAATTGTGTTCGCCGGCCCCGTACCGTTAAGATACCCCATCTTCGTCGACTGGCGAAAGGCGACCGAACGAGCGGCCTGCAGCGGCTCACTCGGTCGCGGCCACGGATCGAACCTCGCTCGGACACCCCACGGAGTCCCATGTCCACGACCAAACCTTCCCCGCACTCGTCCCCTTCATCTCACAAATTCGTCGCCGAATCGCGACGCCCGCTGATCAAGCACCGCGGCATTGCCTGGCACAAAACGGCACCCGCCGCCCTGCGCCGACTCGGTCGCGACACCGACGGTCCGGGCTGGGAAAAGTGGCGGTCGCATTTGGCGAAGCGTAAGACGCCCCGGCCGTTGAGCCAGCTGCTCGACGCTGGCCCGACAGCGCTCTTGTGGGCCTTCGCGGACGAAGACGCCCGTGTTGCCCGGGTCGTGCGGCTGTCGGATGATGGCGGCACCGGCGGAAAGAAACGCCGCGGCGCCAAACCGAAGGGACAAAAGTCGTCCGCGGCCAAGAACGGTGCCGTGGTTCGCCAGGCCCGCGAGTGGCTGGAAACCCGCGCCGTTACCGACTGGAGCGTCGCCGGCGCACTTGAGCAACTCGCCTGGTGCCACGCCATGCCGGCGCTCGCCTCGCGTCTCGACACGGACCTCTGGTGGCAGCTCTTGCAGCGAATGGTTGATACGGCCGATGAGGCGCTGTCGGCCGACTTTTCCCGGCTGTCGGTCGCGGAACAGCTACTCGTCGAACAACTGTTCGCCGGCGAGCTTCCGCTCACGCTGGCCTACCTGTTCCCGGAACTCAAACCGTGCCGGCGCCTCCGCCGCGCTGCAAAAAAAGTGCTCACCTCCGGCATCATCGAATGGACCGACGGCGAAGGCATGCCCGCCTGGCACGCCATGGAGTGGCTGCGGCCGCTGCTGGCCTGTTGGACGCGCTGCTGCGCGCTGGGCGAAGGCGGTGGTACCGGGTGCTGGACCTCCGACGCGCAGAACCAATACGACTGGCTCGTGCGCCAGGCAATGCGGTTGTCGCGGCCCGACGGTTCACAGGTCTTTGTCCACGCGCCGTCCGGAGCGTGGTCGGCCGACCTGTTCGCCGCAGCGGTACGATTCGGTGCCGACGATGCCGACCGCCGCGTCGCCCACGCCATTTGGCCCAGCTCCCGCCTGCGCCCCGACAAACCCAAGGGGGGCCGTTCACTCCCCGATGCCTCGGAGCACTCGGGTTGGTCCGAACTGGCCGTTTTGCGCACCGATTGGCGCCCGCGCGGCCCGGCACTGCACGTGGCATACGGTGGCGAGCAAATGGCCGTCGAACTCTTCGCCGATGGCAAACAGGTCTTCGACGGACTCGTGGAAACCACAATCACGGCCGAAGAAAGCCTGCTCGAGTTCACTTCCGGCTGGGAGGAAGTCTGTTGGATCGCCGACGAGGACGTCGTCTACCTCGAACTCGAAGCCTCGCTCTCGGGCGGCTTCACCCTGCACCGCCACCTGGCGCTCGGCCGGGAAGACGGCTTGTTGCTCATCGCCGACGGCCTCGTGGGCGATCCGGCGCAGATGAGCGACATGACGTCGCTGTACCACCGGCTCAGCCTGCCCGTTTCGACCGGTTTCGACTTCGCCCCGGAAGACGAGACCCGCGAGGGCTATCTCTACACGGGCCGGCGGCGTTATCTGGCCCAGCCGTTGGCGCTGCCCGAGTGGCGCGTCGATCCCCGTCGTGGCAGTCTCGCTCTGGAAGCGGGGCGACTGCAACTGGTCCACGAGGCGGTTGGCCGCACGATGTTCACACCGCTGCTGCTGGATCTCGATTCCCGCCGTGGCTTCACGGCCAGCACCTGGCGGCAACTGACCGTGGCCCAGGACCTGAAGATCCAACCCGCCAGCGTCGCCGTCGGCTACCGCAGCCAGATTGGCAAGAAAAACTGGCTGGTGTACCGTTCGCTGGCCCAGCCCGCCCCCCGCACCGTGCTCGGTCAACACCTGGGCACCGAGTTCCTCTTCGCCCGCTTCGGCCGCGACGGCAAACTCAAACAGTTGATCGAAGTCGAAGGCAGCGACGGCGACGGCGAATAGATTAAGGCTCGTTCACGACCTTCACCGCAATGCGGTCACAGACCTATCGTCCACGGCGGGGTGAAACCGAGCTCAGGAAAAGTACGACCCGCGGAAAAACCTAATCCTGAGCACTATCCCTTAAACAGAAATGGACCGTAAACGGACCGAATGGCCTCACGTCGCGGTCCCCCAGAGTGCCGAAGAGAGGATTTGAACCTCCACGCCCTTTACGGGCACCAGAACCTGAATCTGGCGCGTCTGCCAATTCCGCCACTTCGGCAACTTTGTCTCGAGATACCTGCCCGGAAGGGGACACCGACTCGCCGCAGCGGGCTCGCGGTGTCGGCAGCTTTCTCCTGCGAGCCCCCATTCTAGCAACTTTCCGCCGACCGCAAATACCTTCCGTAGAGCGAGCGGGTGCCCGAACCGCAAAGCCTCATAACAACGCCAGCGTCAGAACAGCTCGTCGAGCGGCTGTGTGCCAGTGTCGACCAGCGGGAACGGCCGGCCCTGCGGGCCTGGCAGCTTGGTTTCCAGATCGAAACCCAGGCTGCGATACACCGTCGCCACGACGTCGGCCGGCGACGTCGGACGCTCAGCAGGCACACCGCCGGTCGGATCGCTGGCCCCCACGACTCGGCCACCCTGCACGCCGCCCCCGGCAAAATGCACGGTCCACACTTGCGGCCAGTGGTCGCGTCCACCCGCCGGGTTCACCTTCGGCGTGCGGCCGAACTCAGCCAGGTTGCACACCAGCGTGTTCTCCAACATACCCCGGTCGTAAAGGTCCTCCAGCAGCGCGCTGTACGCCTGATCGTACATTGGCGCCACGATGTTCTTCATCCCTTCGATCGACGTGAACGGCTTCGAGCCGTGGATGTCCCAGGTGATCTCGTCGAACACGGTCAGGAACGTGTTGACGGTCACGAACCGTACGCCGGCCTCGATCAGCCGCCGCGACAACAAGCAGCACTGCCCGAACCGGTTCACGCCGTAGCGCTCGCGGACTTCCTGCGGCTCTTGGGAAAGGTCAAAGGCATTGCGGGCCTCGGTGCTGGTCATCAAGCGGAAGGCCGCTTCGAAGTTGCTGTCGAGCAGCTTGGCGTCGGCGCTGGCTTCGAAGTTCTTCACCGTGTCGTCAACGATGCTCCGCAACCGCCGCCGCCGCGCCAGTCGGGCTTCGCCGATGTCGTCCGGCGGCAGCATGTCGGGCACTTCGAAATTCGGCTTCGACGGGTCGGCCATCAACGCAAACGGGTCGTACGCCTTCCCCAGAAAACCCGCGTCCTGGCCGTGCGGCAGGTTGCCGCCGGTGCGCCCCATCGGCTCGGGCAACAACACGTGCGCAGGCAAGTCACCTCGCCGACCCATCAAGTAAGCCGTCGCGCAGCCGGCATGCGGTGTGTTGATCCCACCGGTGAACAGCCGCCCGGTCTGCATCATCTGGTGGCCCGTGTCGTGCACGGCCGCCGCCGTGTGATAACAACTCCGCACCAGCGAGAACTTGTCGCCATGCTGGGCCATCAGCGGAAAGATTTCCGAAATCTCCAACCCTGGCGCGTTGGTGGAAATCGGCTGGAACGGACCGCGAATCTCGGCCGGCGCCTCGGGCTTCATGTCCCACGTGTCCATCTGGCTCGGCGCGCCGAGGTTGAAGATCATGATCACCGAGCGGTCATCGTTGCCGGAGGTGCCGGCCGCCGCCTGTTGGGCCATCAACTGCGGCAACGAAAGCCCCAGCGCGCCCAACGCACCAACCTGCATGAAGTCCCGCCGCGACACACCGTCGCAGGTATGGGCCGTGGCATTGCTCGTCAGTCGTAACATCCGGCGACCTCGTTGTTCTTCAAATCATCATGAAGTTTGAGTCGACTCATCAACCTACGTCGTGGGTCCCGCGAACTCACACCGCATTTTGGCCAATTCCTCTCGCAGGTGCTTTATCTCGCGACGCTGCTGAGCGTTCTGGCGGCTCCAGATTATTAACCCGCCCATTCCCAAGTACCACCACCCAGCGCCAATCTCATTACCCAATAGCGTAGCCCAGTTGATCCACACTACTCCGATCACAAGCAAGACCCAACCCACCCAACTGAGCAGACGGCTTTCACGCATTGTGTACATTCCCCGCTCCAATGACGCACCGACGCGTTGAAAAACGTGCTGACCTCCAACAGTAACATGCTAACAATCGCCCCGGGCCAGATCAAACTTCGCCACGAATCGGGTTGTCGTGGCCGATCCGCCGCTTTTAGGGCGGAACCTCGTTCTGTTACAATCGAGGTTCGTCGAAGGGAAAAGCAAGGGTGTCTGATCCGGCGGTAATAACGTGTCCCAATCGCGTGACGAGGTCGCTAGTTTCGCGGCCTTGCTAATGGGTTCATGCGTGGCGGCGGTCGTGCTCTCCGGCTGTCAACCACCCACCGAACCGTCCAGTGCCGGCGACGCCCAGCCAGCATCGCCAGGCGAGCCCGACGTGGAGTCAATGACCATGCATCTCACCAGCACGGCGTTCGACGACGGCCAAACCATTCCCGACCTGTACACCGGAGTCGGCAAAGACGTCTCGCCGCCGCTGGCCTGGTCTAATGTGCCTCAGGGGACGAAGTCGCTGGCCGTCATCTGCGACGACCCCGACGCCCCGACACGCGCCCGGCCGCGCCCGGAGGGCCCCTGGGTTCACTGGTGTATCTACAATATCCCGGCCGACGTGTCTGACCTATCCGAGGGTGTGCCGCGACAGTCCAAACTCGAGCAGCCCGCCGGAGCGCGACAGGGCGCGAACGACTTCCCCAGCGAAAACGTCGGCTATCGGGGCCCCATGCCTCCGCCCGGTAGCGGCCCGCACCGTTACCGCTTCACGATCTACGCGCTCGACGCTGTGCTTGATCTGCCGGCAGCAAGCGCGAACAAAAAATCGCTGCTGCGGGCAATGGAAGGCCAAATCCTGGGCGAAGGCCAACTCGTCGGCGTCTACGAACGTTCGTAGCACGCACGTCCATACCGTTCTTTCCCCCCCCTCCGTTTTCTCTGTTCTCTCCTGTTCGAAGTCCATCGACCCTGCCTGAATTGGCCCAATTCTTCGTGTTGGCATGGACAAAGAATTCTGTAATGTGGAACGCATGAGCGTTGGCTTTTGCAGTGACGGTGGTTAGCCGTAGAACTGATCGATCTTGTAGATCTTCAGCGTCACTTCCGAGTCGCGCTTCCAACGTGTGTCGCGCGAATAGTAGGCCACCAGTGCTTCGTCACCGACAAACGTGACCGACGGATAGGCGGCGTCCCAATCGGGGCGATTATCGACGTCGCGGAAGCGTGTCCAGGTGTCTCCCTCATCGCGCGAAATCGCGGCCGTGAGCGGCGTACGCGGCCAGTTCGACGACGAGGCGACGTTATTCCAGAGCAGCAGGAGATCGCCGGTCGCAGGGATTCGCTTCACCAGGGCGGGCGATTCGGGAGATGGCAACTCGGTCGGCGCCGGTTTTGTCCAGTGGTCACCGCCGTCTGCGGAATAGCTGACGTACTGCCGCTGATTCGTATTGCGCAGCAGACAATAGAGCCGGCCGTCGTCGAGTTCGACAATCGTCGGTTCATGGCAACCGCGCCCCGGCGCCGTCATGCTCTCCGCGCTGCGGCGCCAGGTCCTAAATCCGTCGTCCGAGATGAACACAAAGGCATGGAGGTCGCCACCACGATAAGGCCGACCGCCGATGTACTTCTCGTCGTACGGCCCGTGCGCCGGCAGCAACGCCCGACCACTGCTGAGTCGAACGGCCCGATCGGCGTTGTTGCAGTACCAGCCCGGTTCGGACACTTGTTGTTGGTCACTCCACGAAGCACAGTTGTCGAGCGAACGACGCATGTAAACGTTCCGTTGTGCATCGGAGTCCCAGCCAACGTAGAAGAAGAGGACTTCGCCGTCGGAAAGACGCACCAGGTTCGGGTGCTTCACGTTGTGCCGCCAGACGTTTTGCTGCATGACCTTGTGATCGCGCCAATGGCGTCCACGGTCGGTCGAGATCATCGAACTGATCTGACATGAGACGGCATCGCCGGCGTCGGCGTTCCCCTTCTTCGTCAACGGCGTATCGCTGGTCGAATAATACTCGCTCCAGACAAGCAGCAGGCGCACGTCATCAAGCGGAAAGATCAATTGGTGGTCGTGACGCGGATGTTCCGATGACCACGGGCAGATCACCTGCTCGTGCACGGGAACAAGTAGCGGCCGCTTGCCGCCAATCGATTCACCGTCTGCGTGGCACAGTCGCGGAGCGCAGATCGCCAGCGACGCCGTCGAGGCCAGAAAACCGCGTCGGCTCAATTCTCGGGAGTTCATCACGGCGAACTCAATTGACCAATCGTTTCACGTGAAACATGCCTCTAGGCATTCGGAATCACGGCACTCATTGGCCGCCCACGTTCGATCACGTGGCCGCCCGGTACGCCTGGCTGGCCGCGGCGACACCAGCGCCGCTGTCGAACTTGTGCCCCTGTTCCGCGAGCAACTCGTCGAGCGCGCCAAGTAGCAACAGCACATTGTTGGCCCGCGAGGCGTGGCCCATCAGGCCGATGCGCCAGACCTTGCCTTTGAACGCCCCCAGCCCGGCGCCGATTTCGATACCGAAGTTGTTCAGCAAGCCGCCGCGGACGGCCGCGTCGTCGATCCCCTCAGGCACGGTGACCGCGTTGAGCATCGGCAGTTGGTGTCCCTCCTGGGCGGCGAATCCGATCCCCATCGCCGAGAGACCCGCCTTCAGCGCCTGGTGATTGAGTGCGTGACGGGCAAAGCATGCTTCGAGCCCTTCTTCTAGGATCACGCGCAGTGCCTCGTGCAAACCGTAAGTCATGTTGATCGGCGCCGTGTGATGATAGACGCGGTCGCTGCCCCAGTAATTCGCCAGCATCGTCACGTCGAGATACCAACTCTGCACCTTCGTCTTACGGTTCATCACAACGTCGAGCGCTCGGTCGTTGAAACTAACCGGAGCCAGGCCGGGGGGACAACTCAGGCACTTCTGAGTACCGGAGTAGATCGCGTCGATGCCCCAGGCGTCGACTTCGACCGGCACACCGCCGAGCGAGGTCACCGCGTCGACCAGCAACAACGCTCCGGCGTCGTGCACCAGAGTGGCGATCTCTTCGAGTGGCTGCCAGGCGCCGGTGGACGTCTCGGCCATCACGATACCCACGACCTTGGGCTTCGCCTTGGCAAGCGCGTCTTTGAGGTCACCAGGTGTGAACACCTCGCCCCAGGGGCGTTCGACACACGTCACCTGGGCACCGGCCCGCTCGGCAACGTCGGCCATTCTCATGCCGAACACGCCGTTCTTGCAGACGATCATCGAGTCGCCAGGTTCGATCAGATTCACCACCGTCGCTTCCATGCCGGCCGACCCCGTGGCGCTGATCGCCATCGTCATGCGGTTTTCAGTGCGGAACAGCGTGCGGAGCATCGCCTGCATTTCGTCCATCACCCGCAGGTAATACGGATCGAGATGGCCCACCGTGTTGGCCGACATGGCCCGGAGCACACGGGGATGAATATCGCTGGGACCAGGACCCATCAATACGCGGACGGGTGGACAGACGGCGGCAGGCAGGGGGCTCATCGCGTGCGGGTCTCTCTTTCGTGGAATCGTCGAGTTTTCGCAACCATCCGCTCAGTCGTCTTCGCTGGGCGGCGTTTCTTTTACCAGGGCGCTGATCTGCTTGAATTGAGGGGTACCCGACGCCTCACACCACTCAAACATCGCCGACTCGGTCGTCGTGAGCGTGGCACCGGACGATTCGAGCCGTCGCAGGGCAGTATCGTAGTCGACCTGATACCGCGAACCGACGGCGTCGACGGCAATGTACACGCCGAAGCCGGCCGCCAGCAGGTCGAGCGAAGTCTGCTGCACACAGACGTGTGCCTCGATGCCGGTGACGAGGATCTTCTCCACGTTGCGGTTGCCGAGGTCGGTGAAGATCTCGCTACAAGAGCCGCAACTGAACGTCGACTTCTCGGCAATCTCGCCGAGTCGGTCGCGGAGTTCGGGCTCGGTGTGGCCCAGCCCTTGTGGATACTGCTCCGTGGCTGCGATGGGCACGTCGAAAACCCGGGCCGCATCGATCAAGCGGCGGATGTTCCAGACCATGCGCTGATGTCCCCGGATGGCGCGCACGAGCTTCGACTGCACGTCGACGACCAGTAAGGCCGTGTCGTCGCGTGAGAGAAGCTCGTAACTTCGTGGCAGAGGGGCGCGGTCATTCATGGCTGCTAGCGTAGCACAACCGCTCGCGTTCGTCATGACGGCCGGCCCACGTCGACAACCACACACCACTACGCACGCCAGAAACAAGCGAGTGCGGGTTCACCGCTTAGGAACCCGCACTCGCGCTGTGTCGTTGTCTTTATTCCGCAGCCCAGCTTCAGGCCGATGCGTCTGGCCGCCGACGGCGGCACGCCAGAGATGCCAGCCCCAACACGATCAGCGCCAACGACGCCGGCTCGGGGACAAACACCTTGACTTGCGTAGCCGTGATCAACCAGTCGTTCGTGGTGTACTCGTCCGGGCGGCTCAGCGGCACCATCCAGCCGTGGCCCACGGGCGTCATCTCGTCATTTTCGAGTCGAAAGCCATCGGCGAGAAAATTGAAGACCGAACCTTCCATGGCCGTGCCAACCAGGGCGATCGGCGGCTGGGGCGTCCCCGCGTCGTCGTAGGTCAAGGTGCCAGCGCCCGTGGCGGCCATAAAGCCATTGCCGAACACCGTGAGGTCGGTCAGGTGGTACTCGACCTTCCAGAACTCGCCCGTCGTATTGTTGAGGATCCGCCCTTCGATGACGGCCGTGTCGTCGAGGTTCCAGGTCAGCACGACCGGATTCACGTCGGCCTCGATACTGTATGTGGGGCCCAAACCGTCCGGCGGGTCGAGCGAGTCGAGTCGCAGCCCGTACGGGCCAAGTGAGACGGCACTGCCGTCCGGGTGGTTAAAAAGCTCGAAGATGCCGGGAAAAATCGTGCCGGCCGAAGCGTGAGAAACGTTGAACAAGTTCGGGGCAAAGAGCCCGAGCGCGACGACGACCATCGAGATGGCCGACGTGAGTGAGGCCCGCATGGGTCCGCTCCTCCGTGGTGAACCGAATAAGCTGGGAACGCCGGGCCTGTTAACACCTCTGCTCGTTGTTCCACTGTCCAGCGGTATGCTAGACGGATGCCGCGATCCGCACAAGCGATTGTAAGAAAAAATCTTGAGGAAACCTCCGATTTGCCCACCCCGGCGACAGCAATGCGAGCACGGGTGGTGCCGTGCACAATGAGCATCAAGTCGCCCCACAGTCATCGTCCGGAGGCCACAACTCGCTTGAAGCAGAACCGAAAACCTCCGTCGTTGCTGGCTTCGCCGGCGCCGCGTTCGGGCCGCGGGCGCCTTCGGTTTTCGAAGCTGATGCAATATGACGTCACTCGTGGCCCGTGTCTGCCTAGCAGGGCTTGACGCGCTCTACAACGTGATCGGTTTGAACGCCGTGTAGTTGATGCACCCCGTCACGTCCGACTCAATCCAGCCGGTATCACTCGTCGTACCACCGCCGCTCGTGGCTTAGTCTTCGCCACTTGTGAAGGACGACTGGTTCAAGAATACCGACGGCGGGTAGCCAGCGGCGTGAGGCCCAGTACCAACAGAGTGACGGCCGCAGGTTCGGGGACGTCAAACGTCTCGACCTGTGTGGCGGTGATCAGCCAATCATTCGTGGTATCGTGGTGATGATGGCCCAGCGGCATCAGCCATCCGCGGCCCACGGTTGTCATCTCGTCATCGTCAAGGCGAAAGCCGTCGGCGAAGAATCGGAACACGGCACCGTCCATAGCTTTTCCAGAAAGCGGAATGGGAGACTGCGGGGTGCCGACATCGTCATAAGTCAACATACCTGAGCCCGAAGCGGCGGCAAAGCCGTTAGCCGACACCGTCAGATCCGTGAGGTGATACTCGATCTGCCAGAACTCGTTGGTAGTGTTGTTGAGGATACGCCCCTGGATGACGGCCGTGTTATCGAGGTACCAGGTGAGCAGAACCGGGTCGAGGTCTGCCTCAAGGCTGAATGTCGGTCCGATACCAGCGGGCGGGTACAACGAGTCGAGACGCAAACCATACGGTCCGAGCGAGACGGCACTGCCATCCGGGTGGTTGAAGAGTTCGAAGACGCCTGGAGTGATCGTGCCGGCCGAAGCGTTACGTAGAACGAAAGAGTTCGGGAAAAACAATCCGAGTGCGACGACGGCCAGAGAAATGGCCGAAGCGAGTGAGGCCCGCATGGGTCTGCTCCTTAGTGGTGTCCGAAAAAGGTGGGAAAGCTTGGGCCTCTACGCCGTTCCACCTCTCGTTCCACTGTTCAAACGCATGTTAATCTGGCGCTACAAAACACGCAAGCAAATGTAAAAGAAAAATGTAGGAGAACGTCTGAAATGGCGGCACGCATTGACCGTCACGATGGCACCGTTGTGAAACCTGTCGATGTGTAATCGCGGTCAAAAGTCCTAAGACGTTAGCTGACAGTGCTTTCGTTGAACGGGTCTCCCCAAAACGTATGGGTGGTGCGCATCCCCCTAAAAGGATGGTGGGCCCGCAACCACCAACAGAGGCCGGTGCCAGCATCATGGGCGCGGGATCACGCGCGTTACCGTGTGCGATCCGCAACACAAACGCCTTGGTACGGACGCACGTGCGGCGCGGAGAGGGCGCCGAAGAGTGAAGCGGCAAAGATCGTCGGCTTCACTCGCCGATGCAGTACAGCATCTCTTGGCGGCCGTCGTCGTCTTCATGGGCCAGCCGCATGTAAATATGATTGTGGCTATAGACGGGCGTCGCCATCACGTGGTCGCCGAGTTGGTTCTCCGCTTCGACCGTGAATCCGTCGGGCGTGGCGGCGAACACGTACGTGAGCCCTTCTTCGCTGGTGACGAATATCCGTTCACCCACAAGCACGGGGGACGAAGAGAACGTACCGCGGATGCGTCCTTTCCATACCTGCTCGCCACTGCCGCATTCATAGCAGGCGGCAATCCCGGCGTCAGCCACGGCATACAGATAGCCGTCCTTCACCAACATGCTGGGTACGTAGATGCGCGTGTTGTTTTCCCAGACGACGTCGCCGGAACCGTCGGTGCGTACGGCCGACATGTGGTTCTTCGGATAACCACCACTGGTGAAAATGAGCTCGCCGTCTGTGACCGTCGTGGTCACACACTCGGTCGTGGCGCCAGCGGTCTCCCAGAGCACGCGCCCCGTGAGCGGATCGAAACTCGACACGAGGTCGCAGCCGACCATCAGGAGTTGGTCGCGGCCGTCGATGCGATGGACGATCGGTGAGGGATAGTTCGGCTTTTCCGGTCGCTGGTGCCGCCAAACGACGTCGCCCGTGGCCCGGTCGAGTCCGACAATGGCACCGCCGCCCTTGTTATCTGCCGACACGATCACGAGCGAATCATAAACAAGCGGCGAGGAGCCATAGCCCTGATGGACCTTGTAGTCGCTGATCTTCGTTTGCCAAAGCTGGTTACCCTGGCGGTCCAAGGCGGTTGTATACACGGCGCCGCCGTTGAGGAAATTGATGAACAGCCGCTCTCCGTCGCTGGCAACCGTCGACGATGCCAGCGAGGCCTTCTTGTTGCCCTCGACCACGAGGCCCCCGCGGTGCACGTCGGCGTGCCACTGTTGCGCACCGGTGCGGCGATCGAAACATTGAACCGACTGCACGTCGGCGTCAAGGTCGGCAGTCGCCAGAAAGACCTGGTCACCGACGACGGTTGGTGAGCCGTGGCCGCGGCCGGGCAAGGGTACCTTCCAGTCGATGTTTTCCTCCTCACTCCAGCGCAGCGGCGGCGTCTGCGTGGCGACGGCGACGTTGTCCCGGTTAGGTCCGCGCCACCAGGGCCAATCATCCGGAGAAACGGTCACGGGTCCGGCGGTCGAGGGGCGCAGTTCTTCGGCGTCGCAACGATTCACCTGCCAGTAAACGTTCACTTGCCAGGAGAAAAACAGCGCTACGGCCGGCAACATTGCACAAAGCGATCGTTTCACGGGCGAACACTCATTGCGGAGGGGCAAAGGGGGGAAACTCGCGGTGACAAGGATTATACTTGCTCGGATCACAATGGTCCAAACAAGGTACCGAGCCAGCCGGCACGTTTCCACCACGTCGCGAGGCCGCCATGCCGTGGAACCTTCGAATGTTGAATCCTCCCACGAGAAAGAACTCCTGTTGCCTGCTCTGGCTGTTCGCGGCGGGAGTAGCGCTGCTGCCAGTCAGCAAAGTGTGGAGCGCTGAGCCCAATGATTCTGACCAGCCGCCGAACGTGTTGTTCATCGCCGCTGACGATCTCCGCAACGACCTGGGGTGTTACGGTGACCGGCTGGCTCGGACGCCGCATATCGATCACTTGGCCAGACAGGGGGTTGTGTTCGAGCGGGCGTATTGCCAACAGGCCCTTTGTAATCCGTCGCGGACGTCGCTTCTGACGGGGCGCCGTCCCGACACGTTGCGGATCTGGGACCTGCCGACGCATTTCCGCCAACTTCCGCCGGATGCGGCGACGCCTGAAATCGTCACGCTGCCTGAGTGGTTCAAACGGCACGGCTACTTCACGCAGAACGTCGGCAAGGTGTTCCACAACTGGCGCCAGGAGATTCACGGCGATCCACAGTCATGGAGTGTGCCGGCCGTGCTGCACTTCGCCAACCACAGCAGCGACACTCCGCAAATCGGCGACCGGGCACTGCCGCCTAACCAAGCGACGGCGCCGCGTTGCGAACGGATGGACGTGCCGGACGCCGCGTATTTCGACGGTCGGGTCGCCGACCTGGCCGTGGCGGCGCTCGACGAGTGCAGCCGTCGCGACCAGCCGTTTTTCCTTGCCGTGGGATTCTGGAAGCCGCACTTGCCATTCAACGCACCGGCCCAATACTGGGACGAGTACGACGCGGAGAACGTCGAGTTGCCGCCCAACCCGGCGCCACCGGACGATGTCCCCGCCGTGGCACTGCACCACTACACTGTCGGCGACGAAACCGAACTGAGCGACGCCGACGTCCGCCAACTTCGGCACGGCTACCTGGCGGCGACGAGTTACATGGACGCGCAGATCGGCAAGTTGCTCGACCGTATCGAACAACTCGGGCTCGGCGACCGCACGATCGTGGTGTTCTGGTCCGACCACGGCTTCCACCTTGGCGAACACGGACTCTGGGGCAAGACGTCAAACTTCGAGCTCGACGCCCGCGTGCCGATGATCATCAAATTGCCAGGCGGTGCAAACGCCGGTGAGCGCTGCGACGGGCTCGTCGAATTGTTGGACCTTTATCCCACGATCGTCGAACTGGCTGGCTTGCCGCAGCCGGCTGGACTCGAAGGCACGAGTCTTCGGCCGCTGTTGGACGACCCGTCACAGTCGGTAAAGCCGGCCGCGTACACGCAGCATCCGCGTCCGGCGTACTACGATGACAGGCCAGAGGTGATGGGAGTGAGTGTTCGCACCGATGGGGTTCGCTACACCGAGTGGCGTGATTTTTCCAGCGGCGAAGTGCGTGCCCGCGAACTATACGACCATCGCCGTGACCCCGGCGAGACGCGTAACGTTGTCGACGCGCCTCCCGACACAGCCGCGCTGGCCGAGGCGAAAATGCTGCTCGACACAACGTTTCCCCCCGGCGGCTACGTTGCGACGCCCGATTGACGCAGAGAAGCCTCGCCGCGTGATTGGACGGTCGGGAGCAGCACGACTAGGATTGATTCCAACGAAATTGAATTGACCAGCACGCGATTCAAATGGCCGCACGCGCCGGGTCGGGGGTTACGGCGAGCCACGTGGGTCACGTGCTGTTCTTTCACTCGATTCCCCCGGAAAGGCCTTGATGAGCGACACACCGGTTCCCGACAACGGGCACGACGGCGCGGCTGAGACGGCCGACGGACAGCCGGACGGGCCACCGCCGCTGCGGAGCGTGCACACGTCGAACTTCTCGGCGATCCTGCAACACTTCGGCTGCTCGTTGCTCGTAACGACCTATCAGGCGGGAAAGCTCGTCGTGGTTCGTTCCGACGCCGACAATCCCAATCTGATCAATACGCACTTCCGCACTTTCAACAAGCCGATGGGACTGGCACTGGGAAATCAGCGGCTCGGCCTGGGGACGGCCCAGGAGATCATCCAGTTCCGCAACGTGCCGGCTGCCGCGGCTCGCTTGGAGCCGAAAGGGAAGCACGACGCCTGCTTTCTGCCCCGTTCGCTGCACGTGACCGGCGACGTGCAGATCCACGAGATGTTTTACATCGGCGACGAGCTCTGGTTCGTCAACACGGCGTTTTCCTGCCTGTGCACCTACGACGAGGACCACAGCTTCGTCCCGCGCTGGCGACCCTGGTTCGTCTCGGCGCTGACGCCCGAAGACCGCTGCCACCTCAACGGCGTTTGCGTCGTCGACGGCCGGCCGAAGTGGGCCACGGCGCTGGGCGAGACTGACACCCAGGGAGGCTGGCGGGAAAACAAGAAAGACGGTGGCATCCTGATCGACATCGAAAACGAACGGATCATATCCCGCGGCCTATCGATGCCCCACTCGCCACGCTGGTACGCCGATCGTCTCTGGCTACTCGAATCGGGGACGGGAAGTTTCGGCCATGTTGACCCCATAACGGGCGAATACACCGCATTGGTCAAGTTGGGGGGCTTTACCCGTGGGATCGACTTCGCCGGCAACCTGGCGTTCATCGGGCTCTCGCAGGTTCGCGAGACCGCCACGTTCAGCGGCATCCCGATCACCGAAAACCTCGAAGAGAAGGAGCGGATCTGTGGCGTCTGGGTCGTGGACATCCGCAATGGGGACGTCGTGGCGTTTGTCCGCTTCGAGGACGCCGTGCAGGAAATATTTGCCGTCGTCGTGCTGCCCGGCACTCAATTCCCCGACATCGTCAACGACGATCCCAAGATTACGGGCAGTTCGTACGTGCTGCCCGACGAAGCGCTGCGCGACGTTCCAGACGCGCTGCGCTCCGCGGGAGCAAGTACGCAAGCCGCCGATGAGTCGGCGCCGCGCGACTGACACGCAGCCGTGATGCACGGCCACTTGCCGTGGGGCGTCGTAATCGATTTAGTTCTCGTCGTTCTTGTTGGTGTCGCCGCCGTCGTCGTCCGTGTCGGCGTCTGTATCACGGTCTTCGTCGTTGTCGTCTTCGTCGTCGGCCGGACGAGGAGCGTCGATCTTGCGGCGGGCGGTGACGTCGAGCTGGCCAGACTGACCGTTGAAGTTGTAGGCAACCGTACCGGCGAAGCGATCTCCGCGTGGGACGACGTCGTAGTCTGCTGAAAACGTGTTGCCGTCGCGCTCGGCCGAGACGGTGAACACGAGTTTTCCGTCACGTACAGCCAACCCGTCGACGTCGAGCTGGATGTCGGCGTTTGTGCTGGTGTAGTCGCCGACGAGGCCGCGACCGCCGTCGCCGCTCTTGATCGCGATCGACGGGGTGAGCGTCGAACCGTTATCCAGCGGCACCTCGATGTTCCAAGTGCCAACGACGTCGGTTTCTTCGAGCCGGCGCGTGGCGACCCAGGGGAAGGACTGCGAATCCTGCCCCCCTGAGAGTTCGACCGTGCCGTTGATCGTGTCGCCGTCAATCTTGCCTTCGAATTCGACCTCGATCGTGTTGCCTTCAAAGTCGACGTCAAACTCACCTGAGAACGCCTCGCCCGCAAGTTCAACGTCTTCCAGCCAGAGCGGTCCGATCCGTCCCTGGTAGGTTGCCGAAATCTTCCCCTTGCCGTCGTCGCTGATCCGCAGCACGTCTTTGACGGTCAGCCCCTGTTCGTCGTGTTCCCAGTGCCAGGAGCCGGTGGCGTCGGCGGCAGGCTGTTTATCGGCCTCGGCCTCGGCGGCGGCGTTCGCCGCCAGGGCCAGCGCCGCGGCAAGCGCGAGCGGTGTGATGCTGGACCAGATCCGACGTTTCATGGGCTTCTTCATGGCGTCTCTCCCGAGTGGATGATGGTGCCGGTGGCCCCAGTTGTTGGGAGGTGGTACCGGCAGCGTTGGTCGTGGACCTGCATACTGTGGCCGCTGGCCGCGGCGAATGCAAATCCGCGTCAGCCGCGGCCGGCGCGGAGCCCACCAGGGCCAACATAGGAGCGGGCAAAGGCCAGGTCGATGGTGGCGTTGGGGCCGTGACGGGACGTGGGCTTGCGCCGCAAACTGGCCAAGGACTTGCGGTTCCTGCATGGCAAGGCCTGACCCGGCATTTGCGCGGCCGTCGTTGGCCGCATCGGGGTTTTTTCGCGAAATCCTCGACCCATCTGTCATCGCCGATTAGACTAAAGGTCACTGGGTCGGCAGCCCGCCACGACAGCGGGGCTGCCGATCCACCTGCCTCACGGAACAATCTCGAGTCATTGGACCTCGCGTCGGTCGTCGGCCGTTGCGCGGTCTCGTGCCCCACGAAGCTCTCGGACGATCCAGTCTCGGTCGCGGCATGTGACTTCTGTTTGGTGCGATGGTGCGCACCGGTTCTGTGAGCAATGTGCGCCTGTCCGCGGAGCATGAACCGCTCGGTGCAAGCGCGTCGGGTCGTGAGAATACAGAAGCCGCTAGAACAAAACGCCCAGCGTAAACAACAACGCCAAGCCATTGCCTGGATCACCGGTCGAAAGTCCGGGGTAGGAGCATCATGCGACACACCATTGCGCCCGTCATCTGCCTTGCTGCCGCTGTGCTGTTGGCGGTATCGGCCCCGTTACAAGCCGAAGTCCGCACCACGCGAATCGTCTCAGGGTTGGATGAGCCACTCTATGTAACGTCGGATCCAACCGACGCCAGTCGCCTGTTCATTCTCGAGAAAGGCGGGCTGATCAAAGTGTTCGATCAGTCGACGAGCACGCTGCTCGACACGCCGTTCCTGGATCTGTCGTCGCAGGTGAGCACCGACGGCGAACGTGGCCTGCTCGGTTTGGCGTTCGATCCCGACTACGGCACAAATGGTCAGTTCTACGTGAACTACACCGACACCAGCGGCGCGCTGCAGGTGTCGCAGTACCACACCTCCGGTAATCCCAACGTGGCCGACGGCACGTCGGCGTCGTCGGTCATCAACATCCCCAAGACCAGCAATGTGCACAACGGCGGCTGGATCGGCTTCGACCCCAATTCCACGAACCCCTATCTGTACATCGCGGTCGGCGACGACGGAATTGGCTACGACACCACGGGAGCCGACGTGCCAACACTGCAAACCCGTACGACGCTGTACGGCTCGATGCTCCGGATCGACGTAAGCGGCGACGATGACCCGGGTAGCGCTGTACAGAATTACGCGATCCCGTCGGACAACCCGTTCGTCGGAGTTGCGGGCGAACGTGGCGAGATCTGGTCATACGGTCTGCGCAATCCCTGGCGGGCCAGTTTCGACAGAGATCCCACGATGGACTCGACCGCGATCGGCGACCTGTACATCGGCGACGTGGGCGCGAACACGCGTGAAGAGATCGATTTTCAAGCCGCTGATAACGGCATGGTGGGGTCGGGTGGCGACAACTACGCCTGGCCGCAACGCGAAGGCGCTGTCGCGAACCCCGACGCGATCATCAACACCGTGCCATCGGGCAGCGAATTACCGATTTACAACTATCCCCACGGCGACGGTCAGTTTGAAGGTAGCGTCGTCACCGGAGGCTACGTCTATCGTGGTCCCGATGCTTCCACCGAGGGACAATACTTCTTCGCTGATTTTGCAACCGGCCGTATTTACTCCTTGGACGTCAGCGGCGGAGGTGCGACCTCCAATTCGCGTACCGACTGGACGGACCTGATCGCGCCGCTGACTGGTTCGATCGACAACGTGTCGTCATTTGGCGAAGACGCGAACGGCAACCTGTTCATGGTCGACTTCGACGGTGAGATCTACCGCATTGACCCGGTCGACGAAGCGGTGACAACGGCGGCGTTTGTTGACGGGTTGTACAACCGCATGTTGGGCCGTTCGTCCGACACCGCGGGACGCCAAAACTGGATCAACGAGATCGAGATGGGAATGATGACGCGCGAAGACGTGGCCGCAGCGTTCTGGAGCTCGGCCGAAAACGCGGGCCAGCGGGTCGACGCGCTGTACCAGCGGTTTCTCGGTCGCGCATCCGATCCCGAGGGACGGGCCAACCTGATTGCGGAGATCGTCGACAACGGCGTGACCGACGTCGACCTTGCCGTCGCGATGCTCACGTCGCTCGAATTCCATCGCAATCACTTGTCGGACGTCGATTTTGTCCTGACTGCGTTTAATTTGGCCACAGGACAGGACATCACGTCAAACGACTTCAACCTCTATTTCGCCTTCCTGCAAAGTGCTGGGCGGGAAGCCACGGCGCGTACGATGTTGGGAACTGGCGACAGCATTGGCATTTTCGTGGAAGGGCAGTACAACTCGCTCTTGGAACGTGATTCGGATACGGGTGGCCTTACTTATTTCGTGAACCAGATTCTATCTGGCATGATGACAGCCGATGACGTTGCCTCGGCGTTTGGTTCATCGCAGGAGTTTGTCTACGGCGTGTTGCGAGACGCCGATTTTGGCGACAGCATGGTGTTGTCCTCGTCGCTGTTGGCCGAGGCGGCGCAGCCGGCGGCGGTCAGCAGCAGCACGGCCGTTCCCGAACCCAGCGCCGCGGTGCTGCTCGTGTGCGGGCTCGCGGGCCTGGCCGTGCGGCGGCGACGTTAGATGCACGTGCCGGGCTTCTCCGCAACAGTTGCGGCACGCCGCCCTGTGGCCCCTAGGGTTGGGCATCGTCTGGCGGTACACTTTTGTGGAACGTGGCCGGTGTGCGAGTCGCGCACCGGCACGTGTGCTGCATGCCGACTTGTTGCCCCCTTGAGGTTTGCCCCATGCGCTTGATCGCCGCCGTTTTCGTTTTGATTGTGACCGTGACGGTGGGCAGTGCAGTCGCCGCCGACTGGCCCCAATGGCGGGGCGTGGACCGTCGCGGCACCAGCGGCGAAACCGGGCTGGCGCGCAGTTGGCCTGCAGGCGGACCGCCCCTGGTCTGGGCGGCTGACGGGCTCGGCGAGGGCTTCAGTGCGCCGTCGGTCGTTGGGCGATTCATCTATCTGATGGGGAACCGCGACGGCAACGAACAAGTGATCACTCTGGACAGCGATGATGCCGGTTGCGAGGTCTGGGCGACGACCATCGGACCGGTGCGGCACGACGGATCGGGATACCCCGGCCCCCGCAGCACGCCGACCGTCGACGGAGACCGGCTCTACGCACTGGGCCTCAACGGCGATCTGGTGTGTCTGAAGCGAGAAACGGGAGTCGTCCTTTGGCGCAAAGACCTGGTCGCTGACTTTGGCGGCACGATTCCCAACTGGGGATACAGCGAATCAGTGTTGATCGACGGACCGGCCGTCATTTGCACCCCGGGCGGCGCACAAGCGACGCTCGTGGCGCTCGACAAGCTCACGGGCGAGACGATCTGGTCGGCGGCGATCGGCGACGCGGCGAGTTACTCGTCGATCATGCCCGCAGTGATCAACGAAGTGAAACAGTACGTGCAGTTCACGGCGGCCGGTGTCGTGGGGGTCGACGCCAGCGACGGCACGCTGCTGTGGCGCTACGACGCACCGGCCAACGGCACAGCGAACATCGCGACGCCGATCATCAGCGGCGACTCGGTGTTCGCCGCGTCGGGGTATGGGACAGGCGGTGGACGCGTCGACGTGTCGGGTGACGGGAGGATGAGCGCCGCCGAGGAAGCCTACTTCACCAAGAGCATGAAGAACCATCACGGCGGCATGGTACTCGTCGACGGCTACATCTACGGCTGCAACGATCCGGGGCGGTTGACCTGCCTTGACTTTGCCACGGGCGACGTGCTTTGGTCGGAGCGGGACGCCGGCAAGTGTGCCGTGACGTACGTCGACGGGATGATCATCGCCCGCGATGAGAAGGGCCCCGTGAGCCTGGTCGACGCCGATAGCGCGGCGTTTGCATTGCTGGGGCAGTTCGAGCAGCCGCGCCGTAGCGAACAGCCGAGTTGGCCGCATCCGGTGGTTTCGGACGGCCGATTGTATCTCCGCGACGGCGACGTGCTGCTCTGCTACGATCTGCGCGAAACGTCGGACAACTGACGCGTTGCCACGAACGGGGGGGCAGGGATCGCTGCCTCGGCGTCAACGCCGAGGCGCCGAAACCGTTTGTGCCACAGCGAGTTCTGCGATTTGGGGGCAACCGGCGCTGCGTTGTGCGGTTTTGACACTGGCCTGGTGGCGCGATACCTTCGTGATGCGGCGTCCTGTCTGGCACCACGAAGTGCCGTGAGCTGCAGGGCGGCCCACCGAAGGCAAAAGAACAAGCCCCCACCTGTGCATAGGAGAATTCGGAGTGTTAAAGAGCATCGCGACCGCGTGTGTGGTTGTCGTAGCGGCGACGAGTTGCCTGTCGGCAGCCGAAAAGGCCGCGGCGAAGAAGGACGTGCCGCCCGTTCTCGATTTCAAGATGAAGTCGCTCGACGGCGAGGACGTGGACCTGTCGAAGTACGCCGGTGACGTCGTGCTGATCGTCAACGTCGCCAGCAAGTGCGGCAACACGCCGCAGTACAAGCAGCTCGAAGCGCTGCACGAAAAATACGGCGATCAGGGCCTGGCGATCCTTGGCTTCCCGGCCAACGAGTTTGGCAAGCAAGAGCCGGGCAGCGACGAAGAGATCCGGGAGTTCTGCACGGCCAACTACGGTGTGAAGTTCGACATGTTCTCGAAGGTCGTCGTCAAGGGCGACGGGATTTGTCCGCTTTACACGTTCCTCACCAGTGAGAAGACGGACCCGAAGTTCGCCGGTGATATCAAATGGAACTTCGAGAAGTTCCTGATCGGCCGCGACGGCCAAGTCGTCGCCCGCTTCGACCCGAAGATGAAACCTGACGCTCCGGAAGTGGTCGGCGCGATCGAGACGGAGTTGGCCCGGTAAGCCGAACGGAGCATTGCGACAGGGCAGGCCCAACGAATGCAATTGGCCAGAATGTCTGGCTGTTCGAAACCTGGAAGCGACAAGGCGTGCAGCACGACACCGTGCGGCACGCCTTGTTTTTTGCGGGTGCTGCCCTGTTTTTCGTCCGGGTGTGGAGCAACCGCGGATCAATTGGCCGATTCGGGCAGCGAGTGGCAGAGTTGCAGCAAGAAGTCTCGGTTGTCGGCCGTCACGTAGCGCATCTGGCCACCCATGCGGCTGAAACTCTTGTTGTAGCGCAGATAGTAGGCCGGATCGTCCTGGGGCGGTTCGCCCTGCGACCAGTCCCAGTTCGACTTGGCCAGATCGACGATGTAGATCGAGTGGTTTTCGATGCGGCGGCCCTGCTGAATGGCGACGTTTTGTGTGATCGAAAGCGACTTTTCGAACACCATCGGCGACATCACCGCCGATCCGATCGAAAGGTAAACGCCACCGCTGAGTCGGCTGACGCTCTCGGCAAACGTGAGAAAGTCGCGCTCGGCGGCGCGACCCAGGCTGGCGCCGTTGTTCATCGGGTGATTGTAGATGATGTCGTGGCCGAACATCGGATGCCCGGTGAGCGGCACTCCGAGTCGATAGGCGGCGCCCTGGACGCTGAACCGCTTCCAGGGATGCGGTACTTCGAGGCGACCGGCCGGCAATTCAAAGCGTTTGACGATCGAAAGCAGATCGGCGGCGCGGGCCGAACGGGCGGGATCGCTGGCGACGTTTTCGACGACCTCGGCCTGAAGCGCGTCGGCCGAGGGGATGTCGAGCCCCTCGTTTTCGATCAGCGCACCGACCGACTCGCCGTAGCCCTTGCCTTCGTAGGCGCCGACGTTGAGTGCCAAATTGATGTTAAAGCCCGTGTCTTGCCAATTGCCGAACTGGCCGCGAGCGACGTAATGGGCCACGTCTTCGGCTGATTGTCCCTGATAGGCGAACTCCCAGTCGTGAATGATGCCGGCGCCGTTGGTGGCCAGGTGCGTGAGCCAGCCGCGCTCCATGAGTTGCGCGAGCACGAGTGAAAGGCCGTTCTTGATAGTATGCGCGCCGAAGGTGAGCATCACCGGGGCACCGGCGCGGCGGGCAGCGACGATGCGTGTGACCGCCTCGTCGATGGTGCGTCGCGCCACTTCCGAGAGGTCCTCGGCCGGCTGGTCGACGGGGACGTGGTCGACTTCGATCTGAGTCTTGTTCGTGCGCGACGAGAGCGGCAGCATCTTCACGGCGTGGCGGTCGAACTGCGGGTATGGCATGGAGCGGATCTCGGGGAAGAAGGACGCGACAGGCGGAAGCCTGACCTACGGGCATTTTCTTGCGATGGTGTGTGCCGTTCCGGCAGCAGGCCAGCACGGTGCCGGGCTATTCCGTCGTACGGTAGGGCTTGAAGTCCTGGGCCAATCGCCACTCTTCGCGGCGTGTGTCCCAGAAGAACATACCAGGACGCCCCGACATCTGGCCACGGCGCTTCCAGATGTCCTGGCAGGCGGCGGCGATTTCGGGCAACGACGCGGGAAATCGTTCACAGGTTTCGTGCATCGCCACTTCGACTTCCTGGGTGAGCTTGTCCTCGCTCGCCAGGGCCAACGTCATGGCACCGGCCAGGGTGACCACCTGCTCCGGGGAGTAGCGCTTGAGTTCCCCTGCTTCAAGTAGCCGGGCGAGCTTCAGCAACATCGCTTCGGCGGCGTCCTGTCCAGCGCTCGTGTGGTGCCGGCCAGAGTGAATCGCCAACGTCACGAGCAAGTGCTCCCAGGCGCCGGATTCAGGCGGGTCGGCCGCGAGACACTCGTCGGCGACCCGCACGCAAGCATCCCGTACGACGTCGGCCGGAACCGCGCCCGCACAGTGCCGTTCAGTCCAGTCCTCCAAGGCGCCCACCTGATCGACTGCCGCGGAGACTTCAGCGGCCAATTGAGCGACGTGCTGCTCGCGTTGGTCTTTGTCCGTGGCTTTCTTTTCGCCCGTCATTAGCTCCCTCCGCTAGTCGTACGTGCGATCACCTCGTGGCGCGCGGCAGCGGGCTCGTCGCGCGGCTCCGCGGCAACGCCCGATGGCACAATCATCATCCAGCCGATGGACGATCGACCGGGTAAGCGCCCGGCTGCGAAAATGCGCAAATACTTGCCCGATGCGTCGCGTTAGTTGAAAATGCGGTGATGGCGCTGTGGTGGCGGCGCGTCCCCATCATATCGCCGCGGCGCGATTGTGTCTGCAAGGCCGCCCGGCCAAGCGTTACCAACGCGCTGACGGCGGCCTCCCCGTAGCGGCGAAGCGCCGACTCGCACTGCAACACCTCCGAAAAGGAGATACCGAGATGTCGAAGCTGTCGAAAAAGATCCAAGCAGCAGGTGGGGCCGTTGGCGGGCGGGCGCATGTCGGTCGACTCAGTCGACGGCAGTTCGTTAAGACGGCGGCCGCCGCCAGTGCGGTGTTCGCCGTGCCACAGGTGATCCCGAGTTCGGCGCTGGGCAAGGACGGCGCCGTCGCACCCAGCGAACGTATCGTGATGGGGGGAATCGGTATCGGACGACGCGGATCGTACGACTTGAGCTGCTTCCTGCCCAACGCCGACGTGCAGTTCGTGGCGATCTGCGACGTGAAAGAAGAACGCCGCCAGGCCGTCAAAAAGATTGCTGACGAGAGATACGGCAACGACGACTGCGCGATGTATCGCGACTTCCGTGAATTGCTCGACCGCGACGACATCGATGCCGTGTTGATCGCCACGGGGCCGAACTGGCACGCCACGGCGGCGACGTACGCTGCCCGGGCCGGCAAAGACATGTACTGTGAGAAGCCGTGCACGAAGAACATCACTCAGAGCCTGCAATTGGCCGAGACGATGCGTCGCACCGGGCGCGTGTTCCAGGTCGGCACGCAGCGCCGCAACCTGCCGCACTTTGCCTTCGCCTGTGAATTGGCGCGCACGGGGCGGCTGGGCACGTTACGCCGGGTGTACGCCCATCCGGCCGGGATGACGCAAAAGATGAGCGGCTGGTTGCCCGCCGAGGACGCACCGCCGATCGAGGTCGTCGACTGGGACATGTACCTCGGCCCCGCGGCCTGGCGCCCGTTTAACAACGTGATGCTCAACGGCTTCCACTTCGAAAAGGGGGGCGGTTTCATGGGCTGTTTTGAAGAGGACGGCAGCTTCAGCGGCGGCGGCGTGCTCGAATGGGGTTCGCACTGCGTCGATCTTTGCCAATGGGCGGCAGGCGCCGACGGCACGGCACCGGTCGAGTACAACCCACCTCAGGACGGCGAGATCGTGGCCCGTTACGCCAACGGCGTCGAGCTGATACTCCGCGAGAAGGACTGGCTACCGCTGGGGTCGTGTCCCGTGCGATTCGAAGGTGACGACGGCTGGGTCGAGACGGGAGACAGCGGCAAGTTCGTGCTCAGTTCGCCGGAGCTGCTGGCCGGGCGGACGGTCGAGGAAATCGGCGGTTATCCGGCCACGTTCCACGTCCGCGACTTCCTCGACTGTGTGAAGACGCGCAACAAGCCGAAGGGGGACGCCGACACGGCCTGCTTTGCCCACATCGCCTGTCACGCGGCGAACATCGCGTTGCTGCTGGATCGGCAAGTGAACTACGACCTTGCGAAACACGAGTTCATCGACGACGCCGAGGCGAATCGGCTCCGCGGCGAGGCGCTGCGTGCGCCTTGGCGGATCATGTGACGGCCGCGCTGCACGAGGTTGGCGTTTCGAGGGTGTTTTTCCTGGTCCGGTGAACCCGAACGAATCAACACAAGGACACAAACATGTTCCAACATAAGCGAATTTGGATGGCGATCGCCCTGGTGGCGGGCGTGTGTGTGTGGTCGCAGCCGACGCGCGTGGTTGCCGAAGACGAGCAACCGTTGATCCAGTTGCTCGAGTCGGACGCGGC
Source organism: Planctomycetales bacterium (assembly GCA_020426575.1). GTDB lineage: Bacteria > Planctomycetota > Planctomycetia > Pirellulales > JAEUIK01 > JAGQPT01. Next base: position 27,011 of record JAGQPT010000466.1, read on the forward strand.
GCCGGCCGACAAGGCGCTGGCGTGCAAGAAGCTGGCCATCTGGGGCTCGGCCGACGCTGTGCCGGCCCTGGCCGCCCTGCTGCCCGACCCGCAGCTCACGTCGTGGTCGCGGATCGCGCTGGAGGCGATCCCCGACTCGGCGGCCGACCGGGCCCTGCGCGAGGCGATGGCGTCGCTCGACGGGCGTCCGCTCGTGGGGGTGATCAATTCGATCGGCGTGCGCGGCGATGCCGAGGCGGTCGACAGTTTGGTCGAACGGCTGGGTGACGACGACGTGGACGTGGCCACCGCGGCGGCGGCGGCCTTGGGAAAGATCGCCAACGAGCCGGCCACCTCCGCGCTGCGTGGGGCGTTGGCCGACCCGCGCAGCGACGTGCGTTCGGCGGTCGCCGAGGGCATCGTACTCTGTGCCGAACGACAGTTGGCCGCGGGCGACAACTCCCAAGCGAAGGAACTTTACGACGAGGTGCTCGCCGCCGACGTTCCTAAGCAGCGGATCGTCGAGGCAACACGGGGAGCAATCCTCGCCAGCGGCCCTGACGGTGTGGCTATGATCGTCGAGTCGATCAACTCCGGCGACAAGCCGTTGGTGTCGGTGGCGTTGATGGCGGCGCGCGAACTCTCGGGCGAGGGCGTGTCGATGAAGTTGATGGACGCACTGGATGAACTTCCCGCGTCCGAACAGCCCCGGCTGATCCTGGCGATGGCCGAACGCGGCGACGACGAGACGTTGCCGGCGCTGCTGGAGGTGGCCAAAGACGGTCCGGCGGCGCAGCGACTCGCGGCGCTCGACGTACTGGCGAAACTGGGCGACGCCTCCTGCGTGCCCGTGCTGGTCGGTATTGCCGGCAGTAGTAATACGGGCGGCGATGATGCCGACGTTGGCGAGGCGGCACTTGCTACGCTGGCGGCGCTGC
>JAGQPT010000467.1 GCA_020426575.1 Planctomycetales bacterium
CGTGCGTCTCGCTTTCACCGCAAAAACAAAAGGAGTGAGGCGATGAATTGCCTAGGCCTATTCACGACGGCCGCCGTATCGCTGCTCGCCGCCGGGCAACTCCCCGATGGCGTCGAGAAACACGAGCTAACCGACGAGGCGTTTGTCGCCGACTTCTACACCAAACAAGACGCTCCGCCTGCCGTGGGCGTGCTGGTGCTGGGCGGTTCCGAAGGAGGCAAGCCGAGTCGGCTGGCCCAGGGACTCGCCGCCAAGGGTTTCGCGGTGCTTGCGGTGGCCTACTTCAAAGCCGAGGGGACGCCCGATTACCTCGACATGATCCCCCTGGAATACTTTGAACAACCACTCGAATGGCTCGCCAGCCAGGAAGCCGTTCGCGACGGCAAGATCGTCGTGATCGGCGGCTCGAAAGGGGGCGAACTCGCCCTGCTGCTCGCATCGCGTCACCCCGAGATCGCCGGCGTCGTCGCCATCTCGCCCAGCTCGGTCGTCTTCCAGGGCATCCCCAAGGTGTTCTGGCCGCCGCGTTCGAGTTGGTCGTATCACGGCGAACCGATCCCCTTTGTGCCGTACGATTATTCGCAGCCGATCGACACGAAGAACTTGTTGCCGCTGTATCAGCGATCTCTCCAGCAGGACGACGCCGTCGCCAGGGCGACGATCCCGGTCGAGCGCATCGGCGGGCCTGTGCTGCTGTTCAGCGGCGTGGACGACACGATGTGGCCAGCAACGGACATGTGCGACGACATGGTCTCCCGGTTGCGCGAACGCGCGTTCGCCCACGAGTATCAGCACGTCGATTACCCGAACGCGGGGCACACGCTCAACGAACAGTTCATGCTCGGCGGCACGCGCGAGGGCAACCAGGCGGCGCGGATCGATTCGGCGCGGCGCATCGTCGATTTTCTCCACCACGTCAACGTGGGTGGGTCCGAGACGGCGCGCTGACGCGCGATTGGCAGCCGGCTGACGACTAGCGGCGACGCGGTGCGTTGCCGCGGGAGTCGATGCGTTCGGCGTAGCGCTCCGAAGCGACGTAAAGGGTCGGGTCGTCGATCACCCAGCCCGTCGACCAGGTCCTGCCGTTGTTCGCGTTGAAGACGTCGAAAAACGCGTTGCGGAACTTCTCGCAACGAAAGCCGTAGCTGTAGTGCACGGCGATCCGATCGTCGATCGTGAGATTGTCGATCCCCTCGCTGGCGAAGTAGTGGATGCGGCCGTCGGGCGAAAAGCCCATGCCGAGTGTCCACCAACCCGGGGTGACGGCCGGGCCCCGGTAATCGCCGCCACGTTCGCTGGCCCGCACGAGGAAGTACGCGCTCGACTCGCCACCGCGGGATCGCGAGTGCTGCAGAAAGATGCCGGGCCAATATGGTTCGCTTTCCCGTTCGCCGGGCTTGGTGCCGCGCACCGTGGCGCGGAACGCAAACGACGAACCGTCGCGAGGCTCCCACTGGTCGAACTCCGGCACGTACACCCGCACGACCACGCTGGGCCACTGGGTCACGGGAATGTATCCTCCCGTGCGCGCGTTCACCGTCATCACCAGGTCGTCCTGCTGGCTTTCGCGGGTGTTCACGCCGGGAATGCCTGAGTTTCGCGTGGCGATCAGCAATGCACCCGTGCTGCCTGGCAAGCCGCCGGCGGGAGTTTCCACGCGGCGGATCACGTCGGGTTGGCCACGTTCACCTTCGTGCCAGCGGCCGTTGAGCGAGCGGCCCAGCGGTCCTCGTCCCTGTTTGTCGATGTCGGCGCTGCTCTTGGGCGTGTTGAACTGGTAGGCCCACTCGGGGTCTTCAAAGTCGTCCCCCACGCGCGAGAGGGCAAAACCGCCGCCGGCGACAAATTGCGCCCGCGCTCCGGCGGTTGATACCAACACTGCTAGCAATGCAAGCAATACGACGTTCCATGAGCGCAGCGACATGGCTCGATTCCCTGGGCAACTGGCGCACGTTGTTCAAGTGACGGTCCGCGTCGGGCAGACGCACATCAACCAACATCGGACCGGCACACGCGGCCGGTTCAGTGAAACGGCCCGCGTCGTGCCCGGCCGGGAGGTGCCTCACGCCGCGATAGCGTTCATGTGGACGAACGTAGCGACCGCGCGAGAGGATGACCGACGGTCGGCAATACGCCGGAAACCGTCTTCACCAAGGCGGCAGGCAGCGCCTCGCGCGGTCTACCCACCGGGTTGCGACACGGCCCCGAGACGTCGAAAATGCTGGTTTCCCGATCACCAGCAATTGTATTCGCCACGCCCCGCTGCCGATGACAGAGCCCGAGCAAGAACACGACGGCGAACATCCTGAAAACGCGCAGTGCGCGTCTGCCGGCCGGTCGCCGACTCGGTGGTTGCAGTTCAAGCTCGGCAATCTTCTGCTGCTGGTGACCATCGTCGGCCTCGTGCTCGCGCTGATTGCAACGAACCTGCGGCTCGTTCACGTTCAGCGCGAGTTGTCGCACAGAGACGCTGAGTTGGCCACGCTGCGTCCGCTGCCGGTGGAGGACGTCGCCGCACAGTTCGAGAAGCAGACCACGCTGGGAACGATAACGACGACTGTCAAAGACGTGCGCTATTCCGAAGAGCACGACGCCTATCGCGTCAGCTTTTCCTGGACCGATTCCACGTCGGTCCAGACGTGGTTCACGGACGTCACTCTCGAGTCGAACGGCTACGGCCAATACTTGGGCGTCATCGGCAATGGTCCCTTCGTGCAATCGCTGGGCAACACCAAAGGGCTCACGGTCCTTATCGAGTCACCGTCGACGTTTCAGAAATAGCGATCAAACGGCAACACGTTCGCGTCACGCGCACGTCACGACGTGGCCTTCGCGCGGAACACGTGTGTGAACTCGAACAGACCGAGCCGTAACCGCGCGCAATATCGTAGC
>JAGQPT010000468.1 GCA_020426575.1 Planctomycetales bacterium
GAAGAATTTGAGCGAGATCAACAGGGGACGGGTTCATGCTTGACATGGACCCGTCCCCTCTTCTTGTGCCACATGAACTTGGCCTACCGACGACGCCGTGTCGTCATCGTCGCGATGGCTGCGAAAATCGCGAGTAGCGCTGCGGTTGGCTCGGGAACCTCGGTATCGGGGACCACGGTCGAATAGCGAAATCGGCCCACCGGATCGGAATCGGATAGCAACTGTCCTTCGATGTTTAGTGGCCCGCCCCAGGCGACAATATGGGCCAACGGGATGTAGCCGCCAGGAAGAGGACCGCCAAAAGTGCCTATAAAGCTCGTCACCTCGACGTAAACCTCTTCTGTGCCGTCGACACTTCCGCTTCCGGTGCTTGGCCGAAAGTCCCACTCGACCTTGCCAGGCCACCAGGTGTCATCGATCACGGTGTCGAGTTCCTGGACGGCCGCATAGGCAGGGTTGAGGGCGGCCGCAATCCGCTGATCGCTCGTGTAAAGGACCGACGGCACCCAAGGGCTTGGCGAGATGCTCTCGTACACCGCGCCACCGTCGACCTGTTGAAGACTACCGATGATTGAAAGCCTCAGGACTGATTTTTCTAGCGTCGTGCTTATCTCGACGTCGAACGTGTAGGAACCGTCGACGTTGGGGGTTCTGGTAACGCGAAGGTTTCGAGCGAAGGTGTCTGCCGCCGACGACAGCAAGATCGCAACGAAGAAAACTAATACAAACCATCGCATGTGGTGTTTGCCCTTGAGGAAAGGTCACGGACTGTGGGAATTCGTGAGCTTGCCATTCCATCAACGACGACGTCATCCGGGAGTGACGCACGTCTGGAATGCAAATGACTCACAACCGATGCCCATTCCCCGTTACCGCGGCGCAAGAGGCGCCAGAGCCTGCCCTGTTCCGTGCCCGAAATTAGCGATGCACGGCAACGCTGTCAAGCAAAAGATCCACCTAAACTTCGCAACAAATGAAAAAAGGACAGGTCCGCCTGGTCGGCGGACCTGTCCTCTCATGCATGTCTCACAAATGTTCGCGTCTTCGCGCCCTTCGCGCTCTCGCGATTCTCTACTCAACGCCGCGCTCACCAGGGCCCGCGGATGTAGTACACGCCCATCTGGTTCGTGTCGCTGGGCCATTGCGGGGCGGGTTGGAAGCCGCCCGCTTCGCTGATGCCCACCGGCACCGCGTCGCGGCTGAACTGCGCCGTGATCGGGTCGATGCGGCTGCTCGGCACGCCCCAACGATAGTTGCTCTGCGTCGTGGCCGTCGGCGGCACGACCAGCGCCACCGGCGCGCCCCAGGCCGGATGCGCGTAACCGGCGTGCCAGGGGCTACCCGACCAGTCGATCGTGGTGCCGCCGTAGCTGCCATAGCTGCCGTAGCGAGCCCGGCGCCCGCGCCACTCGATGGCATCGGCCCGTTGTGTGTCGACGACGACCAGGGCCGTCAGCGCCGCAGTGATGATGCTGAGCTGTACGATTCGACTCATCGGGGGTATGCCTCGTCCAGGTTAAAGAAGGGGAATTCTTCGTTCTGCGTTCGCAAGGGATACCAGCGATGGCCCCAGCGCACGGTCGTCGTGGTCGTGCCACCGCCGCCGGTGCCGCTACCATCGCCACAGCCGTTGTCGCGCACGTAGCGATGTCCGTGCGTGTACAAATACTGGTGCGGAGCAAACACGGGATACGTGATATAAGTATGGCCCACGAACGGTGGCGTGGGACGTGGCGAGGGGTACAGGGCCGCACTCGGATCGGTGCCGGCGTAGTAATTCGACCAACCGTACGGAGCGCTATAGTTGTTCGTGCGATACTCGGGAATCGGCTGTTGGGCCGAGGCCATGCGGCCGGCGAGCACGACGACGGCCACGGCGGCGAGGCCCGGAAGCCAACGCTGCACGCGTGTCTGCTGAGTCATCCTTGACGTCATCTTCCATATCCTCCTGGAGCGCGGACGCGGGGCATGGCCGGCCACGGCCGCGAGGCGATCGGTGCGTGGCGTCCGTGCCACGGCGGCGACCGACTCCGAGAGTCGCGACCAGCATTCCGGCGATGGTTCGTTGCGGTTGGTGGGGGCGAGCAGGCCAGCGTCGCCGTCTGTGCCAGGCGGCGCTATCAAGGCCATTCACATCTGGGGGCGGGGCTCCTGCGGTTCGGTGGCCCGCGAGCGCCGACTTGCCACGGGGGGAGGGTGCTTGCGGCGGCGACGCCCAGGAACGATTTCGGCCGCTCGAGTGCGGACCGGTGAGTCTTATTGTGCCGGCTGTGATAGTTTAACGCGGGCGCGTCTTCGTCCCGGATGGTTTCGCCTGGGAGCGGCGCGACAGAAGCGTTATAATCGGCACAACCCGCTGCCCGCCGCTTTATCACTTGCCGTCTGGTGTCGCCAAAGTCGGCCAGGTACGGCGGCGCGGCATGACACGGATGGACTCTGAGCGGGACTCTGCCCCCGGGGCTCATGGACGTACCCAGCACCCACGCACACCGCCACGACTGATGCCGAGAAAGCTATACAGTATGAAGCCGTCGCCCCGCCGCGCGTCCGCGTCGGCGCCGTCCACCCCGGCCCGAAAAAAACAACGTCGCGGTACGGCCGAATCGATGGCCAAGGCCCAGCGTGACATCTCCGTCAGCGAGTTCTTTGTCAAGAACCGGCACCTGCTCGGTTTCGACAACCCGCGCAAGGCGCTGCTGACCACGATCAAAGAGGCGGTCGACAACTCGCTGGACGCTTGCGAAGAAGCCGGCATCCTGCCCGAACTTTGGGTCCACGTCGAACAGACGGCCGAAAACCGTTTCAAGATTGGTGTGCAGGACAACGGCCCGGGCATCGTGAAGACGCAGATCCCCAACATCTTCGGCAAGCTCCTCTACGGCTCGAAGTTCCACCGCCTGCGGATGAGCCGTGGGCAGCAAGGCATCGGCATCAGCGCTGCCGGTATGTATGGCATGCTCACGACCGGCAAGCCGACGAAAATCGTCTCGAAGACTTCTCCCCGCAAACCGGCCCATTACTACGAAGTTCAGATCGACACGAAGGTCAACAAGCCGCACATCTGTAATGGTCGCGGCGAAGGACAGGACATCCCCAGTCGTCCCGAGGCGGCCCGTAGTTACATCGAGAAACACGGCATCGAGTGGGTCGAAGCCCCGCACGGTACACGCGTCACGATCGAACTCGAAGCGAAGTATCAACGGGGCCGCGGCAGCGTCGACGAGTACCTGGCCCAGACGGCGATCGCCAACCCGCACGTGACGATCCATTACCTCGACCCCGAAGGCAACGAACATCACTACTTGCCCTCGACCGAGGAGTTGCCGCCCGAGCCGAAAGAGATCAAGCCCCACCCATACGGCGTCGAACTGGGCATGTTGGTCAAGATGCTCAACGACGCCAAAGGGATAACACTGTCGCAGTTCTTGCGTGACTCGTTTTCCCGCGTCAGCCCCGGTGTGGCCAAACGCATCTGCCAGAACGCCAAGTTGAGCACGCGCGCCAGCACGGGACGCATCAGCCGCAACGAGGTTGACGCACTCTACAAGGCGATTCAGCAGACGAAGATTTCAGCGCCGGCGACCGACTGCATCTCCCCGATCGGGGAAGAACTTCTGCTCAAGGGACTGCACGAGGTGGTGCCGGCCGAGTTCTACGCCGCCGCCACGCGTCCGCCGAACGTCTATCGTGGCAACCCCTTTCTCATCGAAGTGGCGATCGCCTACGGCGGCGCATCGACAACCGCGCAGAAGGTCACCCGCGAGATGCTCGCCGAACTGCTGGCCGAAAGCGATGCCCGCACGTTGCGGCAATTTCTCACGATGACGTTCAACGGTATGGGCAGCGAAGGCGCGGCGAAGATCCTCGGCGAGGCCGGCTTCGGCGCGCGAGTCACTCCCGGCAAGCTCAAGGCCAAACAGATCGACACGCTGCACCACGCCCTGCAGAACGTGAACATCGACGACGGCCAGACCATGAACGTCTATCGTTTTGCCAATCGCGTACCGTTGTTGTTTCAACCCGGCGCCTGCGCGATCACGCAAACCGTGATGAACACGAACTGGAAGTCGTACGGACTTTCGCAGTCGCGCGGTTCGCTGCCCAGCGGTCCGGTCACCTTGATGGTCCACCTGGCCAGCGTTTGGGTACCGTTCACCAGCGAAAGCAAAGAGGCGGTCGCCTCGTACCCCGAGATTCAGAAAGACATCCGCCTGGCCCTGCAGTCAGTCGGCCGCAAGTTGGGGATGTACCTGCGGCGCCGACAAAAGGTGCGCCAGGAGGGCGAACGCCGCAACGTCTTCTTGCGTTACCTGGGCGAAGTGGCCGACGCCGTGCACCAGATCAACGAGACCGACCGCGACGACTTGTACCACCGCCTGCTCTCGGTCGCACAGGTCAAGACGGCCGAAGCCGACACCCGGCTTGACACGCGCGGCCGCAAGATCGAGGAGGAGGACGACGACCTCGAAGCGGACGGGTCGGTCCTGATCGTCGACACGCACGACAAGGCGATCAACACCAACGGCAGCGCCAGCAACGGCGCACCGATAACCGAGGAAGAGTGACAACCTGGATCAATTCACCACTGAGGACACGGAGAACACTGAGGAAAAGTATCGGTACGTGGTTTGCCAACGCCCACCGTTACAGGCGGTCGACGAAGATGCGCGTGCCGCGGCCACGCCCGATTCTCCGCTGCTTTCCTCGGTGTCCTCCGTGCCTCTGTGGTGAAGCTTCTTTTTTGTATCACAAGAGACGAGACCTCATGGCAAAACGCGTGAAGCGAAAGCGGGCGGCGGCAGAGCGGGGCAACGGCGCAGTGAAACCCTCGTCCCGCGATCGTAAGACGCTCGGCGATCTCACCGGACTGGCCGATCGAGTCGTGACGGCGGCGCAGCGCAAACGTGATCCGCACGTCGACATCCCCTCGCGCACCCTCTCGAACGTCAGCTACAACCGCCGCAAGCGGTTCATCGAGATGGGAAGCAACACGAACCGCCGCCAGCTCTTCAACCTCTCTCAGGCCAAGGCCTACATGCAGACGATGCTCGTGGCCAGCGGCTGCAAACGCCTGATCGACGAAGGCAAGACGACCAGCATCCGGGGTCTCTACTACCTGCTCAAGCACACGATCAAGGGAACCAAGGAAGAGACGTTCGCCGAACAGAGCGAGTGCGACCCGATCATCGAAGACGTCGAGGTGCTACTCAACAGTTTGCGCGAAGAGCTACACCTTTTCGCGCAAAAGCGCGGCGACATGGTGGGCGAGATCACGCTCATCGACAGTGGCGACGAGATCGACTGCTCGCGGATGGGGTCGGGCGGCTACGGAATTCCCTCGATCGTCGAACCCGAGGTGATCCAGTTCAAGAAATGCGACGCCAAGTTCATCCTGCACGTGGAAAAAGACACGGTCTGGCAGCGCTTCAACGAAGACAAGTTCTGGCGCAAACACCACTGCCTGCTTACCCACGGTGCCGGTCAGCCGCCCCGCGGTGTGCGCCGCATGTTGCATCGCCTGCACGATGAACTCGGCCTGCCGGTCTATTGCTTGCTGGATAACGACCCCTGGGGGTATTACATCTACAGCGTGATCAAACAGGGATCGATCAACCTGGCCTTCGAGTCGAAACGGATGGCCATCCCCGACGCCAAGTACCTCGGCCTCCGCAGCCGCGACTTCCGCCGCTGCGAACTCTCCGACAGCGTGAAGATCAACCTCAACGACACCGATCGCAAACGGGCCAAACAGATCGCCTCGTACCCCTGGTTCGAGAACAAGCAGCCCTGGCAAAAAGAAATCGCCGAAATGCTTGCCAACGGCTTCAAGCTCGAAGTCGAGTCGCTGATCTCCAAGGACATCAGCTACGTGACCGAAGAGTACGTCCCCGAACGCCTGGAAAAACAAGACTGGCTGGACTGAGGGGGAGCGATCTGTTGTTCGCCGAGGCCGCGCGCTCAATCCTCCGCGCCAGTCGTCGGGGGAGGGGGAAGTTTGGCATCCAAAGATCACAAACGAGGCAAACGCCCGCACCCTCAAATCGCCTGGCCGTTCCAGCGGACGAAGCCTTCCATCGCGAAGTACTCCGGCAGGCCGATGGCGTTGTAGCGGTCGGCCGTGTTGCGGTTGCGGTCCCAGGCCCGCTCCCAGAACTCGCGGGGGTCTTCGCCGCCGGGAAACAGGGCCGCGTCCTTCTGCGACTCGTGCCGGAAGATGGCGTCCTTCTTCTGTTCCAGGTCACGGGGGCTCAGCGGCACGGCAATCTCGATTTCGTGCGGAGCCCACTCTTGCCACGCGCCGCGATAAAGTAGCACGTCGGGCCGAGTTCCCCGCTCCGCTTCGATCTCGCCGAGTGCCGTGAAGATCGCTTCGGCGCAAACGCGGTGCGTGCCGTGCGGATCCGAGAGGTCGCCGGCCACGTAAATCTGCGCCGGATCGACCCGCTCGATCAATTCACGGATGATCCGCACGTCTTCGTCGCCGATGGCGTTCTTGGCGATCGTGCCGGTGCGATAGAACGGCAGGTCGAGGAAGTGCAGGTCTTCCTCGCGGCAGCCGCACACCTGGGCCCCCGCCTTCGCTTCGCTCCAGCGGATCAGGCCCTTGATCTTGCGGACCGCCTCGGTGTCGGTCTCGCCGGGCTTCTTCTCGCGCAGGCTCTGCATCACGTCGGACTCGACCGCCCGCAGCCGCTCGTCTTCGATGCCGAAGAGTCGACCGAACTCGGCGACCAGGTCGGCGATCCGCTGGGCGTCGTGGTCGAACACGGCGATGTTGCCGCTGGTCATGTAGGCGATGTGCACCTCGTGGCCATCTTCGACCAGGCGGATCAACGTACCGCCCATGCTGATCACGTCGTCGTCCGGGTGGGGGCTGAAACAGATCACTCGCCGCGGCTCCTGGCCGGCTGGATGATATTCGATTGTGTCCATCATCCAGCGGAACACCCGGTGCGCGAGGCTTTGGGCCGGGCCGTGATGCCGCAGCAGCCGGTGCAGATTGTGATCTCGGAAGTCGTTGTCGTCGAGCTTCAGCAGCGCCGTGCCCGTCTGTTCGACGAGCCAGAGCACGGCCCGTTTCACCATCGCGTCGGTCCAGTCGACGTTGCCGAGCACCCAGGGCGTGGCCACACCCGTGAGCTTGCTGGCCGCGCCGCCGTCGACAAGTACCGTGGCGTCGGGATGTTCGGCGATGAAACTGGCGGGCACGCGATTCGTCACGTCTCCCTCGACCGACTGGCGAACGATCTCGGCGCGACCTTCGCTCTGGGCAAGCAGCAGGACCCGGCGGGCGTCGAGGATCGTGCCGATCCCCATCGTCAGCGCCGACGAGGGTACGGCGTCTTCGGTGAAAAACTCGCTGGCCGCGTCGCGGCGTGACAGCGGGTCGAGCCGGGCAACCCGCGTGCGGCTGTGACGCTGGCTGAACGGTTCGTTGAAGGCGATCCGCCCGTTGCGGGCCACGTCCAACAGCAGCAGGTCGATGCCGCCGGCCCGACGGATCTCGGCTTCATACTGCCGACAGTGTTCGTCGACGTTCTCCGGGGCCGTCATACCGTCGAGCGTGTGGATGTTCTCGACGGCGATGTTCACGTGCGCCAACAGGTGTTCGTGCATCCAGCGGTAGTGGCTCTGCAACTGGTCGCGGCCGATTCCCAAATACTCATCGAGCGTGAACACGACCAACGGCGAGAGATCGAGCCCCTCGTCCCGATGCATTCGCACCAGTTCGCGATAAACGCTCAGCGCGGCGGTGCTGATCGGCAGGCCGACGACGGCCCGATGACCCACGGCCGAACGCTGCCGCATCAGATCGACGAGGAGTTGGGCAACGTACCGACCCAATTGCTGGTGCGAGTCGAACGCGTAGGTGGGAATGCGGGTGCCGCGAACGGCCATGCCAGAGACGCTGTCGGGGCGAGCGACGCTCGCCGTCGGATGGGGGATGCTTGTCATGGAAGCGACCAATCGCGATACTTCGTACGGTCAACGGCCTGGGGCCGAGCGAACCCTCCTTTGTAACCAAGTCGGGCCGGGGAATC
>JAGQPT010000469.1 GCA_020426575.1 Planctomycetales bacterium
ACGGACCACCTGTCGCCTTGTCGCAGGCGTCCCGTCAGACTACGTTTTCGGGTGAACGGCTTCTTCGCTCCGGACGCATCAACCGGACGACGACGCCACTCGTAACCAAGTGCGAGGCACTCACTCGGGAGCTAGCAGCGAATGAAACTGATCATGGCAATCATTCAGCCCGGTCGACTCGAGGCGGTTAAGAACGCCTTGACCGAAGTCGAAGTGGTCCGGCTGACTGTGATGGACGTACAAGGCTTCGGCCGGCAAAAAGGACACACGGAGGTCTATCGAGGACACGAGTTCGCCGTCAACCTGCTGAGAAAGGTGCAGTTGCAGATCGCCGTCAATGAGGAATTCGTCGAACCGACGATTCAGGCGATCATTAAAGGTGGCCGCACCGGCGAAAAAGGCACGATCGGCGATGGGAAGATTTTCGTTCTGCCGATGGACGACTGCATCCGCATTCGGACCGGCGAGCGGGGCAGCGAAGCGATTTAAACCGCTCGTGTCAGCGACCGATCATGCGCCCTCGCGCGGCGACACTCACATCGAGTTGACACGCGATCGTGCGGCACGATTACCGAGGGCACTTAACCAAACGAACGACACTTCGCGACGGCAGCGGGGCTTGCGGTTGAACCGTCCGGAACCGAGGAAGCACATCGGCGGGTCTGCTTTCACGGAACCAGGTTTCGACCGTCAAGCCTCCGCTGCCTTAGCTTTTGCGCCGTCGTCGCGGGCAGCAAAACCTGCGAACGGCCAGCGGCGGCAACGATCATACCCTCTCGGCACCGATGGCGTCCAACTTTCTCTGGCTCCTTCATTCAACGGCACGTGTCGATTCCGCCGCCTCGTTTGCGCCGCAGCGTATCGGGGACGCAGCGCCAACGCCGCCGACACCTCGCCTGATCGATGCAACGCGTCCTGCTTACGACGAACCATGCCGCGCTTCGGCGCTATCGGTCCGCAGGGCCCTGCTCAGTAAGATACCTGCTCAGTGGGACACCTGGCTGGACTGCGGCTCGCCGCGGGGCATGAAGCGGCAGAGCAAGATCGCGCCGAAGTAGAGCACGACCAATGGACCGGCGAGCAAGATCATGCTCATCGGGTCGGCCGGCGTGAGCACGGCCGACAGCACGGCGATCACCAACACCGCGATCCGCCACTTTTCCAGGTACATTTCGATCGTGAACACGCCGATCCGTTCCAGGAACAGCATCACCAGCGGGAGCTGGAAGGCGACGCCAAAACCCAGCGGCAGAAACAGCATGAAGCTGATCCACTCGCTGATTCGCATGTCGGTGTTAAAACCGAGCCGTGCGTTAAAGCTGAAAAGAAACTCCAACACGGGCTCGAACACCCAGAAAAACGCCAGGCCCACACCGGCAAAAAACAGCACCACGCTGAACGGCAAGAATACGTGCACGTAGTGCTTTTCGTGCGGGTAAAGCCCGGCGGCCACGAACATCCAGAGCTGGTAAAAAATCCAAGGCCCCGACAAAATCACACCCGTGATCAGCGCGGCCTTCATGTAGATCATGAAGGCTTCCAACGCGCTGAACGTCGTCGGTCGCAGCCGAGGATCCTCGTCCAGGTCGCTGAAGACCAACACCGGCACGAGTTCGGCTTGTGGGTACGGTGGAGGTGGATCCCCCGCCTGCTCGGCCGCCTTCGCCTCGTCCTGATACGTCTTCAGCGCCTCGACATCCGCGGGTGGCGCCGCCGGAATGCTCGGATATCGCTTGCGCAGCTGGGCAAACAATTGTTCGGGGTCAACGAATTTCTCGTCTACGGCAAAGCCGTCGGCCACGGCCGATTCGTACCGCTGCGGATTATCGATGCCCAGTTCGGCCGCCTGCTCGCGGAATTTCTGCAGCTTCTCTTCGTTCTGCCCGACGTGGTACTTCCGCAAGCCCTGTATGAGAGGCCGTTCGATCAGCTCGACGACGTAGTTGCCCACGATGAATCCGATCATGACGCCGATGGCCAGGCCGATCAGCGCGCGGAACAGCGCCCCGCGCAGCTCTTCGAGGTGTTCCCCGAAGGTCATCGTGGTGTCTTTGAACAGGTCTTCGTCCGACGGTCGGCGCATGGGCGTGGGCACGGTTTCGGCCCATCTGGCGAGAAAACGGAAATGGCGGGGTGCGAGGCAGGCGTGGCTGGATGATATCAACCCCTTTGTCGGCGAACAACGCCGCCGCAGGCTCCAGTATAGGCACAATGCGCTGCAGGCGGGGAAGTTTGCGGTTGCATCTCGGCTGCAGATCGGCAAGATGGGCGTGAGGGCTCGTCCAATCGCTCGTCCGCCCCCCCTCTTCTCTCGCGACGCCACCGCTAACCCCGGAAACCGCGCCATGGCCGAACTCTACCCCCTGCGTTTCCAGCCCGTCTTTCGTCGTTACATCTGGGGGGGCGACCGGCTCCGCACCGTGCTGGGCAAAAACACCGGCGACGAGATGTGCGCCGAGAGCTGGGAAGTTGTCGACCACGGCGACGACCAGAGCGTCGTCCTGGCAGGTCCACTCGCCGGCGTCTCGCTGGGCGAATTGGTCCGCGAGCACGGGGCGGCGCTGCTGGGGCGACACCATCCGCAGCCGCGCTTCCCCCTGTTGGCCAAGTTCCTCGACGCCCACCGCACGCTCAGCGTGCAGGTCCACCCGAACGACGCCCAAGCGGCGCGGCTCGATCCGCCCGACCTCGGCAAAACCGAGGCTTGGCTGGTGATGGACGTCGAGCCCGGCAGCGTCGTCTACGCGGGGCTCAAACAGGGATTCGATCGCCCGGCGTTTGAGCGCGAAATGAATCGCGGCACGGCCGAACTCTGTCTGAACAGTTTTGAACCGGCGGTGGGGCAATGCGTGTTTATTCCGGCGGGCCTGGTCCACGCCCTGGGCGAAGGCCTGCTCATCTTTGAAATCCAACAATCCAGCGACACGACGTACCGCCTGTTTGATTGGAACCGCCTACAGGCCGACGGCACACCGCGCGAGCTGCACATCGAAGCCGGACTCGACGCCACTGATTTTTCACTCGGTCCGGTTGGCCCTCAGCAGCCCCAGCCGACCGACGCATCTGGCCGTACTCGTCTGGTCGAGTGCGACAAGTTCGTGTTCGATCGATACGAGTTCCCCCCCGCGTCCGAAGGCGACGCCCCGCTCAGCATTGGTGGCGATGACCGCTTCCATCTGCTCGCAGTGATCGCCGGGTCATGCCGCATCGCCGGCGACCCGGTCGACGTGCCACTGACGAAAGGCAGCACCGCACTCTTACCGGCGAGCTGTGGCCCAACGATCGTCGAGCCACTGAGCCGTGGCACACTTGTGGACGTATATCTTCCCTGATCGGAACGACGTGCAACGTGCCAGCCCGTTTCGCCATAGCGTCTCAAGCCCGCCGCGGCGAGACGTCGATGTGACACTGGACGGCTGCTGTCGGCCGATTGCTATCAATCGCCGGTTGCCATCAAACGTTACCGCTTGCCACCGACGATTGCGGCGCACTGCTCTGGGGCGGCCGGGGGGCTTTCCGTATAATGCCGCCCCCGAAACATACCTCCAACCCGCGGACAAAGGTCTCGTGGGAAACGTCACGACTTTTTTACCCGCCACCGCTTCACCCAGCCGCCGACCGCCCAGGGAGTACCTCCAACAATGCGCAGATTCGGGTGGCTCGTGGTGACTTCTGCAGTGGCGCTGCCGGCGCTCGGCTGTGGTTATTTTCCGGCGCCTCGCTGGTTCAATCCGGGGCCGGCGTCGTATCAACGGGCCGAGGCCGAAGTGTTTGATCCCTACCCCGATCCGATCATGGGGCCGAAGATCGACGGCGGTCGGCCGATCGACTACGCGCATCCGACGCCTGAGCCCGAGCGGGGTCGAATCAATCCATTCAGCTTCGGCAGCTGAGCACGGCGGTTCGGTCTCCGCAACCGTCCGCTGCCGCATCCTCCAGGTCCCCAGCGAATCGCCACGGCGCCCCTGTGACCAGCGCGACGTGCGGGGTATGATCGGACGAAGCGCTTCGCCGCCCGCCGTCTGCGCATCCGGCGTGGACGCTGTTTCGCTGCCTGCCCGCGGTCGATGTCCGCGGGCGGAACTCGCGGTCACGTGTCCGCACTGCCTGCCCCGTACTTCTTAGCCGCACAACGGCCCCGGCGCGCCCGATGAAACCTGGTAAATCGAAACAGTCCGGCGCCCGACGGTCCAAGTCAGCTCAGCCGAAGCAATCGGCGTCGCCGAAAGATCGTCGACGTGCCAGCTCGTCCCGTGGCCGACGTCGCATCGCCGAAAATGTATCGCCCGCCGAACCAAATGGGCCGCAGCGGCTGCAAAAAGTGATGGCCCACGCCGGGGTGGCCAGTCGTCGTGAATGCGAACAACTCATCCTCACCGGCCGTGTCGAAGTCGACCGACAAGTGGTCACGGACCTCGGCGTGAAGGTTGATCCGCAGCGACAGGAAATCCGCGTCGACGGAGAACGGATCAATCGGGCGCGACTGGTCTATCTGATGGTCCACAAGCCGGTCGGCGTCGTTTCGACCAACTTCGATCCGGACGGCCGCACCAGGGTGATCGACCTCGTGCCGGGTCACTTCGGCCGGCTCTACACCGTGGGAAGACTGGATAAATCGAGCGAAGGCCTGATCCTGGTCACCAACGACGGTGAACTGGCCAACGGTTTGACGCATCCGCGGTTCGGCATCGAAAAGACCTATCACGTCCAGGTCGCAGGCCGGCCAACACAGGCCGACCTGGAAAAAATCCGCGAAGGCGTTCACCTTGCCGAGGGACCGGCGCGGCCGCGCAGCGTACGGATGAAAGGCACACGGCGCGGCAGCACCACGCTGGAAATCGTCCTTGCCGAAGGACGCAATCGCGAGATCCGCCGCCTGATGGCACGAATGGGGCACAAAGTGCTCACCCTCCGCCGCGTCGCCATGGGTGGCTTGCGGCTCGAAGGGCTCCCGGCGGGCGACTATCGACCGCTGATGCGCGAAGAAGTGGATCAACTGTATCGTTTGGTGCGCCGCCGCGGCAATCCGACGGCGACCGCCGCGCGCCGACTGGGCTCATCATCGGCTGCTCGTCGACGACTTCTGCGTTCGCCGTCGACCGATTGACCGTCGCCCTACCCCGCGGACTGTTCACGCCTCCCCCCGCTGACTTCAACGACCTTGCCCCTGCGATGCCCGAGTCTCCCACCACGACCTGCTATGCCGACCAGGCGAGCCAGTGTCGCGCCGGCGTGGTCGAGAACGTCCGCGTCGCCGAGGACACCTACCGATTGCGGCTCGATTGCCCCGAGATTGCCCGGGAAATTCTCCCCGGCCAATTCGTGATGCTCCGTTGGACCGACGGGAGCGACCCGCTGCTGGCGAGGCCGTTGGCGATGTACGACGTCGTCAGCGACGCATCGGGTAATGACGTCGCGCTCGATGTCGTATACCTCGTCGTCGGTCGGCTCACCGGCATGTTGTCGACGTGCCAGCCCGGACAGTCGCTCGACATCTGGGGACCGCTGGGCAACGGATTTGCCCCTCAGCCGGCCGGTCGCAGTCGACCGCCGCGGCACTTGATCGTCGTCGCCGGCGGCATTGGTCAGACGCCGTTTCTCAGCCTCGCGCGCGAACGACTCGGATTGCGGCAATACGGTTCGCCGCGTCGCCACGCACCGCAAGTCGAACGCGTGACGTTCTGCTACGGTGCCCGCAACGAGCGCTGGCTGGCATGCGTCGACGATTTCCGTGCCGCCGGTGCCGACGTTCGCCTGGCCACCGATGACGGTTCAACGGGACATCACGGCTTCGTCACCGACCTGCTCAACGAAGTGCTCGACGCCGAAACCGACGCCGACGGTGCACACGTCGTGTCATGCGGCCCGGAGCCGATGATGGCGGCCGTTGCAGCAATCACAACGGAGCGCGGCGTGAGCTGCGAGGTGTCGCTGGAGACGCCGATGGCCTGCGGCGTGGGCATCTGCTTCAGTTGCGTCGCCCGAGTTCGCGACGATCATGCGGCCGCGGGATGGGACTATCGCCGCACGTGTGTCGACGGTCCCGTTTTCGATGCGGCTCGTGTGGTCTTCGAGCGTTGATCGCCCGGCCGACGACACGGCCGGTACTAGCTTAGGCCGCCTGAGCGAGCGCCTTGATCTTGGCGTTGAGCCGCGACTTGAGCCGTGCGGCAGCGTTAGCGTGAATCACCCGGTCGGCAGCCGCGCTGTCGAGCTTTTTGACGGCGAGGCGGAATTCGTTGTTCGACTTTTCCAGGTCGCCCGCGGCAATCGCTTCGCGAACCTTGCGCAGCTGCGACCGCACGGCCGACTTGATCGAGCGGTTGCGGGCACGTCGCACTACGTTCTGACGCAGACGTTTCTTGGCACTGGGGGAATTGGGCATGGGCTCGGCTAACTCGACCGTACGGGTGGCTACTGAAGCTGTGAGAATCCACCTTTATGACGAATTGGGCGGGCCCTGTCCAGGGGTGGCAGCAACTGCCGATGGCACAGAACGCGTCGTTCCCGGCTGCGTGATCCCTCCGCAGAGTAGACGGCCGCACCGCCAGAAAAGTCCCGGCAGCTAATGCCGGAAACCTCTAATGCCCGAAACCTCGTCGCTTGCGCAGACCATTCGCCGTGGAAGCGGAGTCGGCGTGGCCCTAGCGTCGTCGGCAAGCACCCAGCAAGGCAAGCGACGACAGCAGCGTCAGGGAAAGCGTCGCCGGTTCGGGGATCAACGTGCCGCGCACTTCGCCCGTGCCCGTCGCCGTGAACGCGTCGACCGTGCCACCGCTCGTCACCAGTGAGCCATCGTTGATCGGGGTAGAGAACGAAATCGTCACCGATTCACCGATCTCTAGGCCGTAGGGCAACGCTTGTCCGTCGACCGTGGCGATCGAACCGGCGAATACGAACTCGACGACGTTCGAGATGTTGACATACGTGATCATCGCCGAGCCCATGTCGAGCGCGAGAAAATCACCGCCGGGCAGCAGCAAGTCGAATGTTCCGCCGGCCGCGCTGCTGACCATTCCACCGGTATCGGGAATGTTGGTGACGTCCGGAATCAGCACATCCAGGGCAATCTCACTGGTCAACACGCTGCCGACCATCGAACCGTCGACGACGAAAGCCACGGTCGTGAGTGGGTCGCCGGCATCAGGCCCGCCGTTGTAGATGTTCGTGCCGTCGTACGCGATGTCGACGCCACCAAGCTGAATCGTGAGCAGCGGCGATGCGTGCGCCGAAACGCCGAGAGCCGATACAAGAAGCGCAGCGATCATAACGATCGCGGCGCGGCGATAGCGCGCAAACCCCAACATAGCAGTGCCTCTTCTGTAACTGTTTCCGAAAGTTACCTCTAGAGTAAGCACCCACACAGTGTTTTCAAGGGAAATCCTGGGAGAATCTCCGCTGAGTTTCTCACCGAAAGCGCTTCCCGAGCGGCACGAATTTCGTTCGACGGCGTCATTGCCCTCGAAGTGGGTAGACAAGGCAGCCGACAGGCCGCCGAATTGGCCCACACTGAAGACCAATCATATAGTTTCCCGCGAATGAGGACTCACGACACGAGTTCTCCGCGACCACTCCGAACGCCAAGACGATGTGCGATCACAACCGCCTCCAAGGCACGAGCGTAAGAAGCTCGGCGCTGGTCTCAGCCGTCGCCGCCCGACTGGATTTTATCGAGCCGCTCGGCGACGTCGCGATAGCCAAAGTCGAGCCCCGCCAGGGCCGTGTAATGTTTTTCCGCCTTGGCGAGGTCCTTGAGCCCCTCGGCCAATCGGCCAGCCAGATACAGGGCCTGCTTCTTCGAGTCTTCGTCCTTGTCAGGAATCGCCTCGACCGCCTTCTCGTAGTTGTCCAGCGCCAACTTGTACTGCTTGATCTGCTGGAAGCACTGCCCCAATTCGAGCAGGACTATCCCCCGACGCTGTGGATCGCCCGATGCCTTTTGGAACATGGTGATCGCTTCTTTGTAGTTGCGGGCACGTTTGAGCCGCAGGCCCAAGTCGTACTTCAGACCGACGTTCGTCGGGTACCGTTCGACGCGCGCCGCGAGCACCTGAATCTCACGGGCGTTCAGCTCGGCGCGATAGCGATCGTAAAGCTCCTTGGACTTGGCGTCATCCGGCGATTTGCGGTGCTGTTGCTCGGCGATGGCCACCTGTTCCTTGAGCTGTGTGATCTCGAGGTCCTCAATCTGTTCGCGGATCGACAGGTCGCCACCGGCGACGGCCTGAGCGTCGGCCAACACCTTCAGCGCCTCTTCGTTGCGGCGGGCCGAGATGTGCAGGTTCGCCAGTTCCAGATAGTTCGATACGTTTTCCGGATCCTTGTCGATCGCTTTCTGCAGTTGCTGCTCGGGCGTGCGGACCAGGCCCGGGTTCACCGGCGCTTCGTCTTCGGCGCGGACCTGTTTGCTGCTGTCGGCACCTTCATACCCTCCCCTGTGGATCGTCTTTTCGACCGTGAGGTCGCCGATCGCGCGGTTCGCTTCCTCGTCGCCCGGCTTGGCCTGCAGCACGCGGGTCCAACAAACGATCGCCTCATCGAACCGCCCCTGGTGCGCCAGGGCCAAGGCGCACTGGCGGTTGACGTCCGGGTCTTTGAGGTTGGCATCCATCGCCATCTTCAGATACACCAACTGGGCCTCGTCGTATTCGAGGTTTTCACACGCCGTCCCCATCGATAGCAGCGTGCTGGTGTCCCAGGGGTTCAGTTGCAGCATCGCCAGGCCTTCAGTGAGCACTGCGTCCCATTGCTTCTGCAGCGTCGCCTTCTTGATTTTCCCCTTGGCGCCGGCACCCTTGATGCCGGCCATCCGGCTCCCCTTCTTGTTGTTGCTGTATTTCTTCTGGAGATTGCCCAGGAAGTTCTGCACATAGATCGCGTTGCCCGGGTCACCCTTGACGCACTGCAAAAACATCTCGGTGGCGTAGTCGTAATTCCCTTCCGAAGACGATTTGGCACCGTACTGAAACGCCGTCTGCAACCGCTTACGCTTGGCGGGCGAAATCGGTTGGCGACCTTCGGGTTGCGGAGCGTTGTCTTTGGCCATCTTCTCGTCGTGGTTGCACAGGGGATGCAGAGCAGGGAACCATCGGCGGATGCGCCTCGGCGCACGTCGCCCGAACATCTGATACAATTGTAGCTTAGGCTGACCCGGGCTAGCCAGTTTCGCCCTACTTTATCACAAGACCTCGACGACGCAACGCACGCCCGGCGTCGACGGGCCGCGTGCCCGAGCGTCCGTTTGCAGCGCCGGCCACTGTTCACCACCGCCACCATTCGCCCCAGCGGCGCCGACGCCCGATGTCGACATCCAGCTCCGCCCATCGCGACGTCGAGCCGCACGCCTCCGGGATGGTGTACCTCGTCGGCGCCGGTCCCGGCGATCCCCGTCTGATCACGCTGCGGGGCGTGCAATGCCTGGCGCGTGCCGACCTGGTGCTCTACGACTACTTGGTCAACCCACGTGTCCTCGAACACACCCGCGCGGACGCCGAATGCATTTGCACCGGTCGCCACGGCCACGGCAAGCTGATGAGCCAGCCCGAGCTGAACCGCCGCGTCGTCGAGGCGGCGCGCGAGGGACGCACCGTCGTGCGTCTCAAGGCGGGCGACCCGGCGATCTTTGCCCGCGCCGCCGAAGAAATCGACGCACTCGACGCCGCCGGCCTCCGCTTCGAGGTGGTTCCGGGTATCACGGCCGCACTGGCCGCCGGCAGCTACGCCGGTATCGCAATCACCGATCGCAACGTCGCCTCCGCCGTCGCCTTCGTCACCGGCCGTGAACAGGCCGAGAAAGCAACACCGGCGCTCGACTACGGCCAACTCGCCGACTTCCCGGGCACGATCGTCGTCTACATGGGCGTGACAACGGCGGGCCAGTGGACGTCGTCGCTCATCGCGGCCGGCAAGGCGCCGGAGACGCCAGCCGCCATCGTGCGCCGCTGCTCCTGGGCCGATCAACTTGTCGTGCGCTGCACGTTGGGCACGGTTGCCGAAGAGATTGACGCGCGGCAACTGCGACCGCCCGCGCTTGTGATCGTCGGCACGGCCGTCGCTGGCGAAGCACCGGGCCACTGGTTCGCCACCAGGCCATTGGCCGGACGCCGCGTGCTGGTCACCCGGCCTCGTGAGCAGGCGGCGTCGCTGGCCGAGCCGCTCGAAGACCTCGGCGCCGAAGTGCTCATCCAACCCGCCATCGAGATCGCTCCGCCCGACGACTGGCGACCGGTCGACGACGCCATCGCCCGCCTCGCCGAATTCGATTGGCTGGTATTCTCCAGCGCCAATGGCGTAAGTATGTTGCTGGATCGGCTCAGCGACTCGTCGCTTGACCTGCGCACCTTGGGCGGCCTGCGGATCGCGGCGATCGGTCCCGGCACCGCAGCCGAACTGCGGCGTTATCGCCTCCGCCCCGACGTCGTTCCCGAGTCGTTCCGCGCCGAGTCGCTCGCAGCGTCGCTGTCGGGCGAGGTCCGCGGCCGGCGCTGTTTGCTCGTGCGCGCTAGCCGCGGCCGACAGGTGTTGGCCGAATCACTCGTTGCCGCAGGTGCCGACGTCGAAGAGATTGTCGTCTACCGCAGCGTCGACATCGCGCAACCGGACGACGCAATTCGCGAAGCACTCGAGGGTGGCCACATCGATTGGGTCACCGTGACCAGTTCGGCCATTGCCCGTAATCTGGCGCAAATGTTCGGCAGCACACTCGGTAAAGCGCGGCTCGTGAGCATCAGCCCAATCACCACGGCCACGCTGACAGAGCTAGGCCACCCGGCTTCCGCCGAAGCAAATCCACACGACATGCCCGGCGTCGTCGCGGCGCTGCTCGAAGATGCTCAATAGCTCGTGTGGCCAGGTGTCCATGGGGACGCGGATAGAGCGATCCAGTACAACTGGAACACAATTCCAGGCGCCGATCAGGCGTCTCCCTGGAATAGTCGCAGGCCCGGTTCGTCGTCGTCAACGTCGGACGGTTCTCCCGGCGCGTCAGGGAGTCCAAACTCGGTGACGATATCACCCAATTCGCCGAGCGCCGCGAGTTGCTGCACAACTTCCGCGTCCGCCTGCCCACCTTGAATCAATCCGATTGCGCCCTCGAAGTAGTCGTGGCTGATTTCCCAGTCGATGTCATACGTGCGAGACACCTGGCAGAGTATCTCTAGTACGTCATGGATCGTGCCATCAGGCAGACCATCGGACTCGGCCGATGCTACTTCGCCGGCGTTCGGAGCGAAGATCGGTTTACTTCCGCCCAAGAGATGACCGTCGTCGTCGTCACGAAAAAAGCTG
>JAGQPT010000470.1 GCA_020426575.1 Planctomycetales bacterium
AGTGGCGGTCGCTTCGGCGTCACCGCCTGGTTCTACCATTGCCAGCGTCGCCAGGATGTTTTCCACGGCCTGCTGCGAGGCGTGGACTGAATCCTGACCGCGGACGGCTGTCAGCTCCGCGGCAATCTTGTGGTCGAGGGCATCGTGGGCCGATTCGATCAATTCGCGGAAGGCATCCGGGCCGCGCTGCACCAGAAAATCGCACGGATCGAGGCCCTCAGGCAGCGTGGCGACTCTCAGATCAAACTTCGCTGCCACGAACAAGTTCAGCACCTCGTTCGTTCGCCGCTGCCCAGCCGCGTCGCCGTCCAAAACTAACACGACTCGATCGACAAGCCGTCGCAGCAACCGAATGTGTTCGCCCCCCAGGGCCGTTCCTAGCACGGCCACGGTATTGCGGATTCCAAACTGGTGGGCCATGAGGCAGTCGGTGTAGCCCTCGACCACGATTGACTCGCGTCGCGCCTGAAATTCGCGGTGGGCGGCGTCGAGAGCGTAGAGCAGTTTGCTCTTGGTAAACAGCGGCGACTCGGGCGAGTTGATGTATTTCGCTCCCGTCGCCTCGCCTTGTTCGGCGACAAGCGCGGGAAGCACCCGACCGCCGAAACCGACAGGAATCCCCCGCTGGTCACAGATGGGGAAGAGCAGCCGGCCGCGGAAGCGATCGTACACCCGTCCTGTGTCTTCGCGTCGCACGACGAGGCCAACGCTTTCTAGCGCTTCTGGAGCGAGCGACGCCCGTTGCCCGGCGCGCAACAGCCAATCCCAACTCGGCGGCGAAAACCCGAGTTGAAACTGCTGCCAGGTTTCAGGTTTGATCCGCCGCTCGGCGAGGTACCGGCGAGCCGGCTCGGCCGCCGAGTCGCACAGCAGAAACTCGTGAAAACGTTCCCGCGCCCAGGCGACGACGTCGCGCACCTCGCGCAGTTTCTCCGAAGGCGCCCCCCTGGAGCCACCGAGTGATATGCCGGCACGCTCGGCGAGAAGCGAAAGTGCCTCGCGAAACTCGACGTTTTCCATTCTCATCACGAACGAAAACACGTCGCCACCGATGTCGCAAACGAAGCACTTGAACGACTGGCGCTCCGGGTCGATCTGCAGGCTGGGTCGGCGGTCGTCATGCCAGGGACAATGCGCAACGAACTTCCGTCCCTTGCGTTGCAGCGAGAGATGGCCCCCAATCAGATCAACGATGTCGATCGACTGTTTGACCTGCTCCTTGACATCGACAGGTACGGTAGCCACGTTAAGATCGTATCCGCTTCCCTAAACCGAGACGTGCTCCTGCTTCGCAGTGCGCCCACCACCCTTTGGCGGCGCTCCTGCCAACCCATGGCGCGATTATAGGAGCCCCGCGCCGAAGTGGTCAACGCGATGGGATTGCTCATGCGGCGCGGCTGGGCCGACATCGTCGCAAGTGGCGATGAGATCCTCATTAAAGACTATCAACGATACCGATTGCCCGGGAGGGCGGCATGCATAACCCCTATGTGCACTCGCCCGTGAAACCTGGCGCGACGCTTGACCAGATCGACACGCCCGCGTTGTGCCTCGACGCCGACGCACTGGAAGCGAACATCGCCCGCGCCGCGGACATCTGTCGCCGCAACGCCAAACAGTGGCGTCCCCATTCCAAGGGCCACAAATCGCCAGCACTGGCTCGACTCCAGCTCGACGTCGGTGCAATCGGTGTCACCTGTGCCAAACTCGGCGAAGCCGAAGTCATGGCTGCACACGGCATTCGCGACATCCTCATCGCCAATCAGGTCGTGGGCCCGCAGAAGGTACGGCGCCTGGCCATGTTGCGGCGGTCGGCGGATCCGATCGTGGCCGTTGACGACGTTCACCACGTCGCGGAGATCGCCGACGCTGCCCGCGCCCTGGGGGTCGAGATCCGTCTCTTGGTCGAAGTCGACATCGGGCTCGCCCGCGCCGGCTGTCCCAGTGGTCAAGCAACGCTTGACCTTGCCCGAGAGATTGACGGCACGGCCGGTGTCACGTTGGCGGGCATCATGGGTTACGAAGGCCATCTGCTCACGATCGAAGACGTTGAAGAAAAGCGCCTCGCGATCGAGAAGGCCATGGCCGAACTCGTCGACAACCGCGATCGGATACTGGCCGCGGATTTGCCATGCCCGATCGTCTCCGCCGGCGGTACCGGCTCGTTTCGTTACACCGTCGCCTGCCCAGGGATCACCGAGCTACAGGCGGGTGGCCTCGTGATGATGGACGTGTTTTACCGCCAGGCGTGCCAGGTCGAAGACTTTCAGAACGCCCTGTCGCTGGTGACGACGGTTGTGAGTCGCCCGAACACTGAACGCGTCATCGTCGACGCCGGCCGTAAGTCGCACAACGTCGAACTCCGGCTGCCCGTCGTGCAAGGTCGCGACGATCTGGTCGCCGTGCGATTTTCCGCCGAACACGGAGAATTGAAAGTCGTCGGCGGAGGGACTGGGCCGGCAATCGGCGAGCGGCTCTGTCTGGTGCCCGGCTACTCAGACCTGACGAACGTGCTACACGACGAGTTCTACGTCTTTCGCGACGGACGATTGGCGGACGTCTGGCCACTGCTCGGCCGTGGCAAGATTCGCTGACGACAAACGAGACGCGCGAAAACGCCGTCGTTCGGCCCCGCCGACGCGCCACTGCCGCCGAGCCGAAACGAAGCGCGAGAAGGCGGCAACGTCATCTCACTCGGCGGGCACCACTTTGTGAGGATACGCCCCTAGTTCCTAGCCGTCCGCCGAAGCGGGAATCCGGTTTCGCACGCATTGGCACAGCCGCCGAATGCACGTTGCGTACTCCCCGCCGCTCGAACGGACGTGTGACGGCAGCGGCTGCAGGGGAACTGTGGCATCGTTCTTCCTGGCGAACATCGTGTTGCTTTTCTGTATGTGCGCAGCGCGGGATGCTTTGCGTTCGACGAACGCACCCCAAGTGAGCGTGAACGGGTGGCGTCCGCTCTAGCGTGTGTGAGGCAGGATCCCGGTAAGCCCGAGCGTGGCCCAGGATGTAGCGGAGCAGACGATCGGCGTCAGTAATTTCGCGCTGCCCGGCGAACCGTCAGGCGTCGAGCGAGATGCCATCGGCCAACTACCGTCGGCCGCTTGTGTGGCCACGAGAAATTCGATTGCTCGCTTAATCTGTGGATGCTCGGCGGTGTAACCCACGAGTGACAGGACGTACAGCGTCTGGCCTGTGGCAAAGGCGTCGCTGGTGGGATCTGGAATCGTCTGGCTCCATCCCCCGTCGCCGCGCTGCAGCGCCAACAGCTCGTCAATCGCCGGCTGTAGCGCATCACGCGAGTTGCCGGCGCGTACGCCCAAGAACAATTTCAACACGTGTTCTTGGTGCAGCTCCAACTGCTCACGCGCGTCAAACCAATCGGTGGCTTTTTCCAGAGATGCACGCTCCGACGTTGACGCATCCGGCCCGGTGATATCTTCGAGCGCCATAATGATCCAGGCCGCATCGGTGATCTGGCTTTCGTTGACGGGCGGACGTCGCAGCGTGGCAAAGAATTCCCAGGAACCATCCGCTTGTTGCTTCTTGATGATCTCTTCTGCGATGAGCCGCAGGCACTGCTTTTCAGCGTCGGAGAGAGTTGGTAAGGCGTGCGCGGCAACGGCGAGAAACGGCAGGCCCATGTTCAGCCCCCGCCCCTGTGGACGTGGATCGGGAGGGTCGGCCGGATTGGGAAAGATCTTCGAGGCCAGTAGATTCTCTTTGGAACCCAGCAGCGACTCGAAGGTGTCGGAAAGGTACTTCCGGTCGATTTCGTAACCCTGCCGGCTGGCTTCGCCAAGCGCCCACAGCGGCATGCCGGCATGATGGCAGGCGGCGCAGCGGCGCGTGTTCAACCACGCGGCACTTTCGGATTGCAGGTAGCCGATAGCCCGACCAACCGATTCGTGGACGTGTTCGACTAACGCCGGCGGCACCGCGACGGGCTCGGTGGCAAACGCCGCAATCTCCCACGTTGCGAAAATGAGCACCAATGAAAAGGATTTGATGACCATCGGAGCACTCATGTGTAAAACAAGAGCCATCGAGATGCGAGCGGCGGCTACTGATGTCGCTGCGACGTCACCCTGCCGCCACAGAACTTCAGCTTCAACCGGCTGTCAAATCCGATGCGCAAATCGTCGTTTTCGACGTACCGGCTGGGCTCTCCCGTCGGCGTGGCATGAAATGCTCAAATCCCATTGCCCTCGCAAACATGGTACAAATCGTCTGCCAAAGCGCAGGTAGCTATCTGCGGAATCTCAGCTTAGTGCAACTCGGCGCCGCAGCCCGTGCAAAACGCGTCGCCGGGGATGCTTTCGGTTCCACATTGCCGGCAAATGAGGGATTGCGGCTTGGTCGACGCGCTGCCGCCCGGACAATACGTTTGACAAAGTGGGCAGACGTTCAGGCGTGCGCTGATCACACCTTTACAGCGCGGGCAACGCTTAGTTTTCTCGATGATGCTCGAACCGCCGGCGAGCGTTGAGTCACTCGTTCGGCCTGGCTGGCGATGTCGCAACTCCTGATGCACGTCCAGCGGCTCTTCCTCAGCGGGATCGCCCAACATGGCAGCGATTTCGTTCTCCCCGAGTCCAACCGGCGCCGGTTCAGGCACTTTCAATTCCGGAACGAGCACGCGTTGCTGGCACTTCGGGCAAAGACCGGTCTGTCCAGCGTGACGGACGTGCACCTTGAGCTTATGCCCATTAGGACATTCGACGTGGATCGACATCGCACGTCCCTCCGTTTGTGTCGTGCAAACTAAGGAACTCTTCGTGCCACACGTCGCGGGCGACGAGGGGCGGCTCCGCAGGGGTAGCGCTACCTGCCGTCGGCATTTGAGCAATGGACGCCTCCTGCTTCCCTGGGTGGACCTGATCACTCTGCAAAGTACGACGCCTGCCCTGACGCCACCACAGTTTCAGGCCTCAACGCCGCAAGAGACCCCTCTCGCAACGCAGTCGGCGGGAAGCAACGGGCTGACCGCTGCTACAAAACGTCCGACTCGTGTCGGACCGGCTTCCCCACGTCGCACATTCTCGTCGCCCGATTTCGGCAAATCAAGCTTAATCTGCTTTGCTCGGGGAAAATCGTTCCCAGTCGGCCAACGGGTCGCCCGGGCCTTCCGTCCGCGTCGAGGTGACACGGCCGTTCCGTCGAGCCCCCACCACGTCGTTGTGGACGGCTCATCCGGACTCGACATCGAAATTGACGTGGGCTCCCCACTGAGAAGGGCTTGTGACGATGGCGTCCAGTTCGTCACGCGCATACGTCTCCCGTAGCTTGGTCACAATCCGCTCCGCCTCGTCCGTTGCGCCCGCGAGGGCAAACACCGTCGGGCCCCAGGAACTCTGACCAACGCCGCGAATGCCCATGCCACGAATTCGTCGAACCAGCTCAGCGACACGGCTGTCGGCGAAGGCACCCGACTGCTGGGTTGCGAAGCACTCTCCCGCCAGTACGCCGTATTCGAACACCGCCTCGCCGAACCGGTCCGTTTCGCCGGCGCGAGCTGCGGGCAGCATTTGCTCGCGGACGATTTCGTGCAACCTCTCCGTGACCCGCGGCGGCACGGCCGGCAGCCTTTCAAAGGCAGATTCTTCCGACGCTCCATGGCGCCCGGCTGTATGGCACAGACGCAGCAGGACAAACCGCCAGTGACGTGGCAAAACGACGTGTTCCACCACCGTGGGAATGTCGTGCGATGGCCCGGGACTCGCACTGGCGCCGTCGACGAACCGCCCCGGATCGACAATCAGGCCGCCCCGCGCGAAACCATGCGTACCCACGGCTGAACGACGACCACGCCCGACCGCCCGAGCCAACTCAACGGCGTCGCGATCCCCACGGCGCAACAGCACGCTGAGACCCAGAGCCACCGCCATCGCCAATTGAGTGCCGGTACCCAGACCAACGTGTTGCGGAGGCGCCTCAACCACACGAATCTCGCACGACTCGGCGCGGGCATCGCCCCAATATTCTGCGGCGGCTCGAGCAAAGCACGCAACGCGTTGGGCGAGCGGTCCGCAACAATTCAAGCCGTCAGCGGGCGCGATATCGAGAACGACGCCGGGGTGCCGCACCATCACTCCCACACCGCCGTAGGCTGGCACGTCGCTGCGACCAAACGAGAACATGCCAAAGTGCAATCGACTGGGCGTGGTAACTCGTATGTGCATATTGCCGTTGCTGCTCGATGGCCCACGTCAACCCGATACCTTTGCGCCGGATTCCTTCGTTCCCCAATCGCGGACAAAGCCATCGAGCAACGAAAACGCCCGCCGTTCCCGGTCGCCGCCCGTCTTCTCCACAATCACGGCAAGCCGCTCGAACTCTCCGAGTATCTCAGCCGCCGCGAGCAACCCCACCCTCGTCGCCAGGATGGCCGCTTCGAGCACGGCGTGTTTGGCACGATTGAAGCCGAAAAACTCCCGCTGAAACCGCCGTTCCACCACGTCCGTCTCGATCCAACTCCGCTCGTCACGATCGTCCGCGCTTCGCAGCTTCAGGGCATACCAGCGGCAAGCGCCGTCCAGCACCGTCACGTCCACACAATCGACGGCGCTCAGCGGCGGTGGCGTGTCGAGACGCCCCACGGCCGCTCGGGCCAACAGTTCGACGTCGTCGGTCACGTGAAACACGGCCTCGCCCGTGCGGATGAGATTGGCATAGGTCGTCGCCGTGCGAAAAGGCCGCAATATGAACCGCGTCATTGCCGGATCGACCAGCGGCCCCATGGGAGCGACGTTGGTCGTGCCGTCCGGATTCCGCGTGGTGACGATGCCCTCGGCAACCAACCAGCCATCCGGACGCCGGCGTGGAGCGGCGTCGGCCGCACACTCGTCGTTCGCGACGATCGGTCTGGACGCTACGTTGTCCATCGCATTTCCATGAGCTTCACAGTTTCGATGTTCGTCCGTCGCCACTCGGCACACATTCGCGGCTACAAATCTAAAACGTGACCGGCCGCGCCGGCGGCGGCGTGCTCGGCGTCTCCGGTGGTGCGACGGCACGATCCAACTCCACGGGGTCGGCCGCCACGGGGAGGTCACACTCACGCAGGAAGTTGGCCAGCAACGCGTGACCGTGCTGTGTGAGGATCGACTCGGGGTGAAACTGTAAGCCTACCACGCGGTACCGACGGTGGGCGACACCCATGATCGTGCCGTCCGTGCTGCGTGCAGTCACGGTCAGGTCATCCGGCAGCGTATCACCCACGGCCGCCAGCGAATGATAACGCCCCACGCGCAGCGGACTGGGCAATCCGCGAAACACGCCGTCGCCCTCGTGCAGGACATCGGAGGCACGCCCGTGGACCAGTTCGCTGGCGTGGTCGACCCGCCCCCCCAGTGCTTCGACGATCACCTGATGCCCCAGGCACACGCCGAGAATCGGCACTTCCGCATGCAATTCGCGGACCAGTTGCAGCGATACCCCAGCGTCAGTCGGCCGCCCTGGCCCCGGCGAGATCACGATCGCTCGCGGCTTCTCCCGTCGCAATTCGGAGACGTCAATCGAGTCGTTCCGCACGACCCACGTCGGTTGACCCAGCCGTTCAAAATACCGCGCCAAGTTGAAAACGAAGCTGTCATAGTTGTCAATCACCACCAAACGCCCAACCGCACGGTGGCTTTCGGCGTCGTCGCTGCTGTGTCGACTCATGTTGTCTCTCATGGGGATATCGCAGCGACGCCACGTTCACTCGAAGGCCCGCAACAGCCCCTCGGCCTTGTGCCAGGTTTCTTCATACTCGTGGCGGGGCACCGATTGTGCGACGATGCCGCCTCCCACTGGCGCCTGCCACCAGCCCCCCGCCGCCGTCACGGTACGGATCAGAATACTCGTGTCCATCGCGCCGTCCAACCCGATGTACCCCAGCGAGCCGCAATACGCCCCGCGTGCCGTCGGCTCGAGCTCGGCGATGATCTCTTGTGCTCGGATCTTGGGCGCGCCGGTCACCGACCCGCCGGGAAACGTCGCCGCCAACAGGTCGAACGACGACTTGTCCGCCGCCAGACGTCCCACGACCCCCGAGACGAGGTGCTGCACAAACGCGTAGTTCTCGAGTCGGCACAGGTCGGTCACGCGCACGCTGTCCGTCTCGCACACCCGCGACAGATCATTCCGCATCAGGTCGACAATCATCACGTTCTCAGCCCGATCCTTTTCACTCGCCTTGAGTTCGTCGCCGGCGAACAGGTCCGCCTCGGGCAGGTGCGTCCGCCGCCGCGTCCCTTTGATCGGCCTCGATTCGACTTCGCGGTCGTCGACGCGCAGGAACCGTTCCGGCGATGCACTGACGATCTGCACGTCCCCCAAATCTAGGTAGGCCGCAAACGTCGCCGGATTCCGCCTCCGCATGCGCAAATACAGCGATACCGAGTCGCTGGCCGCAGGGCGCAACAACCGCTGTTTCAGGTTCACCTGAAACACGTCGCCGTCGCAAATGTACTGCACCGCGCGTTCGACAGCCCGCAGGTAACCGTCCGGTGCAAAGTCGCTGGTCAATGTCGCTTGTACCGACGTGGCGAATTGCGGTGCCAGCGCCGAGGCCGGAACGGTCAGAGCCGGTGGCCCACCGCTGGGCAAACCGCCCGGACAGGCCCCTGCGACGATCGCTCGGATCCAGGCGAGACGATCCTCCGCCCGCCGACGCCGGCGGTCGCCGTCGGTCTCGGGCCACCCCTGCGAAATGATCCAGCAGCGCTCGTCCCGATGGTCGAACGCGACGACGACGTCGTAGAGGCCAACGGCGAGGGCCGGAACGCCAAACTCGTCGTACCGCGCTGCAGGCAGTGTCTCGAACTGCCGATTGAAGTCGTAACCGAACAAGCCGGCCACTCCTCCCTGAAACGGCGGCAAGCCGGTGACGCGCGTTCCAGCACACCGGTCGAGCCACCGCACAACATTGTCGAGGCCGCCGGTTTCGGCCGCACTCTGCTCGAGCCATGCACACGGGTTGGCCGTGACGAACGAATAGCGCCCCAATGTCTCGTCGCGCAGTGCACTGTCGAGGAACAGGCAGCGATCGTACGAGGCCAGACGGCGAAACACGTCCTCGGCATCCGGGGCCGGCACCAGTTCGGCAACGGCAGGCTCAATGTTCACCGCTTGTCGATCAACACTCGTCACGTTCGGGCTCGTCGCTGGGATTCGTCTCGTCGTGGTGGGCCCGCCAATCGTGACTCCCCTCACCGGCATCGCGGGTCAACATGCCCCAGTCGAGCGCTTCATCCTGCCGGTATGTCTTACCCAGCGTCAATGCCGTCGCCGCCTTCGCCAGCTCAAAGCCGAGGTAAAAGGCGTGGCTGGCCGTGAGCGGGCGCGCCGCGGCGGCCTCGACGGCGGCAAAAATGGCGAATGGGTCGCTGCCCCGCTGATGCCCCTCGCGATTGACGACGTGGATCTCCGCGTCACGCTCCGCTTCGTCGCCCCCCACGATAATGCGGTAGTTACGATCCTTGATCTCGGCCGCTAGCTCCGCGATCTCGTCGGCCGAAGGCCTGACCAACCGCGTGTCACGCAGCATCACCAGGCGGGGATCAAGGTGTTTGGGCAATGTGCCGCTGGAGATTGCGTGGTGCACAAGTCGCCGCGCCACGTCGCATTCCTCCACGGAAGTGCGGGCCCAATTGATCACTTCCGTCGTCAACACACTGCGGATGCCGATCTCTTCACAAAACGCCAGCAACAGCACGTTGACGCCGGCCGAGTCGACATCGGTCAACTCCGTGAGGTTGCCGATCCCCATCATCATGCGGGCGGCCGGCCAACGCATCCGGGCTTCCCAGTACCTGGTCAGACTTGCCGCAAATCCGAATCCAATCGGATTCAGAATTGGGTCCACCCGATACGGCACGTCGCGATCGTCAAGAAAGGCAACTGTCTCGGCCAGCGAATCGACGTCCTCCGGCGAGTCGGGAATGGCGACGACCTCGCAGCCCCAGTCAGGCGCGGCCTCTCGGTTCTCCGCGTTGACCGACAACACCAGTTCCGCCCCGGCCGCGGCTGCGGGCACGATCAATCGGGGGTCCATCGAGTCGATCGAGACGCGATGTCCGTCACCCCGCAGCGCCCGCACCGCGTCACCCACGCCAGACCATGCCTCGTCCGGGGCGCAACCGACGTCGATCACGTCGGCCCCCTCTCGTCGCAGCCGGTCCGCCGCTGCTAACAACTGGCGCGTGCTCAACCCCGAGGCGTGATTGATCTCGGCAATGATTTCGATCGAATAGGCATCGAGGGCTACTACGCCGGGGCCTGAGCGACCTAGAAAGTCGGCAAGTTCGCGAATGTCCTTGGGACCGCGCTCGACGGGAATACCGGCGGCTTCGGCGATTGCGTCAAGCTCGCCGCGACAGTACCCCGGGATCATCACGCGCGTCGCGCCGCCGGCCGGAGCGATCCGGGCGGCAATCCACGTCGGTGTCATTAGGGCCGCCACGCTGATGCCCAGCACGTCGATCGTGTAGTCGAACTTCAGCGCCTCGGCCGCTTGCGCCACGCAGGCGCGAACCGCCCGCTCGGCAAGGCGCCCAGTGACAAAATGAATGTGCTGGCGGCTCATCGGCCCACTCGGCAAGGCGCTCGAACAGACGGTCCTCTACGGCGGAAATCAAGACCCGCTGGGCCTGAATCCACCGTTCACGTTGACGATCTGCCCGTTGATAAAGGACGCTCGCGGCGAAACCAGGAAACGGGCGGTCTGGGCGACTTCTTCCGGCGCGCCCCAACGGCTGAGCTGGCTTTCTCGTTGCGCGCGATTCTGCCACTTCTGCGAGGCGGCTTCTGCCCACTTCGTGCGTATCCAACCCGGCGCCAGACAGTTCACGCGCACGTCCGGCGCTAACGACAGGGCCAGGCTCTTGGTGAACGCCATCACGGCGCCTTTGACCGCGGCGAACAGTTGTCCGCTGTCCCCCTCCATGCCCAATTCCACCTGGTCCCAACCGATGGTCAGCAGAGCGGCTGGTTGCGATCGCCCCACCCGTGTGGCCCGCATCCACTGGCCCGCCATCCGCGAAAGCCGCGCCGTCGCCACGACCTCGCCCCGCCACAATGCCTCGAGTTTTTGTTCAAAGTCCCACGACGCGGCTTCGCCGGTCAGCACGTCGGCACCAGCCACGTTGACCCAAACGTCGGCAATCGCAAAACAGCGGCGCACCTCGGCGAACAAGCGGTCCTGTCCCGACGCGTCGGCGATGTCCTGCACGACGACGTGTGACTCGACACCGTGAGCTCGAACTTCGTCGGCCACGGTCGCCGCCGCGTTCTCTCGATGGCCGGCGTGGACAAGTACGTTCGATCCGGCGGCGGCAAGCTCCAGGGCAATCGCCCGGCCGATGCCGCTCGACGAGCCCGTCACCACGGCGTTACAGCCGGCCATTTCCTTATGGGCAGGGGAGGTCATCTGGGCGAGTCGGACAAGGGGCTGGGCGAGGTCGTTACACTCGTTGTAGTCGGCCGTCAACACACCAGCAAGCGGCCCGATCGTCCGCTTCGTCCGAGGTCGGTTCCCCACGATCGGCGAGGTCGGGCTACAATGGTAAAGAAGGTGGCCGCCGCCGGGCCGCCGTACTCGCCGTCGGAACAACCATGGCCCAAGCCAACGAACTGAACGGATTGAAGTCGCGCATCGGCTCCAGCGCGTTCGCGTTTCGTGGCTATAACACGACCAACCTCAGTCGCACGCCAGAGCTGCTCGCGCACCCGCGCTACGGCCGCATCGTCGCTCACTGGCTCGACCACACCTCGCAGCGGTGTCGTGAAATCCTTGGCGAGCCGGTCGACCTCGTCCAGCGCGTGCACAGCAAGGCCGAGAGCAGCCTGGAAACTTTCGGGCAGGACGTGGGAATGATCTTCGCGGTCGAACTCGCGCAGATCGAATGCCTCGCCGAGTGTCACGGCATACAGTATGCCAATACCAAGTTCGCCTTCGGCTATAGTCTCGGCGAAGGCGCAGCGCTCGTGGCCTCGGGAGTTTTCACGCTCGACCAAATCATCGAAGCACCATTGCTCGTGGCCCGCGATTGCGCCGAACTGGCACGCGACGTCACCATGGGCGTGGTCTTTTCCCGCGGCGCGGCTCTCGATGTCGAGGGCATCAAGCGGATGTGCGCCGAGATCAACCAACAAGGTGACGGCATGTTGGCCATTTCGTCCTTCCTGTCGCCGAATACCGTGCTGGTGCTCGGGCAGGGGGCGACCGTCGACCGACTCAAATCACGCTTGCGTAAGGCGTTCGGCAAGGACGTTTACCTGCGGAAGAACCCTGAGCGCTGGCCCCCGCTGCACACCTGTCTACTTTGGCAGCGCAACGTCCCCAATCGCGCCGGTTGGCACATGTACTCGCACGAGGGCGGCCTCACGTCCCCCAAACCGCCGGTACTCTCCTGCGTGACCGGGCAGTTTAGCTACAACGAGTACAACGCACGCGAACTGCTCACCCGCTGGATCGACCACCCCCAACGCCTCTGGGACGTGGTTTACGAAACGCTGGCATCGGGTGTGGAGGTGGTGGTGCACGTCGGCCCCGGGCCAAACCTGATCCCGGCGACCTTCAACCGTCTGGCTGACAACGTGAGCGCGTCGCTAGCCGGCCGCTCGCTCAATCGGCTGGGCGGTCGTCGGGTGGCCCGGTTCGTGCGCCGCCCCTGGCTCACGAAACTTCTCCCGTCACGCGCCGCCCTGCTTCGCGCGCCGTTCGTCGACCACATCATCCTGGAAGACTGGCTCCTCGAGCACTAGCGCGGCCAGCACGCTACGGCCAAGGCAAGTCGCGTGCTATGCCACGACCTCTTTGATCACGCGCCCACCCACGTCCGTGAGGCTCTCCTCGCGGCCCTGATGGAAGTACGTGAGCAGCTCGTGGTCGAGCCCCATCAGATACAGAATCGTCGCGTGGATGTCGTGCAGGTGGGCCTTGTTCTCGACCGCCTCGAAGCCGAACTCGTCCGTGGCACCGTAGGTCATGCCCCCCTTCACGCCGCCGCCAGCCAGCCACATCGAAAAGCCGTACGGATTGTGGTTCCGTCCCGGCGCGTCTTTGCCTTCGCTGAACGGCATCCGGCCGAATTCGCCTCCCCAGACGACCAGTGTCGAATCCAGCAGTCCGCGTTGTTCCAAGTCCGTCAGCAGGGCGGCGATCGGCTGGTCGACCTCGGCGCCGTGCCGTCCGTGATTCTTTTCGATGCTTTCGTGGGCGTCCCACGTCTCTTCGAGGTGGCCGCCCCCGGAGTAGAGTTGCACAAACCGGACCCCGCGTTCCACGAGCCTTCGGGCGACCAGGCAATTGCGGCCGAACTCGTCGGTGACGCCGCCTCCGATGCCATACGCATCGAGTGTTGATTGCGTCTCGTCGCTGAGGTCGACCGCCTCAGGGGCCTCGGCCTGCATGCGATACGCCAGCTCGTAAGTGGCGATGCGGGCCGCCAAGTCGGCGCCACCCGGCCGTTCACGGAGATGTCGCTCGTTCAACTGGGCGAGCAGGTCCAACTGCTCGCGCTGCGCCTCCCGGGAAACGTAACCCGGCCCGTCAAGGTCGAGGATGGGCGCGCCGACCGGGCGGAACAACGTCCCGGCATAGGTCGACGGCATGAAGCCGCTGGCCCAGTTCGGTTGGCCACTGATCGGGCCTCCGCGCTTGTCGAGCACGACGACGTACCCTGGCAGGCTGTCGTTCTCTGACCCCAATCCATACACGCACCAAGACCCCAGCGAAGGTCGGCCGATGAACGTCTTGCCGGTGTTCATTGCCACCAGGGCCGAGCCGTGGGCGTGGCTGTCGGTGTGGCAGGAATTGAGCACGCAAAGCTTGTCAGCATGTTCCCGCACCCGGGGAAAATAATCCGAAATCAACAGACCACTCTCGCCGCCGGGGCGAAACGGCCGCCAGGCAGGCGTGAGATATCCCACCTTGCGGCCGCCGGAATTGATGTAGTCCTTGTCGGCTGGGAGTTCTTTGCCGGCGAATTTCTCCAGCTCGGGCTTGTAGTCGAACGTGTCGACCTGGCTCGG
>JAGQPT010000471.1 GCA_020426575.1 Planctomycetales bacterium
CCTGGTCGATGCGGCCCAGGTCAGCGCCGACGATCTCCAACAACACGTCGACGGCCTGGGCGTCAATCGCGATTGCGTGCACGTCGGTGGCTCGGGCCGTCACCCAGCGGCCGACACGGCCGACCGCCGGCGCCGAACAATCGACTGCAACACCTGCCGAGGCGACGGCCTTGGCCAGTCGCGTGTTGCTCGGCCAGGAGTCGACGATCAGCACGAGCACGCCGGCGCGGCTCGGCGCGGCGACATAGGCTTCGAGGCCGGCGCGGTTGTCCGAGACGAACTTGTCGGCGTCGTCGACCACGACCAGTCGCGTGCCGCCACCGAAGAGCGCCGGTGTGGAGAGTTCGTCCAACACGTCGCGGAGCTCGGCATCCTTGCCCACCACGCGATGCAGGCTCCACTCGCCGTCGTCGGTGTCATCGCCGTCAGCGTCGCCGCCGCCGAGTACGTCGCCGCGCACCGCCTCGAAAACGAGTCGCTTGAGAAACGACTCGTCGCCGTGCAGCGCGTAGACGGGCGCCACGTCGCGCCGCTTCTTGCCGAGAAAGTCGAATGCCTGATTGCCCTTGGCGGCCACGATCGTTTTCCTGGTTTGAAAAATTGACGGCAAGCGCCCACGCTGTGAATTCTTGGTTCGCAGGATTCTTGGTCACTGCGCGGCACGGACACTCGACCGGCAGTGTGATGCACGTCATCGACGCGTGTGACGCTCGAGTGCCCGTGCCACCCAAGTCGTTAACACACAGATGGGTGCGAGCACCCACCCTACACTCCCATTTCTGTCGTCTTCTCTGTATCCTGTTCTCCGTGCCTCCGTGGTGAATCATTGTTTAAGCGTAGCCAAGCCGCTCGGGTTGGGTACGGCGGATCGGCACGTTGATCAGGCGCGGTGCATCGCCGGCGAGCGATTCAGCGACGCGATCGCTGAGTTCGTCGGGCTCGGTGACCGTCTCGGCTGCGACGCCGAGGGCGCGGGCGATGCCGACGATGTCGACCTCCGGGGCGTTGATGTCGAGACCGACGAAGCGGCCAGCCTGGGCGGCGGGGAGCCCCATCTGGCGGGCGCCGATCTTGAGGATTTGGTACTGCGCGTTGTTGGCAATCACAAAGGTGACCGGGATGTTGTAGCGCGCGGCCGTCCAAAGCCCTTGGATGCCGTACATCGACGCACCTTCGCCGAGCACGGCCAGCACCGGCCGCTCGGGCCAGGCAAGCTGCACACCGATCGAGAGTCCGAGCCCCCAGCCGAGCGCCCAGCCGCGGTGGCCGAAATATCCGGACGTGTTGCGCAGCGCCGCGAGCCGTTCGAACATCGTGCCCGTGCTGGTGACCGCCTCTTCGACGACGGCAACGTCGTCGGGCAGCACGCGGGCCATGCTCTCCATCATCACGGCCGGCGTCAGCGGTCGCTCGTCGCGCTGGCCGTCGATGTCGGCGCGAAGCTGTTGCCGGGTTTGCTCGTGGGTCTCGGCCCAGCGCGCGGCACGCGACTGCGCGGCGGCGGCTTCCTCGGCGGTCATCTGGTCGGCCAGCATCACCTCGAGTTCGGCCAGCGACGTTTTCGAATCGCCCAGCACGGCCGCCGCCAACGGGTAATTCTTATTGAGTTGCCACTGGTCCTCGTCAATCTGCACCATGCGGATGTGCTCGGGGATGGGCCGGGCCGGCTTGTGATAGACGTATTGCCGCACCACGTCCATGCCGGCGACCAGCAACACGTCGTAGTCGCCAAGTCGGTCCCGCACGTCGTGCGACCACAGGGGCATGCCGCCGCCGTAGAGCGGATGGTCGGCCGGAAAGCCAAGTCGGCCGTGTGTCGTGCCCGCCTCGCTGAGCACCTCGGCGCCGATGCGTTCGGCGACACGGACCAACTCGGCGACGGCGTCGCGTTCGGTGATGCGACTGCCGACGCAGATGAGCGGGTTCTTTGCCGTGCGGAGCACGTCGACCGCCTGTTGCAGCGCCGCGACGGGGGGACGCACGCGGTCGTTGAGCGGAGCGGACGGTTCGACGTCCAGTTCGGCGATTTCGGCCTGGATGTCGATCGGTATCGAGAGAAACACCGGACCGGTCGGCGGCGTGAGCGCGGTCTGGATCGCGCGGCGGATCATCGTCGGCACGTCTTCGACGCGGATGACTTCGTACGACCACTTGGTCCAGGGCCGCGCGACCGAGACCATGTCACCCCAAAGGATCGGCTCTTCGAGCATCAGGCGGCGGTCCTGCTGACCGGCGGTGACGATCAGCGGCGTGCCCTCGCGATAGGCGTTGTACAGCATGCCCATCGCGTTACCGAGTCCGCAGCAGGTGTGCAGGTTCACGACGCCCGGTGTGCGGGACGCCTGGGCGTAGCCGTCGGCCATCGCCATCACCGGCACTTCCTGCAGCCCGAGGATGTAGTCGATCTGCGGATGATCGACGAGGGCGTCGACCAACGGCAACTCCGTCGTGCCGGGATTACCGAACAGGTAACGCACGCCGGCATCGGCCAAGAGTTGCAGGATGGCATCGCTGCCGCTGATCTGCTGGTAGCGGGCATTCTCTGGCATGACGTGTCTCGGTCGGCGTCGGTCGAACAAATCGCAGTCGCGAGCCGCCATTATGCGACTCGCACGGACGATTGTCACCCAGGCCAGCGCCACGTGGCGATTTGCTTGCCCAGGGCCAGCCGTGCGGTTGTAATAGCGGGTGGCCCAGACAACGCGCCGGGTGGCCCAGACGGTCCTCCGTCTGGGTGCCGTAGGCACAAGAGGCGCCGCGTGAACGTTGGCACTGGGGGCGACGTTATCAACTGATGCCGCGCGTCGCTCGATTCCTCTTGTTGCTACGCAACCCAGACAGCGGACCGTCTGGGCCACCCGCCACCCGCGCTGACCACACCTGTCTGTTCGACACAAAGGGGGTAGACGATGTCACGCCGACGTCTTTCCGGCCGAAGCAACCCGCCGCGTTTCCGCCATCTGTGCGCGGAACAACTGGAAACCCGCCGGCTGCTCACGATCACGGTCAACACGCTCGTGGACGAGGCCGACGGCAGCATCGTCGACGGCGACGTTTCGCTGCGCGACGCGATTGCCCTGGCGGCGCCAGGTGACACCATCGACTTCTCCGTTACCGGCACGATCGTGCTCTCGCTGGGGGTGTTGACGGTCGATAAGGACCTCACGATCGACGGTCCTGGCGCGGAGTTGTTGACAATTGATGCGAGTGGTAACGACCCTACGCCAGCTGACGACAATGGTGATGGCACGCCGGTCTTTTACGTCAACATCAATCGAAGTGTTTTGGTCGACGGGTTTGAAATCAGCAGCCTCACGCTCACCGGTGGCGACTCAGGCGGCAACGGCGGTGCGATCGCGACCCTTTCTGGAATCTCACTACGCGATGTGCACATTACGGACAACGCCGCAAGGTATCGCGGCGGCGGCGTCTACGTGCTTACGCCTAGTGGAGCCGCGACATCAATCGTCGACACCGTGTTTTCGAGTAACACGTCACGAGACGGTGGTGGATTGTATCTGGACCACGTTGGGAGCAATTCAACGAATTTCATTGAGGGCTGTACGTTCGTAGGGAACACGGCTGGGCGCGATGGGGGCGGGCTCTACAACGTTGCGAGTGCCGCTACGTTGGCCATCAGCAATAGCACGTTTGTCCACAATCATGCGGAGACGGGCGGGGGGCTCATTCTCTTCCAGATCGGCGCGACGACGACGATCTTTAACAGTACCATCTCCCAGAACGCGGCCGACGACAACGGAGGCGGCTTAAGCAACTACAGTTGGTACGACGATGGGACTACGCTCAGGCACGTCACGATCACAGGGAACTCTGCCAATGGAGTGCAATCCGGGGTGGGCGGAGGCGGGATACACAACAGGCGGCTCGACGTGTCGATGTCGGTGGAGGATTCAATCGTTGCTGGAAACATGACGGGCGCCGGAGCCAACGTTCCGGATGTCTGGGGTTCCATCCTCGCCAGCCACAGTCTGATCGGCATCGACACCGGCGCGACGGTTGTTGACCTGGGCGGCAACATGGTAGGGACGGCTTTGGCACCAATCGATCCGATGCTGGGCCCGCTTGCCTCGAACGGCGGTGCGACCCAGACTCACGCGCTGCTCTTGGGCAGCCCAGCAATTGACGCCGCTACGTCGAACATGGACATGATGTTCGACCACGACCAGCGGGGTGGTCCATTTGTCCGTCAGTTTGGTGTGGCTGCTGACATGGGGGCTTACGAGCGCCAGACGGTGGCACCACTGAGCCTTGTTGTGGACTCTTCAGACGATGCTAGCGACGGTGACTATTCCACCGACAATCTCACGCTCAGAGAGGCCATTGAAATGGCGAACGGCAGCATCGGCCCGAACCTCATCACGTTCGCTCCTACACTCGACCAGGAAGTCGTGTTACTGCGAAACGGCGAACTTCTGGTCACGGACGAGACGACTATTGATGCGACCATGCTGCCATCCGGACTGACCATCGACGCCGCAGGCAACGACCCCACGCCCCTGGAGGTCTTGGGAGACGGCACACGCGCGTTGAACGTCGATGGTGCAACGGCCGACGGTCTCGCCGCACTCGTACTACGGGGAGTTACGCTGACCGGAGGTGACGTTGATGGAGATGGCGGTGCTCTACGGAGCGTCGGGAACCTGACGCTGGATGGCGTCACCGTGGTCGATAGCCACGCGACGCGCCTCGGAGGAGGCGTGTTCTTCATTTCGACACTTGGTGATCTCTCGATCGTGGACACGTCGATATCGAACAACGACGCCGTCCAGTCAGGTGGCGGCATCTTCGTTAATGCGCAATCGGGGACGAAGGTCACGATTGACGACTCGCTCATCGTCGGCAACGCAGCAGGCACTGGAGGTGGCGCGTCTCTCACGGCCTTCGATGCCACGGTTGCCTTCAACGGGAGTACCGTCTCGGGTAACGTCGCGCACACTAGTGGCGGTGGACTGAGTGTGAACGCGGCTGGCGGTGGCCTGGCGATGCTCAGCAACTCGACGGTCGTCGACAATCTGGCGGAAGACGGCGACGGAGGAGGGATGCGCAGCTACGCTGCTGCGGGTGGTGAGATTCGCGTCGTCGAGACGACCATTTCGGGCAACTCGGCGACTGACAACGGTGGCGGCATCAGCGCCCTGACGTACGACGGAATTACCTCGATCGATCGATCGACGATCTCGCAAAACGAGATAGGAGCTGATGACGGTATCCTGGCATCCAGCAGTGGTGGCGGCGCCTACTTGGCGGCCCGCCAAGGCGGCGTCGTGACCGTCACGGATTCAACCGTTTCAGAGAATGTGACAGAGAACCGGGGAGGCGGTGTGTTCATCTGGTCCACCAACCAAGCCGATGTACGGCTTGATCGGGTCACGATCTCGGCAAACGTGTCCTATCAGAATGCCTCGGGAATTGACGCTCGATCTCGGACCGA
>JAGQPT010000472.1 GCA_020426575.1 Planctomycetales bacterium
AACTGGGCAGCGGCTTCGTAGACGGCGGGACTGCGGACGTAGCGGATCAATGTCGACGCTGCGTCGCTTTCGCCGTTTTCGCCGCTGTGGCGCACCGTGACCTCCAGGCGCACCAGATCGGTGTGCAGGTCCCCCTGGGTGACGCCCAAGTCCCACGACCAGCCGGCAAGCACATCGCCGCTCGTCGCCGGATCGGCGAGGCTGCCACCACTCGTGGCGGTCATCGGCTCGGCGCCGGCCACGATTTCGGCGAGCTTGGTCTGGCAAAGAATGGCCGCTTTCGTGCGCAGCCGCGATTGCGTGGCGGCGCGACTTCCGGTGGCAATCATGCCAGCCATCACCGCCATCGAGCCAAAAAGGATCGCCAGGCTCAACACGATTTCGTAAAGCGTCATACCGCGACGTGGTGTCATCGGCCCCCCTCTCTTTCTGCCGATGCCACCGTCACCGCGGCCGTGAGCCCACGGACAGACACACGCAGTCGCCGTCCCAGGTCGTCGACAACGTAGAGCGATGTATCGTCGGCCGTCCCGTCGGGCAAAAACAAAATAGGCACGGTTGCCGACGACGCGGTCAATCCAGCGTACGACGTGAGCCCCGTGTTGGCGAGAGCGCCACCGTCAGCGAGCGAAGTGATCGACGCCGCGCTCGTCATGCCGGCCGTTCCACTGGTGCCGGCAGTCTGAGCGTCGTCAACGGCGAAGTGCATCGACTCGGGCAACGTGCCGCTGAGAACGGCAGTGGCACCGGTCGCCAGGGGTGCCACGTCGTAGCTGCGGCCGTCGGGTTGGAAGCGAAACTGATAGACGGTCCCTTCCTCGAGCGCACGGAGCCGCGAGCCGGTCAGGTGCACCCGCACGTCTTCGGCGGCCTTGCGGAGGCGGTGCCGTTCGTAAACACCCTCGACGCGGGGCCAGGCGAGGCTAGCCATGACCAACAGGATCGCCAGCACGAGCATCAGCTCGAGCAGCGTGTACCCCCGTCGCCGGCCGCGGGCGGCCCACTTCCCTGTGTGGCTCGATTCATCGGACCTCGACGCGGGGGCGTGACATGTCGGACGCCACCTGTTCGTCACGTAAGGGTTCCCCTTGCTTGAGCGCGATGCGGCCGAGCCGTCAGCGGCTTTCTTCGCGCTCGGACCAGTTATTGATGTCGTCGCCACCACCACCGTCGTCGCGGCGGTTGGGTCCGTTCGACCAGATCCGCGCCACGTTGGCACCGCCGGCGTTGTCGTCGACCGAAGACTCGTAGTTGAGATTCTGCCGCCAGGCGTCCTTGGGGAATTCACGCTCGTACGGCTTCATCGCGTTGCCGTTGAGGTCGACCGGA
This sequence comes from Planctomycetales bacterium, assembly GCA_020426575.1. Lineage (GTDB taxonomy): Bacteria > Planctomycetota > Planctomycetia > Pirellulales > JAEUIK01 > JAGQPT01. Next base: position 1,330 of record JAGQPT010000472.1, read on the forward strand.
TTGACGAGTTCTTCGAGCGACTCGGGGTGGGTGGCGTCGTGTTCGACGGCGTAGAGTTCGATCGACTGTTCGACCTGCGAGATTTTCGTCTTCGTCGCCATGATGTTCGCCCGTTCCTGGGTACCGAGCATCCGCGGCACGACCAGTGCCGCGATCACGCCCAGAATGACGAGCACGAGCATCACTTCAATCAACGTGAAACCGCCGCGACGCCGCGCCGGAGCATCATGCCTCTTTCCAGCCATTTTTTCACCTAAGGAAAATGGATGATCATTTCGAATTCATACGTAGTACACATCAGATGATGCTCGAGCTGCGCAACATCGGCAGCAACAGGGCCGCCACGACGAAGAGCACGAGCATTGCCATCACGGTCAACATCAGCGGTTCGAGCATTCGCACGAGCAGATCGAGCAACCGATGCGTGCGGCGTTCCATACTTTCGGCAACGTCGATCAGCACCTGTTCCAGATTGTTCGCCTCCTCGGCGACCGCGATCATTTCCACGACTTCCTCGGGGAATTGCCCGCTCGCGGCCAACGGTTCGGCGAGGGTTTTGCCTTCGGAAACGTTTTCCGACGCTGCGCTAATCGCCTCGCTGAGCACGACGTTGCCGGTGGCGTCTTTGGCAATATCAAGCGACTGCAGGATCGGCACACCGTTTCCTAACAGAGTACCGAGGATGCGACAAAACCGCGAGATTGCCAAGCTTCGCACGACCGGGCCGAGCCCGATGGCGCGAATGCGAAAGCGGTCGAAGCGTCGGCGGCCCGCCTCGCCGCGCACCCAGTGGCTCACGCCGTATCCGGCTGCTGCGAGCGCGATCAACGCCACGAACCAGAAGCGGGCCAGGAAGTCGCTGATCCCCATCAGCGCGGTGGTCGCCCACGGCAATTCCCCCTGTTCCTTGAGTTGCTCGAAGATCGGCTCGAAGCCGGGGACGAAAAAAACGAGCATCGCCACCACGACGATCGTCATGAACACCATCAGGAAGGCGGGATAAATCATCGCGCCGACGACGCGGCCACGCAACTCGAGCTGGTGTTCGGTGAAGTCGGCCGTGCGGCGCAGGACGTCTTCGAGGAAACCGCCTTCCTCGCCGGCCCGTACGATGCTGACGGCCAGTTGACCGAACACGCGGGGATGTCGCCGCATCGCCGTCGCCAGGCGCTCGCCGTCGGCGACTTGCTCGCGCACGTCCTGCACAACGCTGCGCAGCGCCGGACTGGCCGACTGGCGTTCGAGCAATTCCAACGACCGCAGCAGCGGAACACCGGAACGTAACAAGTCGGAAAGCTGGCGGTAGAAGACGACCAGATGTCGGGCGCCGACGCGGCGTTCGCGCTGCCGGCCTACCTCGGACTGGGGTTCGGATGACTCGACACTCACCGGGAAGAGCTGCCGCGCGGCCAGCGAACTCAGCGCGTCCTGCTTGCTGGGCGCATTGAGGACGCCGCTGACCTGTTGGCCCGACATTTCCCAAGCGGTGTACTGAAACTTCGGCATCGGTTCAGACCAAATCGCTCTCGGTGATGCGAAGCACCTCGTCGATGCTCGACAGGCCGGCGATCACTCTCTCCCAGCCGCTCTGCCTGAGTGTCATCATACCGTGCCGGATGGCGTAGTCGCGAATCTGGCTGGCGTCGGCCCGATCGACGCAAAGCCGCCGCACCGCGTCGTCGGTTTTCAGCAGTTCAAACACACCCGAGCGGCCGGCAAAGCCCGTGCCGTGGCAGTGACGGCAGCCGGCCGGCTCGAACAAGTCGCCGCCCGAGGCCTTCCACTGTTCGACGGGAAAGTCGGGGGGCAGATCATCGGGACCCGGCGTCGAGACCCGCTTGCACTTCGTGCAGAGCACCCGCAACAGCCGCTGCGCGAGCACCCCCTGCAACGTGCTGGCCACGAGGTACGGTTCGACGCCCATGTCGATCAACCGCGTGAACGCGCTGGGCGCGTCGTTCGTGTGCAACGTGCTGAAAACGAGGTGGCCGGTAAGCGACGCCTGGATCGCCGCCTCGGCCGTTTCGCCGTCGCGGATTTCGCCGATCAACACCACGTCGGGGTCGTGACGCAAAACACTCCGCAGGCCGGCGGCAAACGTGAGTCCGATCTTGCTGTGCACCTGGATCTGACTCACGCCGCTGGTGTGATACTCGACCGGATCCTCGATTGTGACGATCTTCGTGGCCACGTTCTTGATTTCGTTCAGCGCGCCGTACAGGGTTGTCGTCTTACCACTACCGGTCGGCCCGGTGACCAGCACGATGCCATGCGGCCGGCGGATCAGACTACGAAACGTCGTTCCCAGTTCCCCCGTCATGCCGACCGTTCCCAAGTCGAACGCCATGCGATCTTTGTCGAGCAACCGCAACACGATCCCTTCGCCGTAGAGCATCGGAATCACCGACACGCGGACGTCGATCTCGCGACCTCCGACGCGGAGATTGATCCGCCCATCCTGCGGCAATCGCTTTTCGGCGATGTTCAGGCGCGACATGATCTTCAGACGCGTGACGATCGCGGCATAGAATTGATTGATCTCGGGAGGTACCGGCTGCGCTTGCAGCAGTCCGTCGACCCGCACGCGCACGTCGAGGCCTTTTTCGGTTGGTTCGATGTGCACGTCGCTGGCGCGCTGAGCCAGGGCCTCGACGATCAGTTCGTTGACAAGCCGAATCACCGAGGCCGCGTGAGCTTCGTCAGCGAGTTCGCCCGACTGGTCTTCGATCTCGTCGAGCAGCTCGACGCTGTCTTCGGCCGAGCGGGCCACGAGTTCGGTGATCGTGTCGCCGCCGACGCCGAGATGCTGCTTGATCAACTGCGAGACATCGGCGCTGCGAGCCAGCACGGGCCGCAACCTCATGCCACTGAGCGAACTGAGCTCGTCGAGCGCTTCGAGGTCGAAAGGATCACTCGTGGCTACGTCGACCGAGCCGTTCTGGCGGGCCAGCGGCAAAAGAGAGTGACGAAAGATTGCCGAGGTGGGGAACTTGGCGAGCAGTTCGCGATCGATCTCGAAGTCCTTGAGTTCGACGTAGCGCATGCCGAGATCGTCGGCCAGCGCCCGCAGGGCGTCCTCTTCATCGACGAGCCCCATCGTGACCAGGACCTGGTCGATCCGCTGTCCGGCGGCCTGGGCCCGGGCCCGTTGGAGGTCGTCGCTACTGACGAGACCGCGTCGCTCGAGTAAGTTCCCAACTTCCATGATCCGCTACCAAATCCCCTTGGTGAGCCAATTTACCCCGCCGCCCCCCGACTGTGCCGGACCACCAACGCAGTACGTCGGGTCCCGTCGGACGGTTCGACCGGCAGAAAACTAACGCCCCGGACGGTCGCCGCCGCGGTCGGAACGTGACCCACGATCCGGACGCGGACCGCGGTCTCCCGGCGGTCCCCCGCCGCCAGAGAAGCGCTCGGCCCAAAACTGTCGGATCCGCTCCATACGTTCTTGGCGTTCGCGGTCCTCTTGCGAGCTACTGCCCGAACTGCGGCGATCACTCGTCGAGCCGGACGTCACGTTGCTAGCAACGTCCGGCGTGTTGACAACCGTCACTTGCGGGTAAAGCGCGCCGATGGCCTGCGAAATGAACTGGCCGTCGCTCGGCCCGGTCGGCACGATGCGCACGGCCCGCGCCGTGCTGTTCGGTTCCTGCATGCCCAATTGCCCGATCAACATGCGGATTTGCGTCACCTGGCTGGCGCTGCCGCGAACGATCAGCCCACGTCCCGAGGGATCGTAGGCGATCGAGGGCGCATTCGCCGCGTCGCCGGCAAACAAAGAGGTGAGCGTCGTTGATACCTCATAGGCGTTGAGTCCTTGGAGCGGGATCACCGCGAGCGACTCGCCCGCCGCCGCGCCGTCGAGTTGGCGGATGTGCATGGCGATCTCGCGGTGTTCCTCTGGCGTGGCCCAGATGTGAATCCGGCGTGCCCGACCGTCTTCGTTGACGACCAGTCCCGGGTGCAACACGCTGAGCGTCTTGGCCGTTTCCTGCGGATCGGCCGATTCGAGTTCATACACTTCGAGGTAGGGCTCGCTCACGGTGCCGCCACGGTCAAACGCCGTCGTCTCACCCGGCACGACGTCGATCGCTTCAATCACCTGCGCGACGAGCTTCATCTGTTCGGCCGTCGCCGTGACCAACACGCTGTTCGTACGCCGATCGACCGCCACCTTGGTGTTGTTGGCTTTATTCGGCTCCTGCTGATCGGAGCCGGGCGCTCCGCCACGGTCGTTATTATTGTTGTTGTCGTCACGGCCGCCGCCGCCGAAGCGCCGCATGAAATCGGCTGGTCCTGGAAAACCCCGCGAACCTCGGTCGCGGTCTCGCGAAGAACGGTCCGTGTCGCCGCCGCCACCACCTGCGCTCACGTTGGTCATCCCCGTGGCCACGCCGAACAGGCTGCGGACCGTCACGGCGGCCGATTCGGCATCGATGTGCACAAGCGGAAATGAACGAAACGTCAGTTCGGCGTCCGGAACCACCGGTGGCGGTTCCAGCAGCCGTTGCACGCGGCGCAGATTGGCCCCGATGTCGGTAACCACGACCGAACCAGCACTCTCCAGCGGCGCGACCTTGCCCTGCGGCCCGAGCAAAGCACGGATCTCCTCGGCCGCCTTCGCGGCATCGCGGTCGCCCAGAGGCAGCGACACCCGCAACAGCTCGGTGGCGCCGCGTTCGTCAAGTTGGTCGGGGGTGACAGTTTCGATCAAGTTGGGCGGCACCCCCTTGGTGGCGTCGAGCACCGTGAGAAATCGATCATGCCGCACAAGCAAAAAACCGTCTTGCAGCAAGTAGCGGTTCATCACGTCGAGCGCCTCAGTCGGCGTGTAGCTGCGACGATCAAAATACGTGAACAACCCGGGCGGCGTTTCGCGGATGTGCAACGTCAGCCCTGCCGCGTCGGCAAACAACTTGAGCACGTCGGTCCACGGCGCCTCGTAAAAACTGAATGCTACGCGATCGGTCGCATCGCCAGCAGAATCCTCAGCCGAAGCGTTGGGAGCCGCGACGTCGGACGAGTCTTCGTCAGTGGTTGGAGTGGTTGCCCCGAAGGAAGCGACGGTCTCGGCGGTCCGCACTGCTGGCGACGCTGACGCCGGGGTGGCGGAGTTGGTGCGGCCGTCACTGGCCAACCCGGCTGAATCACCTGCTGCTGAGAGCTTCGTTTCGAGTGCTTTGACCTGCTGCTCGTTCAATACTTCAGCCAGGCCCTGGGCGGCCACTTCACGCCATTTGGCCACCTGCTCGCGGGATTCCCTGCGGTGGGCCGCGCGACGGCGGATTCGCTCGGTCGTGCTGCTCACCGCAGACAACTCGGACTGCTGCCGCTCGTTGAGTTCATTCTGCTGCTTCTGCCAGACGGCCACGATCGCGGCAACTCGCTCTCGCTGACTGTTATCGAGCTGCAACTCGTCGAGCGTCGCCCCGTCGGCAAGCAGATCGATCACCGTGACCTTTTCGTCATCCGAACCTGCGCCACCGGTGAACTCTTCGAACAAGGCGCTGACGTCCTGAGCGCGTGTTGTTCGCACCGCGACACAGCTCAGTGCCAGCGAAGCGACGACGGTGACCAGGCAACGAGCGAGCAATTCGCCCCGCCGTCCGGCCAACCGGTATGAAAAAACGCGCGACAACATCAGCAGCAGCCATCCGCAGTCAATGAGTGTTTCCGAATATCCCGGGCCGTCGGCCGGCACCATCGCGGGAGCGATGCCGCCGGCCGATTCAGCCCTCGTTTCCACATTCCATAATAATCAGTCGCCCCGACGCGGGGCGGCGGCTATTCGTTCGAGGGGCGATTCGGGCGTCCCTCGCCCCGACCTCCGCGCTGGCCACGCGGGCCTCCTTCGCCGCGGGGCCCCCCGGGTCCACCGGGCCCGGCAAACATGCCGCGGAACAACTCGTTGCGGTCAAACTCGAACGGCTCGCCCGCCATCGCCTTGAACTGCTCCGCCTGCTCCGTGCTCAGCTCGGCGAGGATCAACTCATCGGTCGCTTTACGGGCCTCTTCGCCCTCGTTGCGAAGTTGCTCGAATTTCGCGCGGCGTTCGTCCTGTGGAAGGTCGCGCAGATCAGCGAACCGCCCCATCTGTTCTTCCCGTTCGGCCTCGACGAGGTCATTGATGCTTTGCGTCTGTGCGTCGGTCAACTGCAACTGTTCGGCAATCTTCTTGTCGAGCAAGACGTGCGCTCCCTGGACCTGGACGGCAATTTCGCCCAAACGCTTGTTCTGCGCTTCGCTGAGAATGCCCGTTACTTTGGCGTCGGTGTCGGCGGCCAACTTTTCGAACTGGCTGCGCATCGCCTGGCGTTGTGCGTCGCTGGCATCGCGGAGGCCGGAGAACATCTCGCGCCCCTTGTCACGCGACTCGTCCATCACCTTGCGGATTTGTTCCTGCTGATCGGTGGTGATGGCCAGTTCGTCGATGACGGGCTGGGCCCTCAGCAGCGAGTTCTTATCCATGCCGCGAGGCGGACCGGGAGGTCGGCCACGAAAGCCTCCGCGCCCCCCTCCGTCCGGCGGCTGTGCCGCCGCGCTGGAAACAATCACGAGTGCCACGACGATTCCAACCAGCGAAACGTGTAATCGGCTGCGTGTCATAACGGGACTCCTGTCAGTCGGCCCCTATCGTTGAGTTCGAATTGAATGCGGTCACACGCCGCCCTCTGCCGCCAAGCGACTTGCTCGCCGCCCGCGTGGGTTCTCAGTCTCGCAGGCCTGCGCCACCGCAAGAGCGAATCCCCAAGTGCACCGGCACGATGCTAAACGTCTGTCCACGCACCGTCCAGCACACCGGGGTCGTGCACTGATACAAACCCCGCCGCGCCAGCTAGGTTTCGCTGAGTAGGAATCGCCGAAACCACCCCATTACGGCTGTTTTCGCACGCAGTAGAGGTAGCGGTCCGAGCGGATCATCATGTCGTCGCCACCAACGGCCGGAGTGGCGTTGAAATCGCTCGGGTCCGAGGCAAAGTGGTTCTGCGCCAGCACTTCGAACTTTGGACCGGCCGGTAGGACAAACACGCCCTCCCAGCGACTGGGCACGATCAACCTGCCGTTGGCCAGCACTGGCGATGCGTAGACGGGCCTTCCGCCGCTGCCCAACTGCGGCACCCGCTCGCGGTAGACCACTTCGCCCGACTCTGCCGAGATACAAAAGGCCGTGCCGCGATCGTCGATCCAGTAGAGGTGCCCTTCGTGGTAGATCGGCGTGGCCACGTACGAACTGTTGGCCGTCGACCAGAGGACGTTCATGTCGGTGACGTCGCCCTCGCCGCCGCAGCGGACGGCCAGGCTGGCCGCCGGACGGCGTCCGCCGAACAGGTAGACGACGTCGTCGTTGACCACGGGGCTGGGACACACCGTGCCGCCGACTCCCGTTTCGGCAAACCAGACGAGTTTGCCGGTCTCGGGCGCCATGCCCCAGACCTCGCCCGGCACCAGGACGACCAGTTCGCGTCGCCCGCCGGCATTGACCAGCGCCGGTGTCGAGTAGGCCAGTTCGAGCGAAGCGGCGTCGGACTTCCAAATTTCTTCGCCGGTGCGTTTGTCGAGCCCGCGCACGGATTGGCTCTCCTCGGCGGCGTTGACGATGACCAGGTCGTCGACGAGGAGCAGGCTCGCGGCCGACCCCCACCGACGGCTGCTCGACTCGGTGCCGACCCCGACGCGCCAAAGCTCGTTGCCGTCCAGATCATAGGCCAGCACGCCCGCCTTGCCATAAAAGACATAGACCCGCTCGCCGTCGCTGGTCGGCGTGTTGCTGGCAAAGCCGTGCTCGGTGATAAAGCCCTCGTACTCGTCTTCGGGGGGCGCGGCCTCGACCGTCCGCGACCAGAGGATGTCTCCGCGGGATCGGTCAACGCAGACAAGTTGCCGCGTCACGCCACTGGCGGTCGACGGGTTCTCGGCGGCATCCGCTGCGGCGTCGTCACGCACCGGGCCGAGGTAACAGGTCACGAAGACGCGGTTACCGACGATGATCGGCGACGAGGCGCCGGCGCCGGGCAGTTCGGTGCGCCAGGCGAGGTTTTCCGTCTCGCTCCAGGTGAGCGGCAACGACGCCTGCGGTGCCACCCCGGTGCCGTCGGGTCCGCGAAACCGCATCCAATCGCCGGCCCATGCGTGACCGACTGCACCACCGAACACAGCGCCGCCGAATACCACTCCACCGAGCACGGCAACGGCGAGAGCTTCGAGACCGAGGTTCGCCGCCGACCCGCTTCGTACAAATCGCAGCATGACATCTCCTTGGAACGTGTTGACGCAATGGTCGCGCATCTGTCGTGCGGCACCGAAACTGCGGCGAAAGTCGCGCCCCGCGCCGACTGCCTACACCGCCCCCCGCGGATTCAACCCGTCATGGAACGGAAGGTTCCGCGACGACGGTCGAAGATACGAAAACCCCCGCCTCAGGTGGGTTGGTAGCGTTGCGGGGGCGAGGGGAGATCAATGTTCCGCCCCCTCGGGCGAACTACTATCATAGCGGCCGCACGAAGCCGCGCCGCACGGACACGGGTATGCGCCCTACCGGAGTGACCATGAATGCCACTTCATCTGCCACGGCCGACTTTGATCCCCGGCGGATCTCACGTCCCGACCCCTCGTTGATGCGATACTACTTCGTGGCGGCGTTGCTCACCGGACCGATGTTTCCGCTGACAATCATCCCCTTGGCCTGTAAATACGCCACCCTCCGCTACCAGTTCGACGACAAAGGCATTTCGATGAGTTGGGGGGTGCTGTTCCGCCGCGAGGTGGTGCTCACCTATCGCCGCATTCAGGACATCCATCTCACCCGCGGATTGGTACAACGGTGGTTCGGCCTGGCGACCGTAGCGATCCAGACCGCCTCGGGATCGGCCGGTGCGGAAATGAAGATCGAGGGCATTCTCGAGGCCGAGCCGTTACGCGATTTTCTCTACGCTCAAATGCGCGGGGCCCGGGACGACGTTCATGACGTTGCGCTCGTCGCAGCCGACGACACACAGGCCGGCGACGGCGTTGGCCCGACCGACCAGCAGAAAGACGAAATCACGACGTTGCTGCGCGAGATCCGCGACTCGCTCACGCGGCTTGCCGACCGCGAGGTGGCCGAATGAACACGCCGTCGCAACGAACGGGTCGCTGGCTTTACCAGGGCGTGTGGGGGGTGCTGGTGAAATGGCTGCGCGTGCCCGACACACCGCCGGAACTACCTACGGCGGCGGGCGAGCACGTCGAGGTGTTCCGCCCGGCAGTTGGCTTCCTCAACTACATGAAGCTGGCGTTCTGGATCGAGATGGCGCTGACGGCCCTGGCGTTCTTCGTTATCTGGCTGATGATCACGGTCGCGGTCTGGCCGGTCGGCCTGATCCTGTTCGCGCCGGGTGTCGCGCTGCTTGTGTTCATCAACGTCGTGTTCTACGTCGCTCTGCATCTCCGCTATGACACGACCTGGTACGTCGTCACCGGGCGTAGCCTGCGGATCCGACGCGGCATCTGGGTGATCCACGAAACCACGATCACGTACGACAACATTCAGAATCTCCGCGTCAGCCAGGGACCCGTCGAACGCTACTTCGGTATCGCCAATCTGCTGGTGGAGACGGCCGGCGGTGGAGGCGGCGGACAAGACCCACATTCGGCCGGTTTGAATCTGAACCGTGGACGCATCGAAGGGGTCGACAACGCCCAACAGATCCGTGATCTCATCTCGGCCCGACTTCGCCTGACTTCGGGAACCGGCCTGGGCGACGATGACGACGACGACCGGCCTCGACGCTCCGCGCACCGCGCACAAAAGAGCGCCCATGACGTCGCGCCCGAGCAGCTCGCCCTGCTACGCGAGATCCGCGATGCCGCGCAGCGCCTCGAGGCGGTCGGTCACCGCTAGCGGCCAGTGCGCGCGTTCGGGTGCATCAACGACCCACGCGCCACCGAGACCATCAGAGCGCCGCCGCCGAGACGGATGCAGCGTGCCCGCCCAACTTGCGACCACTCACCAGCGCGGCCCGCAGCAGTTCACTGCGTCCGACGAGGCCGACGACCCTGCCGTCGCGGACCACGGGAAGGCGGCGAATGCGGTGTACGACCATCTGGTCGGCCACTTCTGTCAGCGGCGTTTCCTCGCCGACCGAGATCACCTTGCGAGTCATGAACCCGGCAATCGTTTCGTCCAACACGTTCGCGTCGTAGAGTGCTTCGAGCAGTGCGTACTCGGTGATGATTCCCTGCAAATCACCCCGCTCATCCACCACGGGCAAACCGCTCATCCGTTCACGAACGAGGACCTCGATCGTCTGTCGAACGGTGGCCGTCGGCAGCGTGGTGACGACGTCGTGGACCATGGCATCTCGGGCGGTGAGCATGACGGGTGGACTCCGTGAAGCGATTGCAGAAAACGTGGGCGGCAGGTCGCCTGCGTCGTTGGCGAGCACTCTTAAACCTAGTTCGATCTCGCGCCGGGCACGTTGGCTGGGCCCCGGTTGTTGGGGCTTGCTGCCCCGCGGACTGCGGAAACTGCCGACAATGCCGGGTGTCACGTTTGGCGCGAATAGCCAGCCTGCGTGCGCCGACCGCGAAAATGGCCACCTTTACGAAGCGACACCATCTCGCAAACGCTCCGTCGCGCAATGGCCCGCCGCGCAGTACTACCCTTGCGGCACGGCCAAGGACCGCGAAGACCGTGGCGAACCGCCGTCAGCCGTCAACAAGAAACTGCACCACCAGCGCGGACACCGAGACGATACCGCATGAGATTGCCACCGCGCAGACGCATCGCGACGAAGCACGCGTTCATCCGCGCCATCACGCATTGCCGCCTCACAGCGCCGATGTGATTCCTCCCACCGCGTCGGCGCGGAAGGCTTGGGTGGTTTGGGTGCGGACGTGGCCGGCCGCGCCCACTTGGAACATCAGCTTGGCGGCCGTCTCGGCGTCGGGCGCCTCGAAGATGATCAGGCCGTCGTACGCGCCCAGCGTCCAGAATATCTCGCTGACTTCGACGCCCAGCGCGGCGGCCTGCTGGCGGAAGGCCTCGGCCCGCGCGCAGGTTTCACGCACCGCTTCGGCCCCTTTGTCCGTGAACGAAACCTGGCTGATGAACGTCGCCATGAGCATTCTCCTCGCACTGCAGTCGTCGGATCGAAACCGAGGCGCTAGCGCCTCACGCGCCGCATTCTAACAACGGCGCCCGTTGACCGGCAGCAGTGTGAACACGCCTAAACCACCGAATACCCACCCGCAAACAAACACAAAGCTAGGCGCTTGTGTTCCCCGACAAACGCCAGTGAGTGCGGCGTGATTGGTTCGTGCAACGTGGTGCGGCGTGTGGCGTTGTGCGACTCAGCCGGCGAGTTCACAGCGGCTCATGGCAGTGTAGACGGGGCCGTCTTCCTTGAGCCGGCTCGAAAAGACCGTCACGCTGTCGACCCCCGTGCTGCCGAAGGCCGTGTCCTTGAGTTCCGCGAGTTCGTCCGCCAGGCGGTCGAGCCGCGCGGTGCGCCGCCGCACCCGGCCGATGGTCATGTGGGCCGTAAACCGCCGCGGTTCGGGACGGTAGCCCAGTTCGACGACGGCGTCGTCGACGCGTTGGAACACCTCGCCCAGGGCTTCGCTGCCGGTGGAGGTACCAATCCAGATCGTCCGCGGCCGCTCCAGTGCCGGGAACGCCCCCAACCCCTCGACGACGAGTTCAAACGGCCGCAAGTCGATCACAGCCGACTCGACCGCCTCACAGACGTCGACCGTGTCGCGTGCCCGCACGTTGCCGAGAAACTTGATCGTGAAGTGCATGTTTTGCGGTTCGACCCAGCGGACGTCGTCGGTCAACTGGGCGAGCCGCTCGACGAGCTCACCGGCGCGGCGACGCACGATGCGGTCGACTTCGACGGCTACGAACGTGCGAATCGTCTGCACGGGCTTGTTCCTTCACGTCAGCGCGAGACGTCGATTGAACCTGCGGCGTCGCTGCCGGGACGTCAGAAGCTCAACATCCGCCGGTAGGTTTCCATACGTTTTTCGACGTCGGCACGTTCGATTGCCTGAAAGCGGTCGAGGCTGAAGTCCTCGACACAGAAACTGGCGACGAGTGTGCCGTAGGCCATGGCTTTTTTCAGCGTAGCCGGTTCGAAGTTGTCACACTCGGCGAGGTACCCCATCATACCGCCGGCGAAACTGTCACCGGCACCAGTGGGATCCACCACGTCAGGAGTCGGAAAGGCGGGCATCACGTAAGTCTCGTGTTCGCTGAAAAACATCGTGCCGTGTTCGCCCTTCTTAATCACGACGAACCGCGGCCCCATCTTGCGGATCGTATGGCCGGCCCGCACCAGATTCTCGTCATCGGTGAGCAGTTTGGCCTCATGGTCGTTGAGCACGAGCCCGTCGATGCGGCGGAACAACTCGGTCAACTCGTCGCGCTGGATTTCGATCCAAAGGTCCATCGTGTCAGCCACGGTGAGCACCGGGCTCGTCATCTGGTCGAGCACCTTCATCTGCGTCACCGGCGAACCGTTGGCCAGGAAGACGTACTTGGAGCGGACGTACTCGGCCGGCAACCGAGGATTGAAGTTCTCGAAGACGTTCAGGTGCACCTCGAGCGTTTCCCGGTCGTTCATGTTGGGCAGGTATTTGCCGCGCCAGCGAAACGTCTTGCCACCAGGGACGACG
>JAGQPT010000473.1 GCA_020426575.1 Planctomycetales bacterium
AAAGAAGCGGTCTGCAGCGGTTCTGCCGATTGCGGATGGCGTCGCGATGAACTGGGACCTATGCTTTTCGGGAAGGTCACCCGCCGCCGCAGTTCGTTTGCGACCGTCGGGTTGTCGTGCGACGGGGCATGTAGCCACGGTTTGTATCCGCTGCGGGCGGGTTGCCATTTCTATTGGCACGAAGAATGGATATAAACCAACGGTGCCTTTCAGTCCCCCCGGCCGCCCGACTCGGCGCTCGACGGACCGCGGGAGATTCTCCTGCCAAACCGTTTCCGATGGCCGGCGAGTCAACGCACGGTTGCCAGGGATGGAACGGAGATGCACGACACCGTTCGGAACGATCCGCCGCAATCCCTCAACCCGACAGATCAGGTGTCCATGGCTTCGGCGCGTCCAGCTAACGCTTTCGTAATAGGCGGCATCGTAGTTTTGGTCGTTGCCTACGCGCTTTCCGCGCTATGGGGATGGCCGCAATACGCCACCCGTGCGATCAATTCGCATGAACATGCCGCGGCGGTCGAACATGGCGACGAAGTCGTCGCCGAACACGAAGGGGCCGAACACGAGGCGACGGGACACGAAGCGGCCGAACATGAAGCGGCCGAACATGAAGGGGCGGAGCATGCGGCGACTGACCATATGTTGGCCGAGAAACCCGAGGCGCCGCCGCCACTCTGGGCCGTGCTGCCGTTCGTGACGCTGTTGGGGGCGATTGCCATTCTGCCGCTCGTGCCTGCCGCCGAGCACTGGTGGGAGAGCAATCTCAATCGGTTCTACGTCGCGGCGTCGCTGGGCCTGATCACACTGGTGTATTACTTCCTGATACACGCCTACTCAGTCGAACTGCATTTTCTCGGACATGGCTTGGTGCACCCCAGCGAGTCGGGGGCTTCGTTCAACGTCGCCTGGACCGTGTTCCAGAACGCCATCTTTGGCGAATACATTCCCTTCATTGTGCTGCTGTTCAGCCTGTACACAATCAGCGGCGGCATTCGGATCGAAGGTGACTTGCGGGCTCATCCCCTGACCAACGCGATCTTTATCGGCGTGGGGGGCGTGTTGGCGAGCTTCATCGGCACGACCGGGGCCGCCATGCTGTTGATCCGCCCGTTGTTGGAGACGAACGCCGAGCGGCGGCACGTTCGCCACACGGTCGTGTTTTTCATCTTCGTCGTCTGTAATTGCGGCGGGTGCCTGTTGCCGATCGGTGATCCGCCGTTGTTCCTCGGCTACCTGCAGGGGGTGCCGTTTTTGTGGACCATGAACCTGATCTTGCCCTGGCTGGTGGTCAACGGCAGCCTGATCGTCGTGTATTTCTTGTGGGATCACTTTTTTCTGTATCCGACTGAGAAGAAGACCGACATCAGCCGCGACGAGACCCAGACCCGCCGGTTGCGGTTCTCCGGTTTCAAGCTCAACGCGCTGTTGCTGCTGGGGGTGATCCTGTCGGTCGCCCTGCTCGACCCGAGCAAGGCGCTGCCGGGGACGACGTGGCACCCTTGGCTGTACCTCCGCGAAATCGTGCAGCTTGGCCTTGTGGGCGTTTCGCTGTGGTGCGGTTCGGCGGCCACGCGCGAGGCGAACAACTTCAACTATGGCGCCATCGTCGAGGTGGCGGCGCTGTTTTTGGGTATCTTCATTTGTATGCAACCGGCGCTGCAGATACTCGATTTCAATGGGCCCAATCTCGGCATCGACTCGCCGACCAAGTTCTTCTGGCTGACCGGCAGTCTTTCGGGCGTGTTGGACAACGCCCCCACCTACCTAGTTTTTTTCCGAACTGCACAGACGTTGCCGTCCGACGGTTTTGTGACGATCGCCCGCGTCGCCGAACCACGGCTTGTGGCAATCAGCCTGGGGGCCGTCTTCATGGGTGCCATGACCTACATTGGCAACGGCCCCAACTTCATGGTCAAGGCGGTGGCGGAAAAATCGGGCGTGAAGATGCCCGGGTTCTTCGGCTACATGATGTACAGCTTCGGCATTCTGTTGCCGATCCTGATCGTGATGAGCCTGATCTTTTTTTGAACGCATGTCCCGATCTGGGAGAATCGCGGCGGTGTGAGGCCGAAGAATCCGAAGTGGCCCTGTGCGCCACGATGGGCTATGATTTTCTCGTGCGGGGCGCGCCCGAGCTTCCGGCCCAATCCAGACAGGTCTCGTCGCAGTCGTGAAATACGTTCACATCGAGTCGCAGTCCGAACTCGAGGAGTTTTGCCAGAGTCTTGCCGACGCGCCGGAAATCGGTTTCGACACCGAATTCGTGGCGGAGTTCACCTATCGCCCCCAGCTCTGCCTGATTCAGGTGGCGGCGGGCTCGCGACTGGCGGTGATCGACACCCTCAAGGTCGACGACGTCACGCCGTTCTGGCGTGCCCTTGCCGAGCCCGGTCATGAGACCATCGTACACGCCGGTCGCGAGGAACTTTGTTTCTGCCTCGACGCGATTGGCCAGCGGCCACACCAACTTGTCGACGTGCAGCTTGCCGCGGGGCTCGTCACCAACGATTACCCAGCGGGGTATGGCGCCCTGAACCAACGCCTGTTGGGCAAGCGAGTGCCCAAGGGCGAGACCCGCACCGACTGGCGCAAGCGCCCACTGACCAAGCGGCAGCTCGACTACGCAATCAGCGACGTCGAGCACCTCACGACGATCTACGACAAGCTCAAAGGAATGCTGGCCAAGCACGACCGCCTCGGATGGCTCGACGAAGAAATGCAGGCGTGGCAGGAGGACATCGAGGCCTCGCGGACGCGCAAACGTTGGCGGCGCGTCAGCGGTTCGGGAAACCTGTCACCAGCGAGCCTGTCGATCGTACGCGAGCTGTGGCTGTGGCGCGACAGCGAGGCCGAACGCCGCGACTGCCCGCCACGCAAGATCCTCCGCGACGACTTGATCGTCGAACTGGCCAAACGACGTCGCGCCGGAGTTAGCAACGTCAAGGCGATTCGTGGCATGGAGCGAGGCGACCTCCGTCCGCACTTGGGGGCGATTTCCGAGTGCATCGAACGGGCCCTGGCGATGCCGCCCGAGGAACTTCCCCGCAACGGATCGGAGCGTCAGCCTTCGCAGTGGAACATGCTCACGCAGTACCTGGGAGCCGCGCTGACCAGCGTGTGTCGAGACGCCCAGGTGGCGACGTCGCTGGTGGCGACGACGGCGGATATTCGCGAACTGATTGCCTGGCAGGTCGGCCACGACGACGACACGCCCAAGCCGGCGTTGATGCAGGGTTGGCGGGCCGAGATTGTGGGGGACCGACTCGCGCGGCTGCTCACGGGCGAACTCTCGATTCGCATCGCCAACTTCCAGGCGGAGCAACCTTTCTCGTTCGAGCCGTCGTCCTGAGATTCCGCTCGGCCGATCACTTCACGTTAGTGTGGTCGGTCGGGGTGACGCCACTGTCAGCACCGACGTAGTCGGCCGGCACAGGCTGCAGTTGCACGCGGCGAGCCGCACCGACGTTACCGAGCGACGCCTGGTCGTTACGCGGGCTGCGGCCGTCGGCAAAGTAGCGCGTTGTTTCTTCAGCGGCCAGGCGCGTGTCGAGCGAATCGCAGCGTAGTTCGACGCGGAAGCTGTGATTACCGGCCATGCTGGCCTGGGCTTTGATCTTCATCGTGATTTCCTGTCCGGCCGCGACCGTGGGAAGCACGTCGAAGATCACCTGGCCCGGCAAGATTTCATGTCCTGCGCCGCTGACCGAGATCGGTTCGATGCCCTCGGAGAAATAGGCGACTGCTTCGACACCTGAGGCCGCTTCGGCGCCCCGGTTGCGGATCACGATTTCGTATTCAGCCGGCTGACCGACCGGCACCGGTCCCTTGGGATCTTCCACGTTCAATTCCAGATCAGCGAGCGCCTCGACCTCGGTCGAGAGAATCGTCGCGTCACGGAGTCCATCGGCGGCGGTGGCCACGACTTCGTGCCGATTCAAACCGGCCATACCGGGCTGGCACGTCAGTTCGAACACTTGGTCGGCACCCGGCTGCAGGCTGCTGAGCGTCCAGGTAACCGTCGCCTTCTTGTCGTCGAGACGACCGCCGCCACTGCTGGTAACGTATTTTGCTCCGGGAGGTAGCGTTGCCGTGACTTCGAGGTCCTCGGCGGTAGCGTCGCCGGGATTGGTCACGTGAACGCGATACGTAGCTTCGGTGCCGGCGTATTGGAAGCCGGGGCCTTGCATTTCGACGTCGAGCTTGGCGCGACGCACGAGCACGTCTTCCCGCACCGCGGCGTTGAGACCGCCGTCGGCCGTGCTCTCGGCGTGGATCATCATCTTGCCCGCTTGTCGGGCGTTCAGTTCCAACTCCATCACGCGGCTCTCGCCGGCCGGGATCGTCCCCAGCACGTGTTGTGCCGTGGCGGTGTCGGTATCAGCGGCTGGCAACAGCCGTACGACAACGTTTTCGGCGTCGCCACTGCCGGGGTTCGAGACCGTCAGCTTGTAGACGATCTGCTCACCGTAAAAGACTTCTGACGGTCCCGACATTGCCATCGCCAGCTTGGGCTCTTGAACCTCGACAAGCGCTTCGGACGCCGGTGGCGACACCGTGTAGCGCACCGCCAGGTCAAACGTGCGACTCTCTTGAGGTACGAGTTCCAGAGTTAACATCTCGTCGCTGTTCGCGTCGAGGTGGTCGATCGTCCAACTGATGCCGCTGTCGATGCTCGACGTGGGTAGCCGCGTGTCGCCGGCGGTGGCGTCAACGCCGACGATCTCGGCCCAAGCGGGTACGTCGACGCTGACGACGGTGTTTTGTACGTCGCTGCGTCCCTCGTTTGTTACCCGAACCTTGTAGACGGCGCGATGTCCGACGTTGATCTGACGCGGACCGGCCGTCTCGACGACCAGTTGCGGAGTGTGCCGCGTGAACAGCATCTCGTCGTCGCGCGATTTGGCCGCGCCGAGCGTCTGACGCGGCGTTTGGTCGAGCGAGGAGGCAACGCTCGCTTCAGCGACGTTCTCGGCGTCACCGCTCGCGGCGACGTCTTCGATGGTTGCGGCCGAGTCGCTGTTGTGCGAGCCACCCTCGTTCGACGATTCGGCGATCGAGCGGGCCAGATCGGCGACCTGTGGTCGTTTGGCAGCCAGTGTCGGCGAGGGCTGAGCGGACGGCGACGTGTGCTTGGTTGCGTCGTTTTCGTCCACCGTCGACGGCCGCTCGACGCGGGCCGTGCGGACGGACTCGGTGTTCACGTACGGATTGACCTGACCGCGCGCCATCCGCGGTGGCCGAGGCGGGGTGTTGGCCGTCGTGGCGTCTTCCACCACGGTGTGACGCAGACGCGACTTGGGCGGTGCATCGGCCAGCGTGGGGCTGGTTTTCGTCGCCACGCGCGGCGACGCCGTGCTGCTGGGACCACCTTGGCGGTACGACAGCGGCTTGCGCGGCGCCACGGCTTCTTCGCTCGACGCTTCCGACGATGGGCGGTAGCGCGAGCCGTCGGCCAGGCGGCGGCTCTCCGCGGCGGCCTCGGCCGTGGCCGTCGGTGCTTCGCTGCTCGGCGATCGAGCGACGGAAGGTGACTCGGCAACGCGCCGCGCCGACTCGACCGGAACCGGCCGGCGGATACCCGTCCGCGACGTGGTCAGGGTCGAACGCTCGTCATCGAGGGGGATCGGTTGCAGCGACGCGGGGCGGTTGGCCGTCGTCTCCAGGCGTCGGGCCGTGCGGACCCGCGGATCGCTTTGACCGCCGAGTGCGCTGCCGGCCCGCTGGTCGACCTCCATACTGTACTGGGGTCGCACCGGCTCGGGCGCTCCGAACAGTGTGTCACGCAGCCGTTCGAGACCACCCATCAGCGACGGCGTGGTGCGCGTCTGCGGGGCCGACTGGCTAGGGACCGGTTGGCCCTGTGCTAGCGTCGTCGAAGCCAAACATGCCACTGTGAGGGCGGCGATAGCGGTGATGCGAGCAGACATCGTGCAACTGTCCTGGTTAGATCCGTGCCTGGATAAATCGAGACGCAGTAACCCACGTTGGCCACTTGTATCGGTCGCGACGACAGTAGCGGTTGAGTGAAATTCACTGTGTGCCAAAATTTTTCTGGTCAAACAGAATAAATGGAATGCAAAGTATGCGCAGAGAGATGCCGCGGCGGGAAACACTCCGCCAGCGGCGGGCGCGGCACGTCATTTCACGCGCTCGCAACCGGGTTTCAGGGTTGCTTATCGCGTCGGGGCGAGTCGGCGGAGACTGCGTCCGCCCATGCGCGGGCCGCGCATTCGAAGAACGACGTGACCGCGAACGAGGCGATCCCGCCAATCACGGCCGCTGAGACACTGCCAAGAATCACGCCACTGGCACCGGCTTTGTCACCACTGACGATTGCCAGCACTACAGCCACCGCGACGCCAGACGCCAGTGCGACCACGATAGCAACGCCGCCTGCAAGCGAACCGGGCCGATCGTCGCGGCGCAGAATCGATTCGCGCCCCTGATCGGTCGACGGAGATGGGCTGTCGCTGGTGGACAGTTGCCGTTTGGGCCGCGCGGGTGCGGGTGTGAAGCCATTCGGATGTTGGACGGGCGGGGCCGTCGGAATGGTTGATTGCTGAGCGCGTTCGGCCTGGCGTTGTCGGGCGCCCCAGTAGGCCGCCGTCATGTGCGCTGCGGCCAACACCACAAACCAGGCAAATACCACCCCCCAGACCTGACCCAGTGCGGTGGCGATGGCAAACACGGCACTCGTCAGGGCCACCATTCCCAAGAGTGCTCGCAGTCCGAACTGCGGCACCCAGTCGTGGACCGCGTGTTCTTGAGGGTTGTCGATATCTTTGGGAGAGTGAATCACCGCGCAGACCACTATTAGGTTTTTTCACATCGCCGCACGCCCAACATTATAGGCGGCGATTCGGCCGACGGCGCCGGAATTGCCAGTTCCTCATTCGTCGGCATTCCGATCGTTCTCCTGCCGGTCACCGCTAAGCGCCTTAGAAGCGACGTGACTACGCTTCGAATGGTCTCGGGGAGGAGGCGCTACCCATCGACTTGGGCCGCCCGTTGCGGTTCAAACGTCTACCACCAGCGTGTACAAAAAGGGACATTCGGTCGGAGAAAACGTTTGACCTGCCCGTCGCTGTAGTTACGCTAGCTCAATACGGGGGGCGGGTTACGTCTCGAATCGGAACAATTCACCCTAATCACGCGGACCATCTTTGCCGCAGAGTCACGATCGGCGTTCGGCGCATTGGCCCATGGTCGGCATTGCGCTGGACAGCTTTTGCTGAGCATTTGACCCGCCGGTTAGGTGTTCGCGCCCTTGCTGGTGCACACTTATGATCCTTGAATCAAGCACACGTCCCACCTCACCACGACGGCGTCTTGTCGCGACGGGCACGGTAATGATTGCCTGCACTGCAGTGACCGTCGTCCTCACCGCGAATGCCTTGGCCCTTGACGGCGGCACGCTCCGCGTCAATCCGCGCGGCGGCTGGATGGCGTTCGAGGCGATCTCCGTCGGTGATAACCCGGTCAATGATGGTTTCGACTGGGCCATGCCCGAAACGTTTGACGGCATCGGTGCCTGGCTCGTAGACCCCGACACACTTCGGCTGCAGATCAACCATGAAACAAGCGACGCCACTATCAGTGAAGTCAATCTCAATGTCACCAATCTTCGAGTGGCAATCCAAAACGTGATCGCGAGCAACACCACCGGAGGTGTTGGTTTCGTCGAGTCGGCGCGACAGGCCTATGACCGTTGGTCAAACAACGGGGGGGCTACCTGGGTTGATACCTCGAATAACTCGAACACGAGCTTCTCCCGCTTCTGCTCCGGCCAGTCATATGCGGCGCACACGTTTGGGACGGACCGCGGTTTTGTCGATGACGTCTACATCACGAATGGCACTTAGTTTTTCCCAATCCCTTTGACCATATCACGTTTCGCTTCGTTTCTTGGCTTAAAGAGGAACTCGTAGAGTTTGAATCGTCGCTTCTTTTTGCGTGGCTCGAACCTTCCTGGT
>JAGQPT010000474.1 GCA_020426575.1 Planctomycetales bacterium
AATCGCCAGCGACTCCACCAGTCGCTCGGCTACAAAACCCCCGAGCAGTTCGAAGCCGAAAACGCCCCGGCACTAGCGGCGTAGAAATCTCGCCCCGCCACTGTCCGAAAGTCCTGGGCTATCGCAAACCTAACCGGAGGGTTAATTGCAACGAGTGGGTCGGCAGATGCCGCCGATCCGCTGGCTTACGGTCGAGCAAATTAGGAAGCAACAGAGGATGCGTCGCCAGACGGTATTGGCGGCCATGCACGCAGGTGAACTCCCCTTCGAGCAGCGTGGCCGCATCCGCTATGCCAGAGTATGCGACGTAGAAGCCTGGGAGGAAGCGCGGCTACGCCGCGAAGCGGAACCCAGGACTTTGTTGGTGCACCCCGATCTCGTGGAGTTCATCTGAGCCAGGCGAACCGCGCCGGGAGAGCTTTGACGACCAAACTGTCCCGGCGCTTACTTCTTCCCAAGTTCGAAATTCGTTTGCACTACAAAAGGGGTCGATCTAGCACTACAAAGGACGAATTGTCGACCCTGCCCAGATTCCAATTTTATGGCGTAATCTCTTTATATAAAACGATTTGCAATAAATAGATCGCCGCTGCATGTAGCGTCAAACTAGTTTGGAAGGCTAGTGCTCTGCCAATTGAGCTACACCCGCAGTTTTTTGGCGTCGTATTTGTCCGACGGCGTGGAACACATCGAACGACGTCCTGCCGAGGCCGGCAACCGTATTGAACGTCCTTGAGCTTACTGTGCCGGGCCGGGGTCTGGCAAGTGTTGGGCGTTTCCCGACGGAATGACGCGCCGCGGAGGTGGGAGGTTCAGGTCTCATTGGATCGGCGACATCAGACGGGAGAGACGCACACCCAGTTTGAACCAGATGGACCGATCCGTAAAGTCTTCCGATCCGACCTGCTCGCATCGGGTAAAGTCGTGCTCGAACATCTCGGCTAGCTCACCGACGAAGGCCGGATCGTCCGTGATCGCCGTGATTTCGAAATTGAGTCGGAACGAGCGGTTGTCGAGGTTGGCGGTTCCCACCGAAGCCAGACAGTCGTCGACCACCATCGTCTTTTGGTGCATGAATCCGTCTTGGTAACGGTAGACCTTCATGCCGGTCCGTTCGGCGTCGCCGAGAAACGAGAACGACGAAAGGTAGACGAGCAGGTGGTCCGGCTTGCGGGGCAGGATCACCCGCACATCGACCCCGCGCAGCGCCGCCAGTTGCAGCGCCGAAAGCACGTGGATGTCAGGCACGAAATAGGGGCTGGCGATCCAGAGCCGGCTGCGGGCAATGGTGATCGCGTGCATGAAGAAGAGTCCGCAGGTCTCGAGGTCATCGGCCGGTCCGGAGGGGAGGACGAGCACTGAGCTATTGCCGTCGTGGGCGGCACGAGGGTTCCAGTCGAGCGTGGGCACGCTGCCGGAAGCCCAGTGCCAATCTTCCAGGAAGGCAAGTTGCACGGCGTGCACGGCCGGGCCGTTGATTTCGAGGTGCGTATCGCGCCAGTGGCCGAATTTTTTGCTGCGACCCATGTATTCATCACCGACGTTGAGACCGCCGACGTACGCCTTCTTGCCGTCGACAATCACGATCTTGCGGTGGTTGCGGAAGTTGAGTTGAAAGCGGTTCGTCCAGCCCCGCGTGGAGTGGAAAGGACGCACGTCGATGCCCGCTGCGGCAAGCTGGCGTGTGTATTCCTTGGGGAGAGAGTGGCTGCCGATCTCGTCGTAAAGAAAGAAGATCTTTACGCCGCGTTTGGCGGCCGCGAGCAGCCGATCTTTGAGGGCACGGCCGAGCTGATCGTCGTGCACGATGAAGAATTGGATGATGAGATACTCACGCGCTTCGTCGATGGCGGCAAAGATGGCCGAAAACGTCGCATCGCCATCGACAAGCAGACCGAGCTTATTGCCGTGGGAAAAGCGCATCATCGCCAGGGCTTCCAGGGCGGCGTGTTGAGGGTGGGCGGACGTCTTGAGCAGCCCAGCTTCGAGCGCTTTCTGGCCTGCGGCATCGACTATCTTGTCGAGTTGGTGGTCCCCTTCACGTCGGGCGGTGATGTAGCCCTGGAAACGACTGCGCCCCAGCACGAGGTAGAACGGCACGGCGATATGTGGGAGCGTGATCAGGAAAAGTCCCCAGGCGATGGCCCCCTGCGACGTGCGGGCCCGCAGCACCGCGTGAGCCGCGCAAAGGAAGCCAAACAATTCGAGCGCGAGCAGCGCCAGTGCGATCAGGGAGAGTTCGACGTGGGAAAGCTCTGAAAACATGGTGCGTCGCCGACAGTCTAAGTGCGAATGGCCAAGTGGATTCGTGCGGGTCGTCACTAGTTTACCCGATGGACTTGAAGATGCGGAGCGGACGGCGGCGGCGCGGTGCGCTGGGGCGGCGGGGGGGCGGTGACGGTTGTCCGGCGCGGGGCACCAACGATCGGGACATTCGCCGGGGGAGGAGAATTGCGTGCGGTCCCGCCGTTGGGGAGAATTGATACCATGGGTCGGTGGATCCACCGGGCTCGTCCCTGGGGGGACGTGTTGTCGGGGGGCCTAGCAACGGCGGTTGATTCGCCGGGGCGATCCGATGGTTCACTACGCTTCATGACCACACGCCGTACGTATAGCTGCCTCGCATGTATCTGAGAATGTTCGGCCTCACGCCGGCGCTGGCCGCGGCGATGATCGGCATGTACGTGGTGATGGGAATCGTCGAATGGTTCCTGCCGGCGGAGAAAGGCCACAGTTGGGCGGGGCGCTTTCGCAACTTCACCTACACGTTGATCTATTTGGGCGTGGGAACGTTGCTGTTGAACCAGTTGCTGCGCGTGCTGCCGAACTTGCAGAAATACGTGCAGCAGCACGACTATCCGATTCTGATCGCCGTTATTTATCTGGTGGTATTTGACTTCTTTTACTATTGGTATCATCGCGCGCAACACCGCTGGTCGCTGCTTTGGCGGATCCACGAACTGCACCACTCCGATACCGAATTGAACATCACGACGAGTTTGCGGACGCACTGGTTGGAAAAGCCCGTGCAGCAATGCCTGGTGATGTTGCCGACGGTACTCGTCGTGGGTGTGGACATCGCGGCACTGTATTGGACGGCGATCATCGGGCAGCTCTGGGAGATGGCGACGCACGCTAACGTGCGCTGGCATCTACCGCGAATGGCGGACGTCGTCTGCAATCCGGGCGTCCATCGGGTCCATCATTCGCGGCTCAAGGAACATCATCACTGCAACTTCGCGCAGTTCCTGACCGTTTACGATATGATCTTCGGCACGTACATCGCGCCGGATCGCAAAGTATTGCCGCCGACGGGGACCGACACCGTGGCGTCGGACTATTCGGTGATCGGCAACATGTTTCGGCCCTTTCTGCCACGACGCAGCGCCGGCGGTGAAGGGGAGCCTGTGCCGTCGGTCGTCACCGCGCGTGCGGGCCGTGGGCGACGCCGCAAGAAGAAGCGGCGCAAGTCACCGACGCGGTAGAGTTGCGGCCGCGCGACGTCGTTTCCTCATGCGCGTTGTGGTGGCGGCGCGGTGTACGTCGCGGCACTTGCGACGAGCGGGCTACTCGCCGATCACCTTGACGAGCACGCGCTTGGGGCGGCGGCCGTCGAACTCGCCGTAGAAGATTTGCTCCCATGGACCGAAGTCGAGTTTGCCCCGGGTGATGGCGACGACAACCTCGCGGCCCATGATCTGGCGTTTGTGATGGGCGTCAGCGTTGTCTTCGCCGGTGCGGTTGTGGCGGTAGCGCTCCGGCGAGGGGTCGAACGGTGCCAACTCCTCGAGCCACTTTTTGTAGTCCGCCTTGAGGCCGGGTTCGTCGTCGTTGATGAACACGCTGGCGGTGATGTGCATGGCGTTGACGAGCACCAGCCCCTCGGCGACACCGCTTTCCTCGACTGCCTGCTCGACTTCACCCGTGATGTTGAGGAAATCCATCCGCGCGGGAACGTTGAAGGTGAGGTGGCGGGTGAGGGATTTCATCGCAGACTTCCTGAAGGGGCGATCACGGGGTCGGGACGCTGACGATAACGCCCGGTAGCATAGCAGTTTCGCCGCTGAGGCGTCGATTTTCTTTCGGCCCAACCGTCGCCAGCAGCGCCTCGCGGGGCTAAACTACGGGGCAAGACGAGATGGCCCCCCTGCCCTGCATCCCCTGCCGTTTGCGAGGAACCCGCACATGTTCCGTTCACTCTTGCTCATTGCGATTGCCATGATGACGACACAGTACGGCCGCGCTGCCGCCGATGACATTCCCGCCGACGCTAAACTCCGCATGTACATCGGCACATACACGAGCGGTGACGACGAAGGGATTTACGTCTCGGAACTCGACCTGGCCACGGGACAGTTGGCCGAGCCGAAGCTGGCCGCTGCGGCGGTGAATCCGTCGTTCCTGGCGATCCACCCCAGTGAAAAGATGTTGTACGCCGTCGGCGAAGTTGACGTGATGGACGGCAAGAAGACTGGCGGCGTCAGCGGGTTTTCCATCGATGACCACACCGGCGAGTTGACGCTCATCAATCAACAGTCGTCGGGAGGTGGCGGACCGTGCCACCTGGTCGTGGACGCAACGGGCACGAATGTGCTGGTTGCCAACTACGGCGGCGGCAGCGTGGCCTGCTTGCCGATTAACAAAGATGGCGAGCTGAGCGAGGCGACGACGTTCATTCAGCACGAAGGTTCGAGCGTCAACCCGACGCGGCAGGAAGGGCCCCACGCCCACTCGATCAACTGCGATCCGACGAACCACTTTGCGCTCGTCGCCGACCTGGGGCTCGACAAGGTGTTTGTATACCGATTCAATCCCCGGGCGCACACACTCGTGCCGAACGATCCGCCGTCCGTTTCCGTGCCCGCCGGGGGAGGACCACGGCATTTCGCCTTCCATCCCAACGGCCGATTCGGCTACACGAACAACGAGATCACACTGACGGTGACGGCGTTTGAGTGGGATGATCGGCACGGCACGCTCACGCCGATCCAGACGATCACGACCCTGCCCGAAGGCGAACCGGACGATCCGGGCAACAGCACGGCCGAAGTCCGCGTGCACCCGAACGGGCGGTTTTTGTATGTTTCGAATCGGGGCCACGACACGATCGCGATTTTCTCGATCGACGAAGCAACCGGCCGGCTCACACCGATCGGCCATGAGTCGACCCGCGGTGCCATTCCGCGGAACTTCAACATTGACCCTACGGGACGCTACTTGATTGCCGCGAACCAGGACTCGGGCAACGTCGTGGCATTCAAGATTGACGCGTCGACGGGCCAACTGACGCCAACCGGCTCGGAGATCAAGGCGCCTCGCCCGGTGTGCATCCGCTTTTTGACGGGCAAGTGATATTTGCCCGGGCGCCCTGGACGTCACGCCGTCACGATTTCTGGCGGATCTCGCTGAGACGTTGGAAGACGACGAAGAACGTGGGGACGAATAACAGGGCGAAGAACGTAGCGGCGATCATGCCCCCCACTACGGCGTTGCCAACCGCCTGGCGGCTGGCGGCGCCGGCACCGGCCGAGACCAACAATGGCATGAAGCCGAGGATCGACGAGAAGGCCGTCATGAGGATCGCGCGGAAACGCAACTGGGCAGCCGCTGCGGCGGCTTCGACAATCGAATTGCCGGCGGCGCGGCTTTCACGGGCAAACTCGACGATCAGGATCGCGTTTTTGCTGGCCAGCGCAACGAGCAGCACGATACCGATCTGAGTGTAGACATTGTTGTCGGCGCCGCGCACCAGCAAGGCGATGATCACCCCCAACGCGGCGAGCGGCACGACGGCGATCACGGCGGCCGGACTTGTCCAGCTTTCATACTGGGCCGCCAACACCAAGAAGACAAACACGACGGCCAGGGCGAAGATCACATATTGCTCGTTGCCGACCTGCTTCTCCTGGTAGCTCATGCCGGTCCACTCGTATTGGATGTCTTCCTGGAGAGCCAGCTGTTCCATCGTCGCGAGTGCCTGGCCCGAGCTGTAACCCGGCGCGGGTGAACCGTTGATCTGTGCCGACGGATAGAGGTTATAACGCTGGATCACTTGAGGGCCCAGCGTCTCCTCGACGTCGGTGAAGGTGCCGATCGGAATCATGTCACCAGCGGCGTTGCGGACTTCCAGACGACGGATGTCTTCGGGTTCGACGCGGAATTGACTGTCGGCCTGCACGCGGACCTGCCAGGTGCGGCCGAACTCGTTGAAATCGTTTACGTACGCCGAACCAAGCGAAGCCTGCAGGGTGTTGAAGACCGTGCTGAGGGGGATGTTGAGCGTTTTGACCTTGGTGCGGTCGACGTCGGCGTAGATCTGTGGCACGCTGGCGCGGAACGTCGTGTTGAGCGCGGTCAACGAGGGTTGTTCGCTGCCGTCGGCGATCAATTGGTCGGCCTGGCCCTGCAGAACGGCGAGCCCCGCGCCGGCGCGATCCTGGATCTGCATCTGGAAGCCGCCGGCGCTGCCGAGCCCGTCGATGGCCGGGGGCACAAAGGCGAACACAATCGCCTGTTGGATCTTATAGAACTCGCGACGGACTTTGGCGAGAATGGCCTGCTGGGAAAGGTTCGGCGTCTGGCGTTCCTCCCAGGGCTCGAAGACGATGGCGACGAGCCCCAGGTTCGAGCCGTTTGTATTGCTGAGAATCGAGAAACCCCCGATCGAAACCCAATCGGCAACGCCTTCGGTGTTTCGCATGATCTCGTCGACCTGCAAAAGAACTTCTTTAGTGCGCTGCAGCGAGGCGGCGTCGGGGAGCTGGATGTTGGCGAACGCGTAACCCTGATCTTCGGTGGGAAGAAAACCGGTGGGGATGCGGCCGAAGCTCCAGCCGGTGAGCACGACGAGCCCGGCAAACACGATCATCACAATTGCCACGCGGCGCACCATGGCGCCGATCACGCGCGAATAGACGCTCGTCGTGGCGTCAAACGACTTATTGAACGCCCGGAAAAACCAGTTGCGCGACTCTGGGGTC
>JAGQPT010000475.1 GCA_020426575.1 Planctomycetales bacterium
CACGATCAGCGGTGACGGCGACGTCGCCGAGGTCGACGGCGCGCCGACCGGGATCAAGCGGCTCGAGGTCCTGGACGGTGCGCTATGGGGGGTGAGCGACGACGCACTGTACCGTTACGTGTCCGGCGACATCGACATTGAGCGCGTGTATGACGGCGCCGTCGTTGACCTCTGTCTGTACAATGGGGCGGTCTATGCCGCGACGGCCGACGACGTTTTTCGCTATGACGACGGCGAGTTGGTGAACGTCAAGCCCGTGACCGGTTGGCTGTCGAGCGACTCGACGGTGGTGATGGCCGACGGCACGCAGGTGTTGGCCGACCCGGTCGAGCTGGCGCCGATCGAGCGGATCGCCTCGTACTGCGGCACGCTCTACGTGTTGCGGCCCGGTGGGATCGCGCTGCTGGATGGCGCCGTGTTTCAGACCGAGCCGGTCGACTGGGGGATGATGCCGTCGCGCGAACACCGTGACATGCTGTCGCTGGGGAGTCGGCTGTGCATTGCCACCGGGGCCGGCGTTGCCGAGTTGCGCGGCGCGGCGCTAACGATGCTCGACGGCGACGCCCGCCTGCCCTATGAAGACACGACCTGCCTGGCCGCCGGCTTCGACCGCGATCTCTGGATCGGCACGACCGCCGGGGCGATCCGCCAGGTGGACGGTGAGTTTCACTTTTTCGGTGCCGATCACTGGCTGCCCAGCGGTCGGGTCAACGACATCGCCGTCGACGGCCACGCAGTTTACATCGCCACCGACGGCGGCATCGGCGTGATTCGTTACGAGCCGTACACCCTGCGGAAGAAGGCCGCGTTCTTCGAGCGCGACCTTGCCGCGCGGGGCCACCAGCGGCTCGGCTTTGTGCACCAGTTGTATTGGGACGGTGAGAACAAGCAGTGGCTGCGCGAGATCAGCGACAACGACGGTGGCCACACGGCCCACTACCTGGCGGCGATGTGTTTCAAGTACGCCGCGACCGGCGACGAGTCGGCGCGCCGCGAAGCCGTCGACGCCGCCGAAGCGATGATTTGGCTCCAGCGGATCACCGGCAGCGACGGGTTCTTTGCCCGATCGATTTGGGCCAACAACGTCGACCAGGGCAAGTTGGCCACGCAGGGGAGCGGCGGATTGCCGGCTAAGTGGTACGAGACCGACGACGGCCTCTGGACCTGGAAGGGCGACACGTCGAGCGACGAGGTGAACGGCCATTTCTACGCGATGGCGCTGTTCCACGACCTGGTGGCCCAGGGGGACGAGAAGCAGTTGGCGGCCGGGCACCTGGAGCGCATCGCCCGGCACATCGTCGAAAACGGTTGGGTACTCCGCGACATGGACGGCCAGCCGACGCGCTGGGGGCGCTGGGATCCGGATTATCTGCTCACGCCGTATGGCTTCGAGTCCCGGGGGCTCAACGGCATGGAGGCGCAGGCGTATATGTGGACCGCCGCCGCGCTGTCGGGCGACCCGCTGTTCCGCCAAGGACTGGCACAATTGCTCGAGTGGCGCTACCACACGTACACGGTGCGCGAGAAGCTCACGTTTCCGCCCGAGAACGTCGTGACCTGGGACGACGAACTGGCGTTTCGGGTGATGCACCCGCTGCTCACGTATTGCGACGATCCGGAATTGCGTTCGATCTACCTGCGGGCGCTGGCGCGGCACTGGGAAGTGTTGCGGATGCAGAAGGTGCCGTTCTTTAACTTCATTTACGGCGGACTGACCGGCAACGACTGTGAGGCGGCCGCGGCGGTGAAACACTTGCGCGAGTGGTCGCTCGACACGGTGTCGCACAGTTATCGAAATTCGCACCGCGCCGACCTGGCCGCCGAGCCGGGCTACACGCCTTATGCCGGCGGTACACGGGCGATCTCACCGCGCGAACTGAGTTGCGGCTGGGGGAGCCGATCGTCGATCTTCTACGACGGCGGCAACGGCAGTCGCACGATCACGCCGCCGGCCGGCTGGTTGGAAGACTATTGGATGGGGCGCTACTACGGCATGATCGCAGCACCGACAACGACGGACGTGGCGCTACTGACCGTACCGCCGAGTGCCGAGAAACCGGCCGGCGCGGAAGCGTACAACGGCCCGCCGCGACCGGAGATCGGGTCGGTGGAGTGAAACCGACAGAGCCCTCATCGCAGACCGTCCTAGCTTGTGGCGTTGATTGCGGTGCGGTGGTGCCAGGGTTACATTGAGCACCGCGGCCGGCACCACCGCTGTTCCGAAGAGGGCTTGATGAAAAGGAACGAATGGCAGCAGCTTGCGACGGATCGCCTGCAGGACGCCGAGATCTTGCTCGACAACGGACGTTGGCAGGCGGCGTATTATTTGGCCGGCTACGCTGTCGAGTGCGCCTTGAAATCGTGCATCGTGCGCTACGTTCAAGCGAATGCAGAGGTCATTTTCAAGGAACCCGGCTATCAGAACAAATGTTGGACGCACAATCTTGACGTGCTGATAGAGCGAACCGGGTTCGAAGGCGACCTCAAGGACGAGATCGCCAACAATGCCGACTTTGGCGGCTACTGGGGAGTTGTGTCCGAGTGGACGGAGAGCAGTCGGTACAATAGCCAGATAACCGAGACTGAAGCCAAAGACCTTTACGCGGCAATCGGACATGACCCCGACGGAGTGATGAGATGGCTACAGAATCGCTGGTGATAGATCTCAAAGAGAGTGGCCAGCTGCTGCTCAATGAATTGCGGGAAGGTGGTTTCGACGTCACGGTCGCCGCGTGGCTGCATGTTAGCATTGAAGAACGTTGGATCTTCTACATCGCTTCGACGGACGTTGACGATGATGGAAAGACCACGGCTTATCGCCGCCTTCATGCCGCAATCTCTGACAACGTTCGATCGTGGGTTTTGGAAACGAGCATCAGGTTGATCCGCACTGACGATCCGGTAGCCGTAGACGCATTGGAACTGCGGCGAAAGACTCCTGCGAACATTCCCATTAACTTCGGTGGTCGTACTCTCGGTGGGAAGACAATCGACGCGGCGTATATTTATCCCGCGTAGCGGACGTGCGCAGTCGATGTAGCTATCTGTCTGGTCCACCTCCATTGCATGCTTCCCTGTCTCACCGATCATCGTGCGCCTCGGTGAGGACTTTTTCGTAGGCCGCTTTGGCGTGGTCGTAGGCGGCGCGGGCGGCGGCTTTTTCCGACTCGCGGATGCGGCTTTCCTTCTGGTTCCAGCAGGTCTCGACCGCGTCGATGCACCACTGGGCGCTGCGCTTGCTCGCCCGGATCGGTTGGCCGTCGACCTCGACAAAGATCGGGTTCGTGTGCGCACTGGGGAAAATCCTCAGGGCGATCCAGCTCGAGCGCTCCGGCGTGTACTCGAACGTCACCGTTTCGACGTGGCCGTCGGCGTCGATGAGTTTCTTCTCGACCGCCTCGCCGTTGACGACGAGTTCGACCGGCACCTGGCGGCTGTCGCCGACTCGGGCGCGCTCGATGTGCCAATACGGTTGTTGATCGCCGCGGCGCTCGCGGATTGCTTCGTTCGGTTCAGGTTCTAGCAGCCCGGCAACGTCGGCTGTGATCGTGAGCTTCTCGCCGCTCTTGGCGGCCAAGACGCTGGGGCGGCCATCGGCGCCGGGTTGACCGACTTCGAGGCCGCCCACGGTGAAGTCGATCAGGTGGCTGAGCCCATCGGAGACGTAGCAGCGACCGTCGCGGATGCCGTCGGCCCAAACGTCATAGTCGAGCGGCACCTGGGAGTCTTCGGGCATTTTCACATAGGAACGCCCGAGCCCGACGCGTTCGCCGTAGATGCAGGGGAAGTCGGTCTCGCCGCTGATGCGACAATCGTAGCCGCAGCTGAGTGTGTGGTACCAGATGTTGAGTTCCCAGATGGCGGGCGTGTCGACGGTCGAGATGAAGTGGCAGGCGTCGTGGGTGACGTCGACGATGTATTCGTTGGCGCCGATGCCGTCGAACGGGGGCATCTCGTACGTCGGCAGCGAGTCGGCATCGACGGCCAGGCCCCAACCGCTGTGGGAGAAGCCGACGACGGCGCCTTGCTCCTTGGCCCATTGCAGCACGGGCAGGTCCCAACTGGGCCATTCTTCGATGAATTCGGTGCCGGGATAGTCGTCTTCGTTGAGCCGGATCAGGCTGAGGTGGCCAGCGTGCGAGCTGGGAAAGCCGGAGACCTCGACGTCGTAGCGCATCAGGTAGTCGTCGGTCGAGAGGTCGTTGACCTGGCCGTTGAAGAACTGCTTCTGGTAATACCAGCAGGGGCCCCAGCTGAGCACACAGCCGACGTTGAGGTCTTCGCCGAGGATGTGCCGCATCATATCGACCGGCTCGACGCCCTCGGTCGGCGACTCATAGTGATGGCAGCCGGCGGCGTGCACGTGGTGATCGCCTGAGAACCAGCCGAGATCGGCCAGGTGGATCCAGCGTTCCAACTGGAACGACTCGTGGTGCGACGAGCCCTCGGGGACGATGATGTTGCGGGTGAGGATGCGGTACTCGGGGCCGCGGGTGTAAGTGACCTCGTAGCGACCCGGCGGCAGGGAGACGCTTTCGCCAC
>JAGQPT010000476.1 GCA_020426575.1 Planctomycetales bacterium
GCGCGGCTCGAACGCAGTTGGCCGACGAGTCCGGCAGCGCGACCCGTCGACCCGTTGCCGAGGCGTTCGCGTTCGAGCACGAGTGTGCGCCGACCGCGAATGCCCAGCTGCATGGCAGTGCTGAGGCCCGCGACGCCGCCACCCACGACGATCGCGTCCCACGATCCGTTGGGACCACTCATGAACAATTCCTGACCAACACGAGGCACGGCGGAAAGTCGACACGCGGCGGTGGCGCCACCCGGGGAGGTGACACCCCCGCCGCATCGTCGGCGATTCTCGGTGCTGGGCGGTCGGCGCGTCAAGCCAACGGTGCGGCGCCGCGGCTCGCCACTGTGCCAAATTGTCACAGCGCGGCGGGCGCCGCGTCATTACCCCGGCCCGTTCGGCATCGCGGTCCTGGCGAGCGTGAGGTTGGAGCGCACACTTATGGGCCGTAGCGCTCACGGCACACCTTTTCGATCAAGTCGACGGTCGTGTCGACCCCCAATGTCTCGGTGTTGACGACGAGGTCGTAGAGATGGGGATCGTCGGGATCGCGATGGAAATGCCGCCGGATGAAGTCACGGCGTCCCTTGTCAATCTCGTCGACCAGCTTTTCGGCCGCCGCACGTGGCACATCATGTCGCTGGGCCATTTCGGCCACGCGAAACGCCCGGGACGCGACCGCACGGATGGTGACACCGCGTCCGGCGGGAAGGATGAACTGGGCGCCGCGGCCCACGAAGATAACCTTGCCGTGGCAACCCGCCAGGGTGACGAACTTGCCGAGGTTGGTGACGTATTTTTGGTGCGTCACGCGTTTGGGATCGAACCAGCAGCGCAGCACGTCGTGGATCCAGTGGGCGGCCGTTTCGTCGACGACGTGGAGCATGTGCTGCGGCCGATCGAAGTGGTCGGCCATGTAACTGAGTACCTGGCGATCAAGCACGTCCCAGCCGAGTCGTTCGGCGAGGCGTTCGGCAATCACGCCGGCCCCGGCGCCGGCTTCGCGGGAAATCGTGATAAACGGACCGACCAACTCCTTGATCTCGCCACGGTCGATCTTTGACTGAATGCGTCGAGCGATCTTGGGCGAGCGGAGCCACTCGTCGAGGCGATGCTGCGCCGCCAGCTTCGTCAGGTCGGGCTCGCTCTGCAGCCCCATGCTTGGGGGAAAGACGGCGGCCATGGCAAGTCCTCCTGGGGATGTACTCACCGTTGGTGTGACCCTCGGGCTGCGGCGGAACTGCACGCCCGGGCCATGCCTAATGATGCTGCAACTGGCGTGCCGGCCGAACCGAATCGGGCGGCCGGTCGTAGTCAGGTTGACGTCTGCAGGGGAAATAAGGAACACTTTCGGAAAGATGGTGGGGATCGTCAGTGGTCGCCGACGAGATCGGGCACTCCGGAGACTGCACCCCGCTGCAAGGAATTGCGTGTCCGCAGAGGAGCTGAACATGTCGCGTTTTTCCCGTTCGCGAATCTACCGCCGATTGCCAGCGTGCGTGTTGTGTGCGGGGATGTTGGTGCATATATCTTCCGCTATGGCGGTGGCCCAGGAAGCCGTTCGCCACGCCGAGGAACTTTCCCAGGCCTTCCGTAAGGCCTCCGAAGCCGTGTTGCCGACGGTGGTCACCATCCGCACGCATGCCAAAGCACGGCAGGTCGAGCCCTCGGGCGACGCACGCAACCCTTTCGAAGGTACGCCGTTTGAAAACTTCTTTGGCGGAGAACTGGGCGATATGCTCAAGCGGCGACAAGAGCCCGAGCAGGACGGCCTCGGTTCTGGCGTGATCATCGATCCCTCGGGAGTGATTCTGACGAACAACCACGTCGTCGGTGACGGCGATGCGGACGTGAAGATCGAGATCTCGCTGCCGGACGGCCGCACCTTCGAAACGACCGATGTGAAGACCGACCCGCGGACCGACCTGGCGATCGTGCGGATCGACGGGGCCGGCACACTGCCAGCGGCGAAGCTGGGCGATTCCGACGCCATGCAGATCGGCGACTGGGTATTGGCCATCGGGAATCCCTTCGGGCTGGAATCGACCGTCAGCGCGGGCATCATCAGCGC
>JAGQPT010000477.1 GCA_020426575.1 Planctomycetales bacterium
AAACGGCGATTCGCGCGAACTGCTCAAGATTCACCCGGCATTGGCCGCGAATGTGCCAGACGAAGTAGTGCTGTTGGCGAAGGACGGTCGGTTCGTTCCACGCGTCGCGTCTGTTTGGGTGGGTGAGCAAAAGTTGGTGTTCAGGAACCAGGACCCAATCGCTCACGCTGTCAACTTTCCGCCGCCCGAAGGCAAAGCTCAGAGTCCTCTGCTTCCGCCCACACACGATCACGAACTACCGCTGACGCGTCAACAGAGCACGCCCGTTCCGCTGGCCTGCAACATTCATCCTTGGTGCCGCGCCTACGTACTACCGCGGAACAGTCCGTATGTTGGTGTGACGGGGACCGACGGCACGTTCGAGATTGAGCGGCTGCCTGCCGGTGTGGCGAGGTTCCGCGTTTGGCACGAGCGCACCGGCTGGCTCGACGCCGCGCCACTCAAAGAGGGTCACTTCAAGGTGAAGCTAACCGGTGGGCCGGTCCAGTTGCCGACGTTCCACATTCCCGCCGCGGAATTCCACAAGGAGCCCAAAAGCGCACACGTCGATCCTCCCCACGAACAGAAGCCACAGATTGGCGTACCACTGATCAGCAAATCGGAACTGGTTTTTTACTTTCCGTTTGAGCCGGAAGACTACACGATCGACAATCCAATTCCAAACTTGGAACGTCCGACAATTGATACCTTTGACGAAAACGACTTTACGATTTATCGTCCTACCACTGACGAAGAACTGGTTGACATGATTCTGACCAGTTGGCAGTCGCGACCGCCGGTGCAAGCGGTCGAGTGCAAAATCGACGTGAACAACTTTGCCGATGGCGTGGGCAACGACGCCGAGGTAGAGACGCCGCCGGCGCGCGGGCTCAACCGGCGCACCGTCACGCTGGTTCGCTCCGGGCCGAAGTTTCTGAAGACAATCAAAGGCGAAGACTGGCTGAGCGGATCGCCCGATCGCGTTGGTTTCGAATCGGTCGAAGTATTTGACGGCCATGAAACCCGGCTGCTGGGAGGCGGCTCGGAGACACGAGCCGGTGTCACCCACCCGATCACAATGGCTGGCATGATCCAGCACAGTGACGCGCCGGCGAACAATTTGTTTGACGATGCCAACCTCCGGCCACTCGCCATCGCGGTATCACCGTACCAGGCGGTCGCGCAATATGGCTTCGACGTCGCACAACTGACACTAGTACGGGAACACGTCGTACACAACGGGCACGACTGCGCGGAGTTCAGCGTTTCCAACACAGCGGGCCCGCTCATGCAAACGCTGCGCATTCTCGCCGATCGCGCGCGGGACTACTTGCCCATTGGCCTGACCGTCGAGTTCGACGGCAGGGTGTATGCCGACTACGCAATCGAATACGAACAGAATGGCGGTGGGCAGTGGAACGTTTCGGGTTGGACGTGGACCGAGGCGTTGGCCGAGACGAAGTGGACAGCCAAGGTCGAGCGACTGACTATCAACGGCGCCGTGGACGACGACGTGTTTACGTTGACGTTCCCTGCCGGCACACCCGTCGGTGAACAGGTCGACGATCGGCTCAACACGTACGTCGCCGAAGCGGACGGCACACTGCGGCTGGTTGATACGCGGGAAAACAAACCCGCCGAAGCGGCGGCCAAGGACAAGACAGACGACGATCAGGCGCCCCCGGATTGGAACGTTTCGTTCACGCCGGCGGTACCCACGGTTGAGAAGGCAGCGGCACCTGAAAAGGACGACGCTGCTGTGCCCAGTCCGTAGCGCCAAGTCATCCCAAAAACCCAGTGGGCGGATGCTTGTTGCCGGCGGATTCGCGGTGTTATCATCAGGGGCACGATGAGGCCATCTGGCATTCATTGGCATTGGGGCATGCAGAGGCAAACAGGCAGCCGTGGCTGCGAAGAGCTGGCGACAGAGTTCCACATGCAGAAGAGGCACACGCCGAGCGGTCGGCACATCTGACGCAGCGCTGGCTCCAGCGGTCGAGGCCAACTCGCACGCGGAACCGCTTCGCGAGCCACGGTCACATTCGGAACTGAATCGGGCGGAACTGAATCGGGAAGGGGAATTCTATGGACATCGCACGTCGATGCTGCGCGCCGCGCGGCCGCCTACTCGCTGTTGTTGCCGCGATCGCCGTCGTGGGGGCGGGGGCCGAGAACGGCCGTGGCAGCGAACCGCTGGACACGCTCTTCGAGAAGATCGTCACCCGACAGCCAATCGAGCTGGCGGACTTGCTGAAAGACGACGACGAAGTATCGACGGCACCGACGCCGGAAGGCGGCTCGAATGGTGGATTCACCGGCGGCGGCGTCTTCGACGGCGTCTCAGTGTATGCTCTCACGCCGGACCACATTGATGATTTAGATGAAATCTACGGCGAGCTAGATTCCGCTCAGTACGCCGACGGCCTCGATTATCTCATCTGGGGCAGCAATCCCAACCGTACGCAGTCGGATCTTCCCGAGCCGACGACCGGGGCGTTGTTTGCGCTCGGAGCGCTGGCACTGGTGATGCGAAGGCGGCGGCGCTGAACGGGCCCGGCGCCAGACAACCCGTCACGCACCCACGGCCAGCCCGTCACACACCGACGGCGTCGAATTCGAACGGTTCGAGGTTGCCGTCGGCGCCCAGCGGCATGTCGTACGGGTCGCTGAGAATCTCGAGGCGCTCGTGGGCGCGGGCCTCGTCGAGATAGGCGACCGAGCATTCCAGCTCAGCCAACTGCAGCGTGTTGCGGATCCGCATCACGCGGGCGTCCGGCGGGGCGACCAGGCCGATCGTGCTCAAGGCGTTTTCCAGGATTTCGCGGTCGGTGTCATAGTGCGTCGGATGCATGGCGCCGCTGGGATGCCCGCCGGTCACGCAGTTGATCTTCGTGATCTCGTAGTTCATCTGGTCGATCACGCGGCGGTGGCAGAATTCGGCGATGCCGATGCCGGCGGCGTTGCCCTTGGTCTCGGGCGTGAGACCACGAACGACGATGCGGCGAATCTTGGGAAACTCGTTGTCGATTGCTTCGCGGTCGTTGAACTTGCGGCCGATGACGTTGGTGTCCATGCCGGCGCCGCTGATGTTCTTGCCGATCTCTTCGATGATCAGCACATCGGCGCGGGGGAACGGCAGCGAGGGCATCCACTCTTTGGCTTGAACGAGCAGTTCCTTCTCGCGGTCTTCGAACTCTTCCGGGGCGACGGCCCGCAGCAGGGCCGTCTCGTCGTAGCCGTTCTCGACGATGCCCAACCCTCCGACGACCTTGCACTTGGTCAACACGACCGAGGCGACGCTGCGGACGATCTGCCCGAAGCTGTAGTCCATGATCGCACGGTGATAGATTTTGGCGCCGGCGTGTTTACCCAGGCCGATGAGCATCATTTTCATCAGCCCACTTTCGATGTCGCCGGCGAAGTCGGTGTGGGGTTTGACGCGCCCGACGACGAACACGTGGTCGGCCTCGTAGGCGTGGCGATCGAAGTGGACGGGGATGCCCTCGGCCGTCTCGGTGATGATGACCGTTTCCATCGAAGCCTTGATCGGGCAACCGAGGTACTCTTCGGTCATGCCGTAGCCCTCGACGATGCCGCGTTGGCCTTCGGCCGTTCCGCCGCCGTGGCTGCCCATGGCGGGCACGATGAAGGGCTCGGCGCCGGCGCCGCGGAGGGCCTCGACGACCGCGCGGATGATTTCCTTGATGTGGGCGATGCCGCGGCTGCCGGCGGTGACGGCCACGCTTTGGCCCGGCTTGATCCGCTCGGCGAGGTTCAGCCGGGCCATTTCGGCCGCGACCGTGCCGGGGATGTCAGCAACGCGGGGCCGCGGAAACGTCTGCCGCACCCGAAACATTTGAGGAAATTCGGCCATCAGCCAACGTGCTCCAGCAAGAACAGGTCAGGCGCCCCGACAGTCACACGCGCCGAGCGGCGCACGGCCCGATTTTATCTTGGCCGGTCCGCGCCGTCCAACGGGCCGCGGCCGGGAAGGCGCGCCGACACAAGACACAGATTCACTACGACGGCGCTACGACGCGACGTGGGAGGGTGGTGGATACGCCGACCCTGCTACTCAATCTTCTGGCAGGTCGAGCAGCATTTGGCCCGTTGCGGGCATCTGGCCTAGCGCGGTGCGGAGCGCCTCGTGGGCGCTGGCGGCGGCCGGGTCGGTCGAGAAGTCCTGCAGCGGCGCGCCTTCGAGAGGATCGCTCACCACGTCGTAGAAGCGACCGTCGCCGTAGAGCTTGACCCCCTTGTCGCGCACGAACCGTGTCGGCTCGGTCCGTTCCGGTCGTGGGCAGTAGTAGCAGTACAACCAACTGCGGGGTTCGCCGGTCTCGCCGCGCAATTGTGGCAGAAAGCTGCGTCCGTCGAGACCCTGCGGCACGTCCGCGCCGATCGTCGTCAGGCACGTCGGCAAGACGTCGGAGAAGTCGACCAGGTCGTCGCAAACACTGCCGGCCGCGATCGTGCCGGGCCAATAACCGACCAAGGGCACGTGGGTGCCGGCGTCCGTTGTGAGCCCCTTGCCCCCGGCGATGGTGACGTCCCCAAGCCGGGAACGGATCTTGCGGTTCGTGCCGTTGTCGCCCGTGAACAAAACCAACGTGCGCTCGGCGATGCCGAGTTCCGCGATCTTGTCGACGACGCGGCCGACGATCGTGTCCATCTGCGCCACCATGTCCTCGAAGTTGCGCTGCTCGTCGTCGCTGTCGCGCGAGGCGCTGGCCGGCGTGGGCAAGAACGGATTATGCACCAGGATCATCGGGTAATAGACGAAGAACGGGCGGTCGCGGTTCTCGCTCATAAACCGATTGACGTGTTCGGCGACGACGTCCGGACCGTATTCGTCGGCGGCGAACTGGCGGTTCTCGCCGTTGACGTTCAACAGCGGTTCCCAGTAACGCAGGCCGAGTTGATCGACCTGCCACAGGCAGTACTCGTCGAAACCGGCGTCGGCCGGCAGTGTGCCCTTGCCGCGGAAGCGCTCGGGATAGTGCTCGGCGCCGTAGAGTTGCCACTTGCCGCCGACAAACGTGCGGTAGCCGGCCGCCTGAAAGTATTGTCCGATCGTGCGCTGCGATCGGTCGAGGATGGAAAAGGCGACGTAGTTGCGGGCATTGGACAGCCCGGTCATCAGCTTGACGCGGCTCGGCGTGCAGAGCGGCTGCGAATAGCAATGATCGAAGCGCATGCCGCGGCGCGAGAGTTCGTCGATCCGCGGCGTGTGGTACTGGCTGCTGCCGTAACAGCCGAAGCACTCGTAGCCGATGTCATCCGCCATGATCAGCACGACGTTGGGAAGCGAGGCGTCGGCGGCGCGGGCCGCCGGCGATGTGACGCACAGGGCGGCAACCAACCAGCCGGGAAGGATCACCCCCCGAAGAAAACGTTTCCACACGGCCAGACGCGCGATCGACATGACACGGACCTGCACGAGAAAATGGTCGGTTCAGAACACACGGCACGAGCCGCCATGATATCATGGCGAGCCAGTGGGGGGTGAATCGAACCTGGGTGAATCGCGGCGGCGTGCGGCGATCTGGCCCGCTGACAGATTGTGGTCTGCGACAACTGCGAGGAGCGACGACGATGATGCGCGCGGTACTGGTGTGTGCGGTGATCGGAACCTGGGGAGGGTTCGGCGCGGCGGTTCGCGGCGACGAAGTCGGCGAGTCGGTGATGCTCGACCTGCCCGGCACGGGGACCGACCCGACGGCCATCGA
Source organism: Planctomycetales bacterium (assembly GCA_020426575.1). Lineage (GTDB taxonomy): Bacteria > Planctomycetota > Planctomycetia > Pirellulales > JAEUIK01 > JAGQPT01. The sequence goes on from JAGQPT010000477.1 coordinate 5,709, forward strand.
CTTCTTCGCCCTGCCGACGCTTGCCGGCGAACACGCGCTGGTGAGCCAGGGGGACGACGAGTGGCAGTTTCGGCTGCACAACTACCTCGCCTGGCACGACGGCCGCTATTGGTGCATCTGGAGCCACGGCCCGGTGATCGAAGACCAAGCCCGGCAGGAAGTTCGTTACGCCACCAGTGACGACGGGCTGCACTGGAGCGAGCCCGCCACGCTGACCGGCCCGCCGCCCGACGAGTACGGCTACATCGCCCGGGGGCTTTGGCTCCGCGACGGGCAGCTGCTCGCCCTGGTGAGTCTGTACGAAGCGCCGACGGCCTTTTACGGCGACCTGGAACTGAGAGCATTCGCCTGGAACGCAGCGACCGGGGGTTGGGACGACGCCGGGCTCGTCTTCGACGACGCGATCAACAACTTCCCGCCCAAGCCGCTGCCGTCGGGCGAGTGGTTGATGTCGCGGCGTGACGCCCAGCACCACGTCACGATGCTGATCGGCGGCGTCAAGGCGCTCGACGATTGGCGCGTCGTACCGGTGGCAAAATACACGCTCGCCGACGGTGCCCGGGTCGAAGAACCCTACTGGTGGGCGCTGCCCGACGGTCGGCTGATGGGCCTGTTCCGCGACAACTCCCGCTCGCGGCGAATCTACCGCGCATTCTCCAGCGACGACGGAGCGAGCTGGTCGACCCCGGCGCGGACCAACTTCCCCGACGCCACGAGCAAGTTCTTCGCGCTGCGGACCAGCCGCGGCTATTGGGTGATGGTGTCGAATCCCAATCCGGCGGGCCGGCGGCCCCTCTGCCTGTCGCTCTCGACCGACGGCGAAACGTTCACGCGGATGGCCCAGTTGCCGATCGAGTCGGAGCGTGGCCAGACGTTGCAGTACCCGCACGTGATCGAGCACGACGATCACCTGCTCGTTGCCTTCTCGCGGAACAAGCGGGCAATCGAGGTCGTCCGCATCGCGTTGGACGAGACCGACCGACTTCTCGACGACAACCAGTGACGCCGACAAGTGACGCCAACCAGTGACGGCGATCATTGAGAGCGGTTACGGGACGCGGTGCCTCACCGCGTCGATCCAGCGGTCGCGCCGTTGCCGGTGACGTGCCAGGTGCGCCGCTACGGCGCGGCGGTCGATGAGGACCGTATCGCTCGCGTCACCCAAGTAGGCGGCGAGTTGCTCGAGCGTGAGCCGGCCGATGTCGTGTGGCGTCCAGCCGTATTGCCGCGACAGCCGTCGGAAGATCACGCGCCAGGCGAGGGTGACGTCGCCGTCGCCTGGCGCCGCGAGTTTTTTGCCGGACCGTACGCACCGGGCGGTGCTCCGGCCAGCCGCGTGTGGGCCGAGGAAACCTCAGCGTCGGTCCAGCGGGAGATCAACGCGGCCACGTCGGCCTCGCTCAGCTCGGGATGATGCCGCCGCAGCGCCAGCCAGCAGAGCAGCACGGTGCCGGCGCCGCTGGCGGCAAACTCAACCAATTCGTCGATCGTCACCCGCGTGGCGCGGCAGGCCTCGGCGAAGGCCGCTTCGAGCACTCCCCGGTGCGCCGCGGCGGGCAGCGACTCGCTCGCATCGCGGGCAACGGCCAGCGGATCGGGGCGGCTAGCGACGAGGCGGGCCTCGAACTCGGCCCAGTCGGCCAGCGACAGCGGGGCAAAACGCCACTCGCGGCCGTCGATTGTTTCGCACCATTCACCGGCGGTCAGTTCACCAATTCGAGTCATCATCATGTCGCGTCATTATCAACACGCCGAGTCATCGCCAACACGCTTGCAGCATAATCGCATCCGAACGTGTTTCACCCTAGCGGACGTCCGGCGGTAGGTCAGCCCGCGTTTTTGGGCCAGCGCCGGTTCGGGCCCGTTGGCTCAAAATCGCGTCGCGGCCGTTTGCTACGATGCCCGGCATGAACGGTATCAGATCGCCGGCGGATTCCTCTGTGTCGTTCACTTCGACAAAAATATCGACAACGGCAGTCGCTGTCGCGAAGGTGCGCCAGCGGCTGCTGGCACCACGCGTGCGCGCCGGCGAGGTTGCCCGATCGCTCATCGCCGGTCGCGAGGGAGTCGCCTCAGCGCTGCGCACGCGGCTGGTCGGGCTGTCGCGGGTCGCGGCAGCGCTGACCGGGTCCGGCTCGGGTGAGACCGACACCCCTGCCACTCCGCCCATCGATGATGCTACCGCTTCGGGCGAGCGGCATACGGTCGGCGATGCCTTCGATGCGGCTTCGACATACGACGCGGACACAACCGCCGGCCTGCTCGGCGGTAAAACCTCCAGGTCGGACGCGTCCGTCCAGTCGCAGCCGACGCAAGCGGGGCAATCAGCTTTCCACGATGACGACAGCGCAGGTTCGACACCTGCGCACGCTCAGCGCGGCCTCACCTCGCAGCAGCGCGACGCAATCGAACGCATCGCGCAACGCGCAGCAGACACCGCCGTGTGTCCGCTGCGGCGTCAGCAGCGCGACCTGGCCGACCGCATTCGCAGCGCACGCGCCAAGCCGCCAGCATTTCAGTGAGCGCGGTCCGTCGGCGATGGCAAACGCCTGATGGCACGCCAGCCGGCAACGCACGCTGTCGGCGCTCGTGCACGTCGCAGGGATATGGCAATGTCGGGTGACCCTGACGCATCACACAGACCGGGTTCAACTGTGGACGCCTTTTGGCCCGATGCGAAGAGAAGAGTCGGCGGTTCCCGGGTTGCCGACCAGGGGTGTCAAACGGATTTGCCCCTCCGTCATTTGCCGCGCCAAGGAATGTCGCACATGCCTCACGTTCGTTTCCGCTACTGGGACCGCCGCGACCTGATCGAAAACCGCTCGGCCGACGACCTCGAACGTCTCTTGGGCCGCGACATCTATGACTCGCTCGACGAAGCCCACGACGTGGAAGACTTTGTCGACCGTATCGGTGGCATCGAAAACGCGCGGGCGGCGATCGAGATGCTGCAACAGATGGAAAGCGCGGGCTAGGCGCCCACACCCGCCGAGTGCTGTCAGTGCTGCGGCCGGTGGTTTCACGCCAGCACAGCGCGCAGGTGCCAGCAGATGGATTCTCGGCCACTTCAACACGTCACGCCGCTGCAGACGCCGCCGAACGTCGCACCAGCGCGGCCCGCGGACGCGACGGGCGACTTTGCCGGCACGCTGCGCGACGCCCTCCGCAGTGGTGCCGATGCGGCCATCGTCCCGGATGGCGCCGTCCCCGGCCACGAAGCCGGCGCGACGGCACTCGCTGACCTGGCGTCGTTCGACCCGTTCGATTTCGGTAGTGAGGGCGTGATTTCCACCGTTTCGATCGCCGAACGCAGCGAGAGGCTTGCGGCGGAACTGACGTCCCGGCTCGACCGGCTGTTCGCCGACAACGGCATCGACATCGCCGGGCCCGTTGCTCTGCGCTCGGACAGCCACGGCTGCGTTCGCGTCGTCGGTGAGCACGCCGACGCGGCTCGGATCGAATCGTTTTTCGCCGAGTCGTTCGAGTTGCAACAGGCGTTCGTGCGGGTATCCAGTTCGCAAAGCCTGTTGCGGGCCGCTGCGGAGCACGAGGCGTTCACCGCCGCCTACGCCGAAGACCCGCGCGGCGCGGTGACGCGCTTCGCGCATCTGTTCAGCGCGACGGCTCCGCAGCCCGACTTCCGCCTCACCCTGTCGGCCGGCGAGTGGTCATGGGGATTCGAGTGACACGGCCGGTCGGACACCGGCCCCCTCAGATCAGACTCGACACGGGGCGGGCGAGTTCGCGGAATTTGGCGGTCGGCACGGCGATCGTCTCCCAGCGCTCCGAGAGCTGGCGGGCATGTTCGGCGTAGTCAGTGCGCTCGATGGCCACGAAGCCGTAGAGACCGCCGCGGTACTCGAACAGTTCGTGGGGCGGCAGCGGCGCGCGGTCGCCGACGACGTTGTAGGCAAAAACGTAAAGCCCCCGCGCCGCCGGCCCGAACAACTGTTCCCAGCGGGCCAGGCTCGCCAGGTCGTCGCTGGTCGACCAGTTCTTCCAGAACTGTTTGCCCCCCGAGGGGAAGCGGCGGCCTTTGACGTCGATCAACCAGGTGACGCCGCGCGACGCGCTGACGACGAAGTCGAGATTCTTCAGCGACGTGTGTGCCGCGCCGTAGACGGGCAACAGGCTGCGGCGCGATTCGTCCACGGCCAGGTAAGGCACCTGCCGGCTGCGGAGGTATTCTTCGAAGGCCGACTCGTAATGATTACCGCGTTTGACCATGATCCGTTCCCCCCAGGGCGTCGGCAGCATGGCCCAAGCAAACACGCCAGCCGGATCATCTGTCAGATTATCTATGTGACGTTCGCCTGCGGTTCGCGCAACAACCACCCCGTGCCGGCCCAGCCAGTGCGCCGCAGACATGGTCTATTAGACGACGGAGCGTTGGCCGGATCAATGACTACCAGATCCTCCACAGTGTCGACGGCGCGGGTTCGACGAGTGGCCCCTCGCCGGGTTATCATCCAGGTGGATCGCGGACCGCCGCGACGTTGCCCTCAATTCCCCGCCAGGACCCGATGTTTGTCGATCGCGTGAAAATCTACGTCGAAGGGGGCCGAGGCGGCGACGGTTGCGTCAGCTTTCGCCGGGAGAAGTACGTCCCCAAGGGGGGTCCCGACGGCGGCGACGGCGGCAATGCCGGCAGCGTCGTGCTGGTGGCCGAACCCGGAGTCGACAGCCTCGCCGCGCTTTCGCAACGCAAACATTGGAAGGCGCCCAACGGTGGACGGGGCGAAGGGGGTGACCGCCACGGCAAGAACGGCGACGACCTCGTGATACGTGTCCCCCCCGGCACGGTCGTCTACGACGCCGATCGCGACTTTGTCCTCAAGGATCTCAAGGAGCCCGGCGACACGGTCGTCGCCGCCGCTGGAGGTCGAGGAGGCAAAGGCAACACGCGGTTCAAAACGTCGGTCAACCGCACGCCGCGCGAGCACACTCCCGGCGGTGACGGCGAGCAGCGGCATATCACGCTCGAGTTGAAAGTGATCGCCGACGTGGGGCTGATCGGTAAGCCGAACGCCGGCAAGAGCACGCTGCTGAGCCGGTTGTCGAAGGCGCGGCCGCGGATCGCCGACTACCCCTTCACCACGAAACAGCCGAACCTCGGCATCGTGCAGATCGACTTTGAGCGGTCGTTCGTGCTCGCCGACATACCGGGCCTGATCGAAGGCGCGCACGAGGGCGCGGGACTGGGCCACGAGTTTCTCCGCCACGTCGAACGGGCCGGCATCCTCGTGCACCTGGTCGAACCCGAGCCAGTCGACGGCAGCGACCCCGTGGAGAATTACGTCGCCATCCACCACGAACTCGTGCAATACGACGCTACGCTGGGACAGCGCTACGAAATCGTCGCGGTGAGCAAGTGCGAACTGCCGTCGGCCGACGACGTCCGCCGTGCCCTGGAACAACACATTCACCGCGACGTCATTGCCTTTTCGGCCGTCACCGGTGCGGGACTCGACGTGTTGGTTCGCCGCATCGCCGGCGCGCTCGCACAGAATTCGGAAGACGCGAATTGACGGCAACGGGAATGTCCCTCCACATCGCAAGAGACACAAGGTGACGCAGTCGATGAGCAACCCCACCCCCGTACCGCTGGTCGCCGTCGACGTGGGTAACACGCGCATCAAGTGCGGCCGCTTCGCGCGCGGCGCGCCCGTGTCGCCCCACGAGTTGCCGTTGCCCACGGCGACCAGTCATCTCGACGACCTGCTCGCACCGGGTGAAGACCTCGCCGTGTGGCTCGATCGTGAGGGGATCGACGGCGCGGAGGCCGAGTGGTGGATCGGCAGCGTGCATCGCGCCGCGGCGAGCCGATTGGTCGGGTACCTCCGTGATCAACTCGCCGCCACGCAAATCACGCTGCTCTCGGCCGGCGACCTGCCACTCGAAGTGCAATTGCCGCGCCCCGACCTCGTGGGGATCGACCGCTTGCTGGCGGGACTGGCCGCCGGGCGACTGCGCGACAACGGCCAACCCACGATCGTGGTCGACCTCGGCACAGCCGTGACCGTCGACGCGGTCTCGGCCGAGGGAGCGTTCCTCGGCGGCGCGATCATGCCCGGTATCGGCATGACGGCCCGAGCGTTCCACGAATTCACTGACCTGCTGCCACTGGTCGACATGACCGAGTTGGGCCACCAGCCGGCCGCGCTAGGGACTTCGACGCAAGACGCCATCCGCTCGGGACTGTTCTGGGGCGCCGTCGGCGGCGTCCGCGAACTCGTGGCCAGGTTGCGCCAAGGTCTGGAAAGACCGTCGCTGGTCGTGCTCACCGGTGGTGCGGCGCCGAGCGTCGCCAAATTGCTCGATCCGGGTGCCGTGTTTGCGCCGCACCTGGTCCTCAGCGGCATCGCCTGGGCCGCCGGTTGTGGCCGCGAAAATGAATAGGTGGTTTGGCGAGGGCGATTGCTCGGGGACGGAGCCGCCCACCATCGCCGCGCGGCTCACACCCGCTGGTCGCGGCGGTATCGCCACCGTCGTCGTTGACGGCCCGCACGCGACCGAGTGTGTCGCCGCCCTGTTTCGCGGTCACGGCGGTACGCCGCTGACGGCACTGACGATCGGGCAAATTGCCGTCGGTTGTTTCGGTCCCCCGCCGGGCGAAGAGATCGTCGTCTGTCGACGTACTGCCGATCGCGTCGAACTGCATTGCCACGGTGGCGAAGCGGCAGTCACGGTCATCCTGGATCGGCTCGTCGCCTCGGGCTGCCAAACCTGTGAGTGGCAACATTGGATCGAGCGCGCTGCTTCTGACACGGTGGCCAAAACCATCGCCGCCGAAGCGCTCACGGCGCTAGCCGCCGCGCAAACGACATGCACGGCCGACGTGCTGCTGGCACAGTACCACGGGGCGCTCGCCACGGCCGTGCACTGGCTGAGCGAACGGATCGTGGACGAAGATTCTGCAAGGCTCGACGCGGTGAGAATGCACCTGGAGGATTTGATCGCGCGGTACGAGTGGGGGCGTCACCTCACCGTACCGTGGCGGATCGTGATCGCCGGTCACCCCAACGTGGGAAAAAGCAGCCTGCTGAACCGGCTTGTCGGCTACGAGCGAGCACTGGTGTTCGATCAGCCCGGAACGACGCGCGACGTGATCTGGTCGGCGACGGCGATCGAGGGTTGGCCGGTCGAGTTGGCCGACACGGCGGGCCTGCGCGCTGGAGCCGGCGACGTAGAATCGCGCGGCATCGAACGGGCACGCGCCCAGATGACGACGGCTGATCTGATCGTGCTAGTGCACGACGCGAGCCACCCAGTCACCGACGATGATCTATCGCTGCGCGGCGACTGGCCCAACGCACTGTTAGTCGCAAATAAGATCGACTTGACCGACGCGGCCGACGCCCAACGGATACGAGCTTCGGCCGAGTTGCTCGCAACTAGCGCACTGACCGGCGAAGGCATCGACAGGTTGCTGGCAACGATCGCCGCGCGACTGCGACCGGCCATCGACGAGTCACCCCACGCCTGGCACCCTCGCGCCGTGCCCTTCACACTTCGACAGGTGGCGTGCCTGGAGTCGGCCGCCGCGGCGCTGGGTCGTCAACGGATCGGCGAGGCCACGGCGGCGTTCGAGCGGCTGCTGGGCGGTGGCGACGGCTCGGGGTGTTAAAACGCCGGCACTGCTAGCGCGATGCTTGCTATCGCCTTTCCGCCGCGGCGTCGATTGCTCTTGACTGCTCTAGGTGGCTGGCGCCCAGAGTCGCTATACTCCCGCCCCGCGTTCGGACACGGTGTGCGGGGTGCCGGCACAGGCAATGACTGCTGGTGCCGGACGGTCGATGACTGCGGCAGCCGCGCGTCGGCTCTGCTCGGTGAGCGCGTCGCTCGTCGCCGTCGGCTCATGCCGAGTGGCCGCGCGTCAGGTCCACGATTACCGCTGCGGCCACGACTGCCGCGCGACGTAATGGGTTATCAGGGAGGAGCACCACATGCGTCGAACCTTTCACGACGACGTTGAGCGTCGCGTATTGGGGCGATTCCACCAGACGCTTCTGGGAACGGCCGTCTGCTGCGCGTGGCTCGGCACGATCGCCGACGCCGCGGCCGACGACAAGGCGCCGTCACCCATTGTTGTCGGCAAGGTCGGCTCCAAGATGAGCGGCAGCGCCACGACGAAACAAAAGCCCGTGCCCATTGTCGAAGCGACGAAGAACGACGCTAAGTCGGTGGATGGCCCGGCGGCGAGACCACTTGTCGATCAACCCGCCGTGGTGAATACCGGAGGAAAGGCAGCGGCGAAGAGCGCGACCGAGTCGTCGCCGATGGCCGCCGATCCCCCCACCCCCGGCGACGTCGGTACGAGTCAAGACGACACACAAAAGGTCGATGCCAGCAGCGCCGACGCTGACGGAACTGTTACGGGTGCTAAGGACACAAGCATCGAAGCGAGCGTCCGCGCCGCGTCGGAATCAACCGACGAGTTGACAGCCACGGCTGAGGCCAATGTGGCGACAGAGGCGACCGGGGCGTCTGAGGCAATACAAACCTCGCCGGTCGTTGAAGACGGGGCGTTCTCGGCAGCTAGCCAGGTGAGCATGGACCCGCCCGTGCCGTCCGATCTGCTCACCGACGAGTTCATGAAGCCGTCGTCGGGCACGGCGTCGCAGAACGAAGCCGGCCCGGTGGTTCCCGAAGCGATGCGTCCCCGGGCAGAAACGGCGACGTTCAAGCACGTGCGGCCCGGCGAGTCGACCGTGGCCCAGCTCAAAGAGGCCTGGGGCGAGCCGGTCGAGACGTTCGACGTCGAAGGGGGCGTGAAGTACGTGTATGCGATGCCCCCCTTCCGCGAAGCAACCGCCCTAGTGCAAAACGAGGTGGTTACGTCGCTGGTGATTTCGCTGGAGCAGCCGCTGCCGGCCGGTCACCTCACCCAGCAACTCGATCTGGCCGAGGTCCGTAGCGTCGATGTGCCAGACGAGTTCGGCACCCCGCTCGGGCAAGTCTTTCCCGAACGCGGTGTGTTGTTCGGGTACGCGCCGGACTCGAACCGCGGCGTGGGGCACGTGATCCTCGAACCGGTCGACATCCAGCCGTTCCTCTGGCGAGCCGAAGTGGGATACCGCCAACACCTGCTCTCGGCGCTGGCGGACCTGGACTTTGTGCTCGAGCGCCGGCCGGAGACGGATCGGGCGCATTGGCTCCGCGCCCGCGTCCTGGGATTGGCCCGCTATGACGAAGAGGCGCTGGCGGCGGCGGCCGAAGCCGTGCGACTAGCACCCGAGACTGCCGAATACCACATCACCTACGCGCGGCAATTGGAGCAGTCGGGAGACACCGAACAAGCCGCCGCTGAAGTGCAACGGGCGATCGAACTGGCGGGCGAACAACCGGAAGTCAAAGGCAAGGCCGTGTTGCAGCAGGCCGACATGGCGGCCTCGGGGGCCAAACCCGACTACGCCCGCTCGGTGGAGCTGCGCCGCGAGGCGATCAAGCTCTGCCTGCCGCTGTCGGAAGATCGTCGGGTGTTCGTGCGCGACGAGGCCAACGAGGTGCTATTCGACGCCTACTTGGGTCTGGCCCGTGACATTGCCTGGGGCAACTGGAATCGCAAACCGGCCGTCGTGCCGCGGTGGTTGAGCGAAGCGAACAAGTTGGGGCAACGCCTGGCCGAACAACGCGACGGTGGCGACGTCTACCAGTTCGCCGTGGCGCGAGCAGCGCTTGACGCCAGCGTCGGCATGGAAGGGCGCCTCCGCGTCGACCCGTTCGTCGAATTGGCCGCCCGGGCGGGCGACGCCCTGGCCGAGGTCAGCGACGACGCCTGGACCCGCGCGCGTTGGCAATGGGAGACCGGCTTGGCTCTTTTCGACGCCACACAGGTGTATCAATTGGCCAACCGGCACGCCGACGCACTGCGTTACGGCAAGTTGGCAGTCGAGCACCTCGAACACGGCAGCGCCGGTCGCACCGAATCGCCCTTGGTGGCGATGGTACTCGGACAGGCACAGTTTCGCGTCGGATCGATCTACGCGGTGGCAAACAGCGACCATCACACGGCCGTCACCTGGTTCGAACGGGCGGCGCCGCTGCTCGAGCGTCCGTTGCCTGCGGCGGCCCAGGGCGAAACCGGCACGCACGGCGAACGGTTCGTAAGCATGGGGGTGTCGTACTGGGAAACCGGTGCCCGCCAAGAGGCGATTCGCCTGACCAAGGAGGGCACGCAACTGATGGAACAGGCGGTAGAGTTGGGGCTGATGGACCGCCACGCCCTGGCGGTGCCGCTGAACAACCTCGCACTGATGCACCGTGGCATGGGCAAACGTGACGAGGCGGACGAGTTCGAACGAACCGCCGCGCGGCTCTCCGGTTCGCTGAAGCGTTGCAACCGTGGCTCGGAGCGGG
>JAGQPT010000478.1 GCA_020426575.1 Planctomycetales bacterium
AGGTGTGATCGGTGCCGGCAACTACACGAAGATCCGGCTGCTTCCCGAACTGCGCAAGAGCGGCGCCCGGCTGGCGACGATCGCCAGTGCCAGCGGTGTGACGGCGGCCCAGGCCGCGCGGAAGTTCGGCTTCGAGGCGAGTACGTCGGACTATGAGACGATCCTGCGCGACGATTCGATCAACACGGTGTTCATCACGACGCGCCACCATCAACACGCGCCGATGGCCGTCGCGGCACTCGAAGCGGGCAAACACGTCTTCGTGGAGAAGCCGGCGGCGATCGATCGGGCCGGGTTGGCCCGTGTCCGCGCGGCGGTCGCGGCCGCCGGAGACCGACAATACACGGTCGGCTTCAACCGCCGGTATTCGCAACACGCTGCCAAGATCCGCCAACTTGTCGCCGGGCGTTCGCAACCCGTTTGTGCGAACATGATTGTCAACGCCGGCTACATTCCCAAAGACGCCTGGGTGCAGGACCCCGCCGTCGGCGGCGGACGCATCATCGGCGAAGGCTGCCACTGGATCGACCTGCTGCGGTTCATCGTCAATCGGCCGATCACGGAAGTCCGGGCGACGATGATCGGCGAGGCGCCGGGCGTCGAGACCCGCGACGACAACATCAGCATCTCGCTGTTGTTTGCCGACGGTTCGCTGGGCAACGTGCACTACTTTGCCAACGGGCACAAGTCGGTTTGCAAGGAGCGGCTCGAGTTGTACGTCGAAGGCAAGGTGCTATGGTTGGACAACTTCCGCAAGCTCAGTGGCTGGGGGTGGCCCAACTTCCGCAAACTCAATTTCCACGGTCAGGAAAAGGGCCGCCACGCCGAGATCTGTGGCTTCGTCGAGCGCGTTGCCCAGGGAGGCGAACCGTTCATGCCGGCCGACGACATCTGGAACGTGACCGAGGCGTCGTTTGCCGCGGTCGAATCGGCCCGCGATGGAAGTCCCGTGTCGTTGCCACTGGCGTGTCCCTGTGACTCAAAACCCGATCCCTGCTGAAGCCATGACCGCAACCGACACGACCGACAAACAGCAGACGGCAGCTTCCACTGCCGATTCCGTACAGTTCACCTGCGAGGTGGGGGCAGCGCGCAGCGGCACGAACTTTCTCGGCGAGCTGCTGTCGCAGCATCCGGACCTTGCCTACTGGCGACGCCCCAAGTACGTCTGGCGGCACGGCAACGCCTGGAAGTCGGACGATTGCCTCACGGCCGACGACGCGCGCCCACGGGTCAAGCAATACATCCGCCGACGCTTCACGGAGAAGGCCCAGGAAGAGGGCAAACAGCACCTGCTTGTCTGCACCCAGGCGAACAGCCTGGCACTGGGTTTCGTCGACGCCGTGTTCCCTGACGGCAAGATCATCCACATTATCCGGGACGGTCGCGAAGTCGCCTCGTCGCAGGCCAAAGAGTGGGAAATCCACAGTTCGATCACCAAGAGCAAGGGTTCGCGTCCACCGTTTTTCACGCTGTTGCGACAGCGGATCGGCGAAGTTCCGCCGAGCGATCTGCCGGCGTACTTCGGCGAATTTGCCGGCACGGTCTGGACGATGCTCGCCGGTAGCAAATACCGCTACAGCATGGGCCCGAAAATCCACGACTGGCGTAAGCGCAAGGCCGAGATGGGGCGACTGGAATACACGGCGCTCACTTGGCGCGAATGTGTCGCGGCGGCCCGTGAAGTCGGGCGCCGCCTGCCCGCCAATCGCTACCTCGAAGTTCGCTTCGAAGACGTCGTCGCGCGGCCGGAAGAGACGGTGCCGCGATTGCTCGAGTTTCTCGGGCTGCCTCCGGCGAAAGAGGTCGACGAATTCATCGCCAAGCGCATCGACCGCAGCACGGTGGGCAAGTGGCTCGATCGCATCAGCGACGAAGAGATGGCGCGGATCATGCCCTACGTCGGCGACCTTTGCCGCGACTTGGGCTACATCGACACGTGAGATAATTGCTCATCGCACAACTGGGATTTTCGTACTTCGCAATCGAGGGCGTCACGGTGCCGAGTGACACGCACGACAATCGCGAGCAGGCCGCTCCGCGCGAAGCGGCCGTCGAAGAAATCCGCCGCGAGTACGCGCGCCGCACTGATCGCTTCGACCAGTTCGCCGACGCCCGCCACCGCGACGACCATCGCATCTGGTGCCGCACGATGGCGTCTTACCAGCAGATGCTCGACCGCTGCGGCCTGCTGCCGCTGGGAGCGCGCGACGTACTGGACGTGGGCTGCGGCCGCATGGAGTGGCTGGAGAAGTGTCGCAACGACTGGGGGCACGACGTCTCGGCGCGGCTCGCGGGCCTGGACCTGATGGCCGACCGCATCGAAGAGGGGCGCCGCCGCCATCCCGACTTTCAGCTCGAGTGTGGCTCGGCCGACGCGCTGCCCTGGCCGGACGAGTCGTTCGACCTTGTGCACCAGTCGATGCTGCTCACGTCGGTGCTGGACGAACCACTGCGTCGGGGGATCATCAGCGAAATGATCCGCGTAACGCGTCCAGGCGGACACGTACTCTGGTACGACTTTGTCTGGAATCCCGTCAATCGGGCAGCCCGGGGCATCGGTCTGCGTGAATTGAAGTCCTGTTTTGCGGATTGGACCGTGAGCGACCGCCGCCGCGTCACGATGCCGCCCCCCCTTTCCAGGCCATTGGGTCGACTGTTTCCGCCGCTCGTTTCGGCGATCGAAGCGGTGCGCGTGCTAAACTTGTGGGAGTTGGTCTTGTTGCGCAAGCCGAATTAGTGCCGCGGCACAATGCCGCTCTGCCATGCGCAAATGCACTTCTTGAAGTCACATGTCATGAGGATGGGCTTGATCTCACGGGCCATGCAATTGCTGCACACGGTTCGCCACCTGCGGCGCGTGCAAATCGCCACGCAGGTGCAGCGCCGACTCGTGCGCGGACGGCCCGACCGCCGACCCGCGCCGCCACGCCGAGCGCTCGACGCGGCCTGGGTCGAGATGACGCAGCGAATACCTCGCATGACCGGCCCGCAAACGTTCCGCTTCCTCGAAGTGGAACGCACGGTCGACACCCGCGCGTCCTGGGACGAGGACGAGTGGCAACGACTTTGGGCATACAACCTGCACTACTTCGAAGACTTGACGGCGGAAAACGCCGAGCAGCGCCGTCCTTGGCACGCCGCGATTGTCGACGACTGGGTCGCGGCGAACCCACCTGCGGAGAGCATCGGCTGGGATCCCTATCCCCTCTCGATGCGCATCACCAATTGGATTAAGTGGTCGCTTGGCGGTGGTACGCTTTCGGCGCCGGCGGTCGACAGTATCGCGGTGCAATTGCGCTGGCTCACGAAACACCTCGAATACCGCCTGCTGGCCAATCACTTGCTAGCTAACGCCAAGGCGTTGGTATTCGGCGGCACGTTCTTCGACGGTGCCGAGGCGGACGAATGGCTCGAGTTGGGAATCGCGATTCTTGCCGAACAAGTCCCCGAGCAGATTCTCCCCGACGGCGGCCACATCGAGCGCAGCCCGATGTACCACAGCGTGATTGCGGCCGACGTGCTCGACCTGGTCCAACTCGCCGAGCGTTGTGGACGCCAAATTGCCGCCCTCGCCGCTGAGTCGTACGAATGGAAACGGACGGCGTCACAGATGCTCGGCTGGCTGCAGGCAATGTCACACCCGGACGGCGAGATCGCCCTGCTGAACGACGCTGCCTTCGACATCGCACCGCGACCTCAAGCGCTCTACGACTACGCGGCAGAACTGGGCATCGATCCGCCGCCACCGCCCGGCGACGGCATCGTCAACCTTGAAGCCAGTGGCTATTTGCGGCTGGAGCGCGGACCGGCCGTCTTGATTTGCGATGCCGCGCCGCTGGGGCCCGACTATCAGCCCGGTCACGGACACGCCGACGCGCTAACCTTCGAAATGTCGCTCGGGCTCAATCGCTTCATCGTCGACACGGGGACATCGCGTTACGACAACGGCGCCGAACGGCTTGTCGAACGCGGCACGGCAGCGCACAACACGGTCGAAATCGACTCGGAAGATTCATCAGAAATCTGGAGTAGTTTCCGCGTAGCGCGGCGCGTGACGCCTAAGGTGCTCTGTGCCGAAGATCAAGGGCATTCGGGCGTCGAAGTCGAAGCCGGCTACGACGGCTTCGAACGCTGGACGAACCCTGGCGGTCACGTCCGCCGCTGGCGGCTCGGTGATGGTGAGCTAGAGATCATAGACACGGTGACGCGTCGACGTTTTGACAGCGCCGTGGCCCGTTTTCACCTTCATCCCGACGTGCGGATCACCGACTCGGCGGGTACGGCGACGCTGGCCGGTGAGTTGACCGTCGATCAATTGCTCCGACTTGTGCCAGGAGAAGTTCGCCTGGACGTGGGCAACTTTCAAATCTCCTTTTCAAGCGATGCCTCGACCGATAGATTTGTTGCCTTCGAGTATCACCCAATGTTCGGCGTGAGTCAGCCGAGCGTGTGCATCGAGTGCGAGCTTCAGGGACGTAGCAACACGTTTCGCTTCACCTGGAGCGAAGTGTGACCTGACGGGCGGCGCTGTCCGCCGCGCGTCGCGCCGAACGGCGCTGCGATGCGAATTCCGGATGGCCGTGTTTGACGCGCGGGGCGTTCGTCGAGGCGGCGCGGCCGTTCCCGGTAGCGATGACGAAACGAATACTCAGACATCGGTCGACGATTCACGCGATCCAGCTTTCCCCGCCATGCGCCGTCTTTGCATCCTCACACAGTATTTCCCTCCCGAGATGGGAGCGCCTCAGGCGCGGCTGTCGGAACTGGGTGAGTTGCTGATCGACCGGGGCTGGCAGGTCGACGCGCTCACGGCCCTGCCCAACTATCCCGCCGGCCGCGTGTTCGACGGCTACGACACGAAACGCCCCTGTCTCGAGATCGTGGGACGAATTCGCACGGCGCGCGTACCCCTGGTCACCGCCAAACAGGGATTCGTCAAACGTGTTGCCTCGTACTTGTCGTTCTCCGCTTCGGCCGGTTGGTATGGGCCGAAACTCTTGGAACGTCCCGACGTGTTGCTCGTCGAATCGCCGCCGATCTTCATCGGATACGGAGCCCGCCGGTTGGCGCGGCGTTGGCGATGCCCGTTTGTCCTGAACGTCAGCGACCTTTGGGTCGACTCCGCCGTACGGATGGGCGTCGTCGGCGAAGGGTGGAAGGCGAGGATGGCGCGTGGCCTCGAGCACAAGATGTACCGCCAGGCCGCAGCCGTGACCGGTCAGTCCGACGAAATCATCGAGGCCGTCCGTGCCGTTGTGCCGAAGCAACGCACGCGAGTGATCACCAACGGCGTGACCGTCGATCGCTTCGGCCCTGACAAGGTCGACGAACAAGCCCGACAATTGCTCGGTAGCGAACCGGGGCCCGTGTTTCTGTATGCTGGGTTGCTCGGCCTGGCGCAGGGGCTGGATCAGATCCTCGACACCGTCAAAAAGTTGCCCGACGACGTACCTGGCCGCGTGGTGATCATCGGCGAGGGACCGCTGCGCGAACACCTTGAAGCGCGCGTCGCCGACGAGCGGATCGCCCGAGTGAGGATGGTGCCGTCGCAGCCCCGCGATCGCATACCGGCGCTGCTGGCGGCGGCTGACGCGGCCTGGATTCCACTGGGGTTGTCGATCCCGGGTTCGGTGCCCAGTAAGATTTACGAAGCGATGGCGTCGCAGTTACCGATCCTGATGTTTGCCAGTGATGAGGCGGCCCGCCGCGTCGAATCTGCCGAGTGCGGGATCGTGCTCGCCCCGGGCGACCTCGACGGTGCGGCCGCAGCGTTTAGCCGCCTAGCAACCGAAGCACCGCTGCGTAAACAACTCGGCCAAGCCGGTCGACGTGCCGCCGAAACGACCTACGACCGACGCGTGATCGCCCAGCGGCTCGACGACCTGCTGTGCGAGGTCGTCGCCGCTCGACCGTGATTTGTCACAACGGTGGGCCCGACGGCGCCACGACGTTCCACGACAACCCCCTTTCAAACACACTGCCAACGTCCATGGAAGTTCCTTTTTTTGTTCCCGACGTCTCCGAGGAAGAAATCGCTTCGGTCGTCGAAACGCTCCGCTCCGGCTGGCTCACGACCGGTCCAAAAGTGCGACAGTTCGAGGATCTGTTTGCCGATTACGTCGGAGCCCGACACGCCGTTGCCGTCAACAGCGCCACGGCGGCCCTGCACTTGGGGCTGGAAGCCGCCGGCGTGCGCCGCGACGATGAGGTCATCGTGCCGACGATGACGTTCACCGCCACGGCCGAGGTCGCGGTGTACCTGGGGGCACGCCCCGTGCTGGTCGACTGCCTCGATGACACGCTCAACATCGATCCAGACGCGGTGGCCGCCGCGGTCACTGACCGCACTAAGGCGATCGTTCCGGTGCACTACGGTGGACAGCCTTGCCGGATGGACGAACTGCAGGCGATCGCCTCCGAGCACAAACTGGCGGTGATCGAAGATGCGGCCCACGCCCTACCCGCTTCCTATCGCGGTCAGCGCATCGGTACCCTCTCGGCCGTGACCTGCTTCAGCTTCTATGCCAACAAGACCATCACGACCGGCGAAGGAGGCATGGCCACCACCGAAGACGAAGCGCTCGCCGAACGGATGCGCACGATGCGTTTGCACGGGCTGAGCAAGGGTGCCTGGAATCGCTTTGCCGCCCAGGGCGCGTGGTACTACGAAATCCTCGAGGCCGGCTACAAATACAACCTCACCGACATCGCCGCGGCGATCGGCATCGGACAGTTGGCGCGCTGCGACGATTTTCGCCGCCAGCGCTATCGTGTCGTACAGCGCTACGATCAGGGCCTCGCGGGACTGGCCGAAGTGCGCACTCCTGTCAGCCGCGAAGGCGACGAAAGCGCCTGGCACCTGTATGTGATTCGCCTCGAAACCGATCGGCTCACGATTGACCGCAATGCGTTCATCGAGGAATTGACCGCCCGGGGCATCAAGACCAGCGTGCACTACACGCCATTGCACATGCATCCCTACTACGCGCGAACGTACGGCTACAAGCCGGACGACTTCCCGGTGGCGGCGGCGGCGTATGAGCAAATCATCTCGCTACCGATTTTTCCCACGATGAGCGACCAGCAGGTCGACTACGTCGTTGACTGCGTGCGGTCGATCGCCGAGGAGCATCGCGCGTGATTAAGCGCACGTTCGACATCGTCTCGTCAGGCGTCGGGTTGATCTTGCTGAGTCCGCTACTGATCGTCGTGGCGCTGCTGGTGAAACTCACTTCGCGGGGGCCCGTGCTGTTTCGCCAGGAACGCGTGGGCCGCCACTTCAAGCCGTTCCGCATGAACAAGTTTCGCAGCATGGTGCCCGACGCACCCAGCCGCGGCGCCCAAATCACCGCGGGGCGCGATCCCCGCATCACCCGTGTCGGCGCCGTGCTTCGCGCGACTAAGATCGACGAACTCCCGCAACTGTTCAACGTGTTGGTCGGTGACATGAGCGTCGTGGGACCCCGCCCCGAGGTGCCCCGCTACGTCGAGATGTATCGCGACCGCTACGCCGAGGTACTTTCCGTACGACCGGGCATCACCGACCTGGCATCCTTGAAGTACCGCGACGAGTCGGCATTGCTTGGCGAGGCCGAAGACCCCGAGGCGCTTTACGTCAACGAGATCCTGCCGGACAAGATCGAACTTGCCCGTGAATACATCCGCCGCAAGTCGTTTTGGTTCGACATGAGCGTGATCTTGCAGACGTTTTGGAAAATCGTGCGCTCGTGAGGTCGGCCCTGCCGCGGGTTATCCTCCCCACCCGCCGCTCGGAAGCCACTTACCCAGGTTTGCGGTCTGGTCGGCATCGAACTCAACGGAAAACGAGTTCAACGGGTATACAGACGATAAATGCTTTCGCTGGCTGGCCAGCCGACCAGCAGTTCTTCCAATGCGTCCAACGGCAGCGACTGTTCGACAGCAACCGTCGTGCCGTCTTGGGACATCTGTTGAACGAACAACAGCCGGTCGCCCACCTTCGATGAAGCAATCGGGCCGCCTTCGGGCAGCGAAGCTGCCGCCCCGCCGCGTTCTTCGACGTACTCTCTGGCTTGGGATTCGGTTTTGAAAACCAACGTCTCATGAATCCTCAGATCATCGCCCAGAGCCATCTCGGCGGCTCCGCCGGCGATGGGGACGCGGCGCGGCGGCGCAGCGACCAGCCCACACAACGTGCGGCCGTTGCTGTCCGATTCGCCACGGCGGGCCCGCAACTCGCTGAACGCCCCCCAGACGGGCCCGTCGCCCCGCAGGAGTGACGTCCACTGCGCGACGTCTTCATACAGACGAAATGCCGCTCCCTTTTCGCGCCGGTCGATTGTCTCGGTCACTAGCTTATAGTTGTCGCTCACGAGCAGCAGCCCGGTCGAGCGATCGGCGAAATACCAGATGGGCGAGTCCGGCGGACGTCGCACCCAGATGTCGTAGCCGCGAAATTCCTGTCGGACCAGCCACGTGTAGGCCGCGTCAGTGAAATTGACGGGCTTGTCGAAGAAAAAACTGATCAACACGTTCTGGTTTTGCGATTTGCCGGCAAACACGATGCGTTGCAACTGGTTCCCCTCGCCGAGTTCGATTCCGGCATCGGCAAGTTGCGTTGGCGACAAGGCAAGCTGCCGCTGAAACGTTTCGCCGAGTCGCTCGTAGCTCGGCGAGTTCCGAATTGCATCGACGTCGATCACGATGGCAAAGTCGGAAAACCGCGGGATCAGTTTGGCATATTCGTCGAGCCGGGATGTTGAAAACGTGGGAGCGACGATCTGGTACGCCAGCATCACTGCACAGAACAAAACAAAAAACAGCACGAACATCGCCGGACGGCGACGCAGTTTCGCCCCCGGTCGACTCGGCTTCGCGTCCGCTGCCGGTTCGGCCGCCGGTTCGACTTCATTTGACATGCGCGGCCCTTGCTAACAGATCGACCAAAGTGAGGGAAAGTGCAGCCGACGGATCGCGATCACGCCGCCTTCTCACTCCAGGATAGTCAAGTCTTTCGCATCGTGCCGCCCAGCAGCCGGACATGCTGTCCCGCCGACCGTCACCCGGCGGATGATCAGGCCGCATAACCGGAACGCGCCCGAGAAGTGGTCGTGAGGGGCCGATTCCGACAAACGCTCACAGGCGAACCGCCCTGTCAGATATTGCGGTTGGCGCTTCTTCCCGCCTAGCGCCGTCCCAAAGCTGGGTAGTAATGCAAGTAGTTCATGAACACCGACTGGTGCCCGGTGCCACGCTCGATACCCGCGCCCCCCACGTTGGCTCGGGCCTGTGCCTGGAGGTTCTGCTGAAGGCCCTGGATCGAACGCTGCTGCTGCTGATTCAGCCGTTGCTGCTCGATCTGGGGGCGCACCAGCGACTGGTAGGGCGTCGCGGTACCCGACACATTGTTATTCAGCAAGTTCAGATACGGCGTTACCCCCGGGCTACTGGTTGTATGCCGTCGAAAGATTGCCCCAGCGGGATTCGGACCTTGTGCCCGAGCCGCCTGACCCACGTACAACAAAAGGCCTGCGCCCAGAGCCAAGACGAATACCAGTCGCAGTAACTTCACGGCGGTCTCCTTGATAGATTTCTCTCGCCTGCGCTGATCCACCGCCACCGGCGGCGCCATAATCTTCATCCTCGCACAACGTTTTCTACGATAGGCCCGCCGCAGTCGTTCGACAATCGCTCGTCGCAAATTCTTCAGCAGGGTTATTAGTTTG
>JAGQPT010000044.1 GCA_020426575.1 Planctomycetales bacterium
ATGCTGCCGGGCACGACGTTGCGGTTGCGGAGGATTATGCCGACCGGTCCGCGGAATGTGCCGGATTCGTTGAGCACGATGCGATCGCCGTTTTCGCCCGAGACATCCTCGGTGTCGTAGGCGAGGGCGAGGTTGCCGTAGAACTCGCCGTAGGGGTTTTTGCGATTGTACTGCCAGTCGACCGACGCGCCGTACTGCGTGGTCTGCACGTCGTTCTGGATGTCCTCGTAGAGGCCGAACACGTCGACCGTCGTGGTCAGGTTCGAGTAGAGCTGGTGGATGAGTTCGAAGTCCGCGCGGTGCGTCGAGATGTCGAACGCCTCGTAGTCCTCGCGGGTGAACTGGTAGCGGTAGATCGTCTTGAGGTTTTCTGAATGCTCCAGGGTGAGCTGCGGGGTGATTTCGAAGATATCGCGGGCGAAATCACCGCTTTCCTCCTGCCAGCGCAGGCGGGTCCAGAACTCGTGGCGGTCGTCCGGGCCGAAGGTGACGCGGTCGTCGAGGGTGAACAGGTCGCGGGTGGTCTCGAAGGGCGTCCGGAGCCCCTGGTACTCCTGCCGCATGACGGCGTGTTCGTAGTCGAAGTCGACCTTGTGGTTGTCGGTGGGCGTCCATTCCGCCGAGTAGGTCAGGACGCTGTCGGTGTAGTGTTCGTCGTCGTAGCGGTCACGGTTGCCGGTGCGGTCGGTTTCGAGGTAATCGTAGGTGAGGTGCATGGAGAAGTCGTCGCCGACGTAGCTCCACGCGGTACCGAAACCGGTCTGGCGTTCGTTGAGTGACGGCTGGAACCGGCGATTGATGCGGTCATCGCGCCGGACCGCGTAGACGGAGCCGGAGAGGGGCCGGCCCGAGAAGAGGTTGAAGCGCACGTCGTAGAGCGCGAGGTTGCCGCTGTCGTCGTCGGAGATGTCGCGCGTCGGGCTGCGCTCCGAGTAGTGCGATTGCGTCAGGGCGAAGCTGAGATCCGCCTGGTAGGTGATGATCGACGGGTCGAGGATGGTGCCGGCGAGATTGAGTCCGAGCCGCTCCTCGATCGTCCAGTTGCGGTTGGTCTGGGACCATTCGCGGCTGCGGCGCTGACCGATGCGGGAGCGCACGCGCGTCTGGTCGAACTGCGATTCGAGTTCCAGGTATCCGTCCAGGCGATCGAGGGTGAAGTACCGCGGGCGCTCGACGTCGCCATCCGGTTCGTCATCCGCGAGGGCCGCGGTAACGGCAAACCACGGCGCGACGACTGCCGCCAACACCCAGACGTACCGCTTGCCCCCACTCGGACAGCGCATCACGTGTCCTTAGAATATCAGTCGACGTTCGAATACGGCGGACCGCCCCACGCCTGAAGCAGCCCGCGTGCCTGCAATTATAGATGATCGGCTCGATATACGGATCACGTTGAATCTTTGCAAGTGGAAAGTCCCACCCCGCCGCCAGCCCCGCGACGTGATCGGCGAGAAATTCGGTTGATTTTGCGCCGAGCGCAGCTATGGTTAGAGGCCACGCGCTACCCCGGCGCATGTTGAAGGGTGGATGGTATGCGCAAGCTGCTGGTCGTGATGGCGCTGCTGGTGGCAGCCGGCTTGAGTTGCACCCCGGAGGCCCGGCAGCGCGCCAAGCACTTCTTCTTCGAGGTTCCCGACGAGTCCGCCGGCGCGACGGCGTCCACCGAGTCGAAATCGTCCAAGGACTCGTCGAATCTGCCTGAACTGCATCTGCCGCCGTCGGCGTTCGTTTCCATCCATCCCCCCTACGCCGATCAGCAGTGCGACGCCTGTCACAACGCTGAAAAACGCATGAATGTCGTGGGCGAAACGCGCGACACCTGCGGTGAATGCCACGAGGATTTCTTCGACGAGGACAAGGTGACGCATTTTCCGGTGGCCTCCGGCGACTGCCTGTCGTGCCATCAACCGCATCGAAGCCGGTTTCCAGCGCTGCTCGTCCAATCGGTCAAGGACACCTGCGCCGGTTGCCACGACACCGGTGACCTGAGCGAAGATGCGCACCAGGGCGATGTGAGCAACTGCGTCAAATGTCACGACGCCCACTTCGGCGGCGAATATCTGCTCAAGAAGGACTTCGTACCGGCGAAGGCACCCGAAAAACCCTGAGCGGTCGGGTCCAAGGCGCGTCGCAGGGTACAGCCGGCGCAGCCACTTCGCCGATATCTTTCCACTGAATGTGATCACGCAATGCAGCGGAGGTGCGCGCCATGAATAAACCAGCCCGTCTTACCAGAATGACGACCCGCAGCGCAGCCATCGCGCTGCTCACCGGCGCCGCCCTGTCGGTCAGCGGCTGTGGCAACAATGTCGCTGACCTGATCTACCAGGGCGTGGCAGCCGCCGGGAACACCGCGCTCGACCTCTGGCTGACCGACTTCGCCAACAACGTCGCCGATCAGCTCAATCCGCCGCCGGGGGGCGACGAAAACCTGCCCGACGGTGACGCCAACGCCGGCGAGCAGACTTACATCGCCAAGGCTTGCGGCGTCTGCCACGGCGTCAATGCCGAGGGCGGAACCGGACCGGCCCTGGCGGGCGTGAACGAACTGGAGAATTTGACCGACCTCTTCGGTGACGGCGCGGTGCATCGCAGTCGGACGATGACGGACGACGAAGTCGAGAACGTGGCGACCTGGTTGCTCACGCTCGAGAGCAACGGCGGTGGCGGTGGCGAAGTGCCCAACGGCGATGCCGCCGCCGGCGAGACAGATCGGAAGAACGTCGTGTAGGG
>JAGQPT010000479.1 GCA_020426575.1 Planctomycetales bacterium
CGCGACAAGAGGTGTGCGATGACGTCTCGAGCGGTGGTCGTACTGGGGGCGAGTAACGTGGCCCGTGGCTGGCCGAGCCTCGTCGACACGATCGTCGGTTTGAATATTTCTGAAAAACTCGCTGGACCAGCGACCGATATCTTTGCCGCCGCCGGTCACGGACGTTCTTACGGTGCGTCAAGCCGGGTTTTGGCACGGGTGCTGCCCAGCATCGTCGACTGTGGCCTGTGGTCGGCGCTCCAGGCGTATGACGGCGAGGTACGTGGGGCGCTGGTGACCGACATTGGCAACGACCTGCTCTATGAGTACGCCGTCGACGACGTGTTGCGTTGGGTTGCGACCTGCGTGGAACGGCTCGCATCGCACACCGATCGGATCGCCGTCACGCTGTTACCCAACGTGTCGACAGAGAACATCGGACGGCTGCGGTTTTTGTTTTTTCGCACGTTGTTCGTTCCGGCGTGTCGGCTCGGTCGCGAGGAGTTGGCACGTCGCGTGGCAGCGCTCAACGACGGCCTGCGGCGGCTGGCCGCGACGATGCAATTCGAGCTGGTCGAGCAGGATTCGGACTGGTACGGCATGGATCCGATTCATGTCCTAAGCCGTTCTCGTCACAGGGCTTGGGAACGGATGTTCTCGACCGCTTTGGGGCGTTCCGGCCTGCGGAACGGGGCATCTGGCGAGGCATCGGGGCGGCAATGTCCGTCGCGCCAACGAGGGCGTCCTCGCGCCGCGCGGCGCTGGATGTTTGGCGTCGAACAGTGCACCGTGCAACCGAGTGCACGACTCGCTTCAGGCGGCGCGATCAGTTGGTTTTAGCGGTGTGCGTCACCTGATTGTGTCGTGCAGCGCCGAAGCGCGACGTTGCGGTTGGGTGCGAGTTTTCTTCACGATGCACGTTGCTGATGGAACGTGCTTCATTTGGGCAAGGCAATGATGCGCAAAGCAACGTAATACCGCGACGGTAGACGATACGAACGTGGTATCGAACGTCGATCGGGCGGCGGTTGAACTGGTTGGCGCGTTGTTGAGTTGCATTGCTTTGTGAACGTCGTCCGCATGGCGTCGCATTGAATCGAATCGTTGAGCGGCATATCGACGCGTTCATCGAAGGCAAAAATTCTTTCGGCAAACAGCGATTTCGTGTTGCACAATTGGTAAGAATTCGTACAAATAGGAAATGATTGCAATGGTTCGTACGAGGTAGTTGAGTCGTTTTGATCGCGTTGAGTGATCGACTGGACGTGATTCGATTCGCAATTTCGAATGGACACGTAAGCATTCGGGTGGTCGCATTAAGGAGTTGTCGAGCGAGTTGGCCTGCGAGTCGGCTTGTTTGAAGTGCGGGGCACGGCGATCGGATGCGACTCGTTTTGAATATGGATGTTCGTTTTGTTGTCAAGGGTGAGACGCGCTCGTAGCCGAACTGGAATCAAGGCACAGA
Organism: Planctomycetales bacterium; assembly: GCA_020426575.1. Classification (GTDB taxonomy): domain Bacteria; phylum Planctomycetota; class Planctomycetia; order Pirellulales; family JAEUIK01; genus JAGQPT01. The sequence goes on from JAGQPT010000479.1 coordinate 1,445, forward strand.
GACGGATCTCGCCGCGGACCTATGAACGGAGGAAGTTTCGTGGCTAAGAAGAAAGCACGAAAGAAGAAGGCGGCCAAAAAGGCCGCACCGAAGAAGAAGTCAGCGAAGAAGAAGGCCACCAAGAAGAAGGCGACCAAGAAAAAGGCCGCCAAGAAGCGCAAAAAGGCCACCAAGAAAAAGGCCGCCAAGAAGCGCAAAAAGGCCACCCGCAAGAAGAAATAGCTCGCCCGCGATCCTGCGTCCGCCTCGCGCGGCGCGGCGATCAATCGGTGACGAAGACGAAGTCGCCTGGCACTCGCGTGTCGGGCGACTTTTTTGCGCGCCACAGCTTCGCGATTCGCTGATCTGAGCCCCAGGGCGACTTTGCCAGAGCCAGCGGCAAAATTCAGTGCGGTTTCTTCACGTCCACCTGACGCAGCCGCTGGCCGCGTCACAGGGCGGATACTCATGACGTGGTGGCTTGCGCCACCTCGCCGGTTGCGTCGCCCCAGACCCAGTCTTCGGCAGACGGACGCCCGCGTGTGTCACGTCGTCAGGACAGTACCGAGAGTGATGGCAGAGGTGGCTCTTGCGAGCGGCTTTCGGCCAGATTGCGGCAGAGCCGGTGGCCGAGCGCTTCGAGCGGACCGGCCGTGGTGGGATCGTCAAAGCTCGCGCCAACCCGACCCGCGTCGCCGTGCTCGCGAATGGCGATGTTGATCGGCACCTCACCGAGAAAGGGGAGCTTGAGTTCCTCAGCCCGTCGCCGTGCCCCGCCGTGGCCGAAGATGTCGTACCGTTTCTGACAGTTCGGGCACTCGAAATAGCTCATGTTTTCGACCATGCCCAGGACCTTGATGCCGACCTTGTCGAACATGGAAACGGCCTTGACGGCATCGAGTAGCGCGACGTCCTGCGGTGTGCAAACAACAATGGCGCCGGTGAGTGGCAACAACTGCGAGAGCGTCAGCGCGATGTCACCCGTGCCGGGTGGCAAGTCGATAAAGAGATAGTCGAGGTTGCCCCAGGCCGTGTCGCGGAGGAACTGGGTGATGGCGCCGTGCAACATCGGCCCACGCCAGATAACGGCTTCGCCGGGCGGCACAAGCAGTCCCATCGACATGATCTTCATACCGTCGGCGTCGGCGGGTCTGATACGGCCTTCGTCGACTTCCGGCCGGCCTTCGATACCGAAGAGATGTGGCACACTGGGGCCGTAGACGTCGGCGTCCATCAGTCCCACCTTGCAGCCGGCGCGATGCAGGGCCGTGGCGATACTTGCGGCGATCGTGCTTTTGCCGACGCCGCCTTTGCCCGAGCCGACGGCGATCACTGCCTTGGCCGCCAAGCCGATCTGGCCGATCTTTTCCGCGGGGCGCTCTTCGACGCCGAGTGTGACCGACACGTCGGTCAGGCCGGACAAACGAGCCCGCAGGTGTGCGATCAGCGCTTCGCGCGTTTCTTCCCAAAGCGGTGCGACGAAACTGGTCAGCTTCAGCACCAGCGACAGGCGGTTCGCTTCGAGCGCGACGTCGGCAACTTGCTGCAGCTGCGTGATGCTGCGGCCGCTCTCGGGGTCCTTGAATTCCGCCAGGGCGGCGTCGACGTCTGCAGGGGTGATGGCCGTATCTGTCATGTGATCGGATGCTTCCTTGGCATCGACGACGGTGGTCGATACGCTCTGGTTCGGCGTGGTGAGTTGGTATGTTTGTGTTGGTGTGCGTTTGCTGAGTGGGCCGAACGATACGGTTGCCACACGTGTTGGTCAGTCCGTCGACGTGGCCCAGGGTAGTTGATCGACAATCAGTTGATCGAGTCGCCGCGTCGACGGAGACTGGCGACGGTAATCTCGCTCGATCAGCCGGGCGATACGGTTGGCTTCGGCCGCGCCGCCTACCACGTCGGTTGCTCCGGCCTCGCGAAACAGCCACTCCGGTCGAACGATGCGTGGCGCGTCGTCGATGCCGGCAGACATGGCGCGAGGAACGATCACAAAGACCGGCGACGACGTTCGCAGCCGGCGAAGTTGCTGCACTTGCCCGAGTCGTTCGGACAGCGAGGATCGTTCGCCGATGGCGAGCACCACGCAGCCCGATGCCACGTCGGCCAGCGATGTCCGGCATTCGTTCCAGCCACGGGTTTCGTACCAGCGGACCTCGACGTTGGTGAGTCGACGCAACAGGTCGGCCCAGCGACCGTGCCGCTCCCAGACGATGACCGCGTAAGGATCGCGTCGAACCGGTTGCGGACATCCGCTACTGGCAGCCATCGTAAGCATCCCCCGTCTTGTTGACAACCGGCCGATTGGTCGTGTGCCGTTGGTGCATGACCGGCATCCGTGCGGCGACGATGGTTCAGGACGTTTGTGGCGGTGATTCGAACCGTGGTGTTTCCGACGCGTCGTCGTCCGCGGTGTCAGTGGAACCGTCCCCTGGCGTGTCGATACCGAGTTGCACGAGTCGGCGGTACAGTCGGGGCCGTGTCATTCCCAGCAACCGTGCGGCCTGGGCCTTGTTGCCGCCGGCGCGGATCAGCGCCCTTTGAATCAGTTCGAGCTCAATTCCAGCGAGGAAGTCATCGAGCACGATGGGAACGTCGCCAGCGGCGTCGGTCGAGCGTCCTCCCGGTGTGCGAACGTGCGATGGCAAGTCGCGGGAGCGAACCGTCGTGGTTTCCGCGTCCGCGTACAGCCGGGCGATGAGCGCGCTTAATTCGGTGACGTCACCCGGCCAAGCGTAGGCGGCGAGGCAGTCGAGTGCTTCGGGCGAAAACCCCGAGAGTTGGCGACGGCCACGAGCGTTTTCCTCTTCGAGGAACAACTGGGCCAGGTAGGGGACGTCCGCCGGACGCTGCCGCAGCGCAGTGAGCGCGATCGTGAGCGTATCGATCGAGCTGGCCAGGTCGGCGCGGAACGTGCCCGCTTCGACGAGTGCCATCAGATCCCTTCGCGCGGTTGCCACGACGCGGCGAAACTTGTGACGACCCGTGAGCGCACGGGCCAGGACCGCTTGGCCATCCGGCGCCAGGTGGTCAACGTCTTCGAGCAGCAACGTGGCGCGGGGAACCTCGGCACGGGAGAAGGATTCGAGCGTGGACTCGATCGTCTCAGCATCAACGAGGGCACAGGCCAGCGGAAGCAGTCGGTCTTGTGCCTCGACGCGGCTGCCGTAGTGAACGCAGCGGGCGACATCGCCGCGGCGGCTGCCCGGGGGACCAACCACCAGCACGTTGCAGTCGGTCTGGACCGCCACGACGAGTTGGTCACGGAGTCGACGTGTGGCGACACTCGTGCCGACGAAGCGTTCGAGGCGGAAGGGGTGACTCAGCTCCGCCTGCATCTGTTGTAAGGCGTCGTGGAGTTCGGTCGTGACCTGACCCGACGCTGCGTAGGCCAGGACGTAGCTGATCTCAGCGGACTGTTCCACGATGAGCGTCGCCTGCGGAGTTTCTTCTCCGTCGGTCAGGGGTAGAAACACGAGGCAGCGTTTTTCGACTTCGCCGCCGGGCCGCGGTGCCGACACCGTTGAGCTGACCAGGCGCCCTTCGGACGCCTGCGGTGGTGGGCACAGCGCAGCGGCAGCGGCCAACGGCGAGCCAACCTCGGTCGACGTGTGGTAACGGCATTCGGCACCGAGCAGGTCCTCCGCAGCGATCGCTAACCAGTCGGTGCACGCCCGGTTGGCATAGTTGACCACACCGTCGGAATCAACGACCGCGACGACGCGATGCAACGAATCAAGCACGCGGCGTAGTTGTGTCGTCAGCGATCGGGGACGGGTCATCTACCGGACCAGCCGTTAAGGAGTGCATGTCGCGGAAAACCGATTCGTGCGCCGATGGAGCGGAGCCACGCAGACGCATGATTCAACGGATTATACCAGCTTTGACCTGCCGGCGCCGTCGGTTGCTCGTCGGCCAATCGTGCGGAGGCCGAGGGTTGCCGGTAAAGAATTTCAAAAAAAATGTCGCAAGTTGTCGGAAGGGTGACACACAGTCTGTCACCGGGCCTGGTTAGGATTCGCTGCGTTGATACGGCATGCGATGTCGTGGCGACGCGGGTGAACGCCGCCTGACGGCGCGCCGGTGTGTTGGACCGGGCGAGGGCGGGACGGCTCGTTGCTCGCCCGGGGCAGGGGGACATCGACCTCGCACGGGGGGCGGCGTTGCGAGGAACACCGGTCAGCACATCGGACCGTCAACAAGATAAGACGATCCGGCCGCGAAACGAACCTGGCGGTGACGCGAACGGGAAGTAAATCAACCAGATAACAAGGCAACGTTTGGTAGCGAGTGCGCGTCTCGGCTTCTTCGCCTTCAACATTGGCAGAGGGGCCAAGCGCCGGGTTGCCAAGGTATGAACCGATCGCCGACATGAAACGGTTTGTTCGGGCACGCCTCCCGGCGGTAGCGGCCGGCCAATGGTACGGCGATCGCCAGGCTGCAATGCAGGCAATGTTGTTATGAGCGCTGGCTTGCAGCGAACGCACCGAAACAGCGAACGCTTTGACAGCGAACACTTTTGTTCAGTGAGGCTTTTGACACGGCGAAATCTTTGATACAGCGAACGATGCGGATGGGTCCCTTTAAACTCTGCCGGCCTTAAAGGGGTTGCCCAAGCCCGTCCCATCGTTCGCTTCTTTTTTGATCGCCGGCCTCTTGATCGCCGGCCTCTTGATCGCACTGCATTTGATCCCACGGACGCTCGTCGCACGGATGCTGATCCGGCTGCCGCATGAGACCCGTGAGCCGGTCGTTAGCGTCACACACGGGGTGCATCGCTTCGACGCCTTGCGCCTGGAACCGCGACGCATCGAGTCGGGGCAGGCCCCATCGCAGAGAAATCAGTCGCGGCGAGCCACGTCCGAGGACGGCACGCTGGCCGACTGGATCGGGGCTGATTGGGCCGCGGCAGGCGGGGACATCTGAATTGATTCGCCCGCCCAACGGGTTTGCTCTAACAGGGGGCGGGGAAAAAGGCCGAGCCCAACCATCAGAACCGCGCAGACGACCGCGGCGATCAGGCCGCTGCGTTCGCGCGGCTCGGGCATTTTGCCTTTCTCAGTTGCGACAATGGCGGGCGCCGGATCAAAGAAGATCACTTTGACGACGCGGAGGTAATACGCGGCCGCAATCGCCGCGTTGACCAGCGCGATCGTCACGAGCGCGAGAAACCAGTTGTGCACCACAGCGGCATTGGGGCCGGCTGAGTCGATGCTGACGGCGGACGCCAGTAGCGTGAATTTTCCAGCGAAACCCGCCAGTGGCGGAATGCCGGCCAGACTGAACATCGCCAGCGCGATCACGACGGCCATTGTGGGTTGCCGGCGCGCTAGTCCGGCAAGGTGTTCGACGCGTTCGGTGGTGTGACCTCCTTGCGAGAGGTACGCCAGCGCAGCAAACGTGCCGATCGATGCGAAGGCGTATCCGCAGAGATAGAACAACACGGCGCCGACGCCGTTGAATCCGGTGGCCGTTTCCAGCCCTCCGGCGGTGCCCAACGCCACGGCCAAGCCGATCAAAATGTAGCCGGCGTGGGCGATCGAGGAGTAGGCGAGCATGCGACGCACATTCTCTTGCCAGAGCGCCACGACGTTGCCGAGCGTCATTGTCAGCACGGCAAGTGTGAGGGTGACTTGCCAGGCCAGAGTTTCGGTGCCCGGCATCGCCGCGACCACGAGCCGGACGACCCCGACGACCCCGACGATTTTGGGTACGATCGAGAGAAAACCGGCGTTGGGATGGGTTGAGCCCTCGAAGACATCGGGGGCATAAAAGTGGAACGGTACGACGGCCAGGCGAAAGCCTAAACCGGCGATAAGCAACACCAGCGCCAGGGGCGCGAGTTGTGGCAGGCCCGCGCCGTCGGCCCTTGCGACCAGTGCCGCGCGGACATCGGCCAGCGCCGTTGAACCGGCGATGCCGTACAGGAAACTGAGACCATAGAGAAACAGGGCCGAGGCCAACAGGCTGAGGAAGAAATACTTCGCGCCGGCCTCTTCGCCCAAGGCGTCGCGACGGGCAACGAGCAGCAACAGGTACGTGGGAATCGAAACCAGTTCGAGCCCGAGAAAGAGCAGGACGAGATCGCCCGCCACGGCCGTCAGCATCGCGCCGGCGGTAGCCAACAGCAGGGCGGCGATGTACTCGGACAGGTTGCCTGGCGCCGCGTCGCTGGGAACGGCCATCACCAGCAGCGCCCCGCTGATTAGGGCCAGCCAGCGCACCGTCATCGCCAACGGATCGACCAACAGCGGACCCGAATTCCAGGCCGAGGCGTCGGTCCCTGCGGGGCCTTCCATGCCTC
>JAGQPT010000480.1 GCA_020426575.1 Planctomycetales bacterium
CCACATCCTGGATAGCATCGCATACTGCGCTGACCAGTTCTGGCTTCGTGCGCCGCAGCCCGTTGGCTCCGCACAGCGCGGTCGACCATGCACAGGTGAATAACCATGCAGACAGCCTCAACGTGGACGGGCATGTCGCAGCGCCGTTGGCCCATCGCGCTCTCATTGGTGGCTCTTGCCGTCTTCAGCGCACTGGGCCGCGCCGAAGAGACGCCCGCCCTGACGTTCGAGCGCGACATTCGGCCCATTTTTCGCGCCCACTGCTACGATTGCCATGGTGCCAATGAAGAAGTCGAAGGCGGTTTGGACCTGCGGCAGGTGCGCCGGATGACCGCCGGCGGTGACAGCGGTGCCGCGATCGAACCGGGCAACGCGGAATCAAGCTATCTGCTGCAAAGGGTCATCGACGGGGACATGCCGCCGAGCGACGCCGTGGTGCCCGCCGAAGAAATCGACACGCTGCGCCGCTGGATCGAGGCCGGTGCCCCGACCGCACGACCCGAACCCGAGAAGATTGGCCCGGGCCTGGGGCTCACCGAGGAGGAGCGGAGTTGGTGGTCGTTTCAGCCCGTGCGCCGTCCCGACGTACCTGACGTGCCCGCCGAGGCAGGCGTCCGCACGCCGATCGACGCGTTTTTGCGGGTGGCGATGCCTGAGGGTTTCGGCTTTTCGCCTGATGCAGAGCGGCCGACGCTGATCCGCCGCGTTTACTTCGACGTGACGGGCCTGCCGCCGACGCCCGAGGAAATGTCGCGCTGGTTGAGCGAGCCCGGCGACGGTTGGTACGAGCGACTCGTCGACGAGCTGTTGGCCTCGCCCCACTACGGCGAACGCTGGGCCCGGCACTGGCTCGACGTCGCCGGCTACGCCGACTCCGAGGGCTACAACGTACAGGACCAGCAGCGAGCTTGGGCCTGGAAGTATCGCGACTACGTCATCCGATCGCTCAACGACGACAAGCCGTTCGATCGTTTTATCATCGAGCAACTCGCCGGCGACGAGTTGTCCGGCGCCCAGAACGGCGACCTCACGCCCGAGCAGATCGAACTCTACACGGCCACAGGCTTCTTGCGGATGGCCGCCGACGGCACCGGCAGCGGCGCGGACGATGCGGTTGGCCGCAACAAGGTCATGTCCGACACGCTGCGGATCGTCTCGACGTCGTTGTTGGGGCTGAGCGTCGGTTGCGCTGAATGTCACGATCACCGCTACGACCCGGTGCCGCAGACCGACTACTACGCCCTCCGCGCCGTGTTCGAGCCGGCGCTCGACTGGCAGGACTGGAAGACACCGCCGCAGCGCCAGGTGTCGCTGTACACCGCCGCCGATCGGCAACGAGCCGCCGAAGTCGAAGCTGAAGCCGCCCCCCTGGAGCAGGTTCGCAACGAAAAAGAGGCCAAGTTCATGGAAGAGGCGCTTACCAAGGAGCTAGAAAAATACGAAGAGCCGCTGCGCGGTCAGCTCCGCACGGCGTACGAAACGCCCGAGGCGGAGCGGAGCGACGAACAAAAAGCCCTGCTCGACATGCACCCCAGCGTGAAGATCACGACGGGCGTGCTCTATCAGTATCTCCCCGAGGCCGCCGAGGAACTCAAAAAAGACGCGGCGAAAATCGCCGAAGTGCGGGCCAAGAAACCTGCCGAAGAGTTCCTCCGCGCTTTGGTCGAGCCGGCCCACCACGTCGTCGAGACGCGGCTGTTCAACCGCGGCGACCATGAACAGCCCAAACAGGTCGTGCAACCGGCGAGTCTCACGGTCGCCTCGCCCGAGGGCGAGCGCCACGAATTCGCCGCGGATGACCCCGATTTGCCCACGACCGGCCGGCGGCTTGCTTTCGCCCGTTGGTTGACAGGCGGCGACCACGCGTTGGTGGCACGTGTCGTCGTGAATCGGGTGTGGATGCACCATTTCGGCCAAGGCATCGTTTCGACGCCGGCGGATTTCGGCAAGTTGGGGGCCCGACCCACGCACCCCGAGTTGCTTGACTGGCTGGCCGACGAATTCGTCGCCAACGGCTGGAGCCTGAAGAAGCTGCACAGGATCATCCTCACGTCGACCGCCTGGCGGCAGTCGTCGCAGCGCACTCCCGACCTCGACGCCGTCGACGCCTCGAACCAGTATTACTGCCGCCAGTCGGTCGTACGCCTCGAAGCCGAGGCCTTGCGCGATCGCACGCTCGCCGTCACCGGGCAGTTGGACGGCACGCTGTACGGCGCTCCACTCGGCGTATCTGAGGACGACTCTGGGCAGGTTGTCGTCTCGGGCAATCAGACTCGACGCAGCCTCTACGTCACCGTCCGCCGCACACAACCCGTGGCGATGATGCAGGCCTTCGATGCCCCGGTGATGCAGGTCAATTGCGAATGCCGGCCCGTTTCGACCGTGGCGACACAGTCCCTGATGTTGATGAACGGCGAATTCACGCTCGACCAGGCCCGAAAGCTCGCCGACCGCGCCAGCGAAGAAGTGTCGGCCAGATACGGCAGCGAGGCGAGCGACGGCGCCGACGTGTACGACCGGATGCCGGCAAGAATCACGCGTGCCTGGGAACTGGCGCTATGCCGCCAGCCCGACGCCGACGAACTGCAAATGGCACTCGTGTTCGTCGCGCGGCAGGTTGAATACATGGGGGCCCATGCCGATGCACTGCCCAAAGACACCCGGCCCGACCAGCAGGCCCTGGCCAACCTTTGCCAAACACTACTCACCTGCAACGAGTTCCTTTACGTCGACTGAAGCTGATCTCACCGCAGAGGCACAGAGGACACAGAGAATTGATTCGGGGGATGTGTGGGCTGCGGATGACGACTTCGTCCGCCCAAATCATTGGTCTACTCAATGTGTCCCTCCGATCCTCTTCCTCCGTGCCTCGGTGGTGAATCTTTCTTCGCCCCAGTTCAGATCCCAACGGTACTAACCAACCATGACCAACTTCACGCGACGACGATTCCTGGCTGAAAACGCGATGGGTGTGGGCACCGTCGCGCTCGCCTGGCTGTTGCGCCAGGACGCCGCGCTGGCCGTGCCGCCCGTGGTGGCCAAGAACCAGGTGCACCACGACCTGCTTCCCCGCTCGCCGCAGTTTGCGCCCCGCGCCGAGGCGATGATCTCGCTGTTTCAACACGGCGGACCGTCGCACATGGACCTGACCGATCCCAAGCCCGAACTCTCGAAGTTCGACGGCACCGACTACACGGGCGACATTCAGTACAGCTTTGTCAATTCTGCCAGCAAAAAACTGTTGGGCAGTCCCTGGAAGTTTCAAAAACACGGCGAGTGTGGCACCGAACTGTCCGAACTGCTTCCGCACACGGCTGAGATCGTCGACGACATCTGTCTGATCCGCAGCATGCAGACAGGCGCCAACGGCCACGAGGTTTCGATCCGCTACTTCCACAACGGCATTCCCGCCGCCCTGGGGCGACCCACGCTCGGCGCCTGGCTCGTCTATGCCCTCGGCTGCGAGTCCCGCGACCTGCCCGCCTACATGGTGCTCACCGATCCCGGCGGTCACCCGGTCGACAGCACGCACAACTGGACGAACGGCTTCATGCCGTCGATGTTCCAGGGCACGGTGCTGCGGCCCACCGAGCCGCGCATCCTCAACCTCGACGCGCCGTCCCATCTCCGCGGCACGCTGCAGGAACAAAACCTGCGACTGCTCGGTCGGCTCAACGAGCGTTACCTCGACGAACACCCCGGTGAGGCCGACCTCGAAGCCCGCATCGCCAGCTATGAGCTCGCCGCCCGAATGCAGACGGCCGCCCGCGACGTGCTGGACCTCTCGCAGGAAACCGAGGCCACGCACAAGATGTACGGTCTGGACGACGACGCCACGCGCGACTACGGCACGCGCTGCCTGATCGCCCGCCGCCTGGTCGAACGCGGAGTCCGCTTCGTGCAGTTGTTCCTGGGCGGTCAACCCTGGGACAATCACAGCAGCATCAAGTCGAGCCTGCCCGGCATCTGCAAACGGACCGACAAGCCGGTCGCGGCGCTGGTCAAAGACCTCAAGCAGCGCGGCATGTTGGAGACGACGCTGGTGCACTGGGGTGGCGAGATCGGACGACTGCCCGTGACCCAGGATCAGGGCGAGCCCGACAAGGCGGGCCGCGACCATAACGGCCAGGGCTTCAGTATGTGGCTGGCCGGCGGCGGCGTTCGCGGCGGCATGACTTACGGTGCCACCGACGAAGTCGGCCACCGCGCCGTGGAAAACGTGATGACGCCGAACGACTACCAGGCCACGCTACTGCACCTGTTCGGCCTCAACCATGCCGACCTGGTGTTTCAACACAACGGCCAAACGCAAACCCTCACCGCCAGTCGCCCCGCCCAGATCGTCGGCGACATCCTCAAGCACGCCCCGGAAAGCGTTGCCTGACGCTCGGGCGCAAAGGGCTTGAACAGGAGGTAACGGAGGACGTTTTATGAGAGGCGTGCAAATACCCTGAACCGGTGTCGGAGGACGCGGACTCATTTCGAGCGCGACCGTGCCGGCGATCGCGTGTATTGTATGGTGTCAGCCTCTCTTCGGAGGGGGAGTCCAAGTTTCATTTCTACGTGTCGTGCTTGTATAGGTGGTGCCAATCGATGTTTTCTTCGATGAAGTCAATGTAGCACGCTGCGGCCGTTGCAAAGGCTTCCACATTCAATTTCAGAGCCCAGTCGCTGCCGTGATTCACACCATAAAGCCAGACGCTTCCGCTCCACCATTCAAAGTCGACTTCTTCGTTCCAGTCCAACTGCGTATCGGTAGCGTGAATAATCTTAATGAATACTTCACGCAAAGTTAGCTCAAACGAGCCCCGTTGGACGTCTCCAAGCCGAAGTCTAGAGATTGCGTCGTTTTGATATCGCTGCAACTCGGTGGGTTCCTGTCCCTCATCGGCGGCCAGGATGTCTTGCAGCATTCGAAGCGTGATTGACGACCGGATGAGGTTTTCGCATATCGAGGTCTTGAGCCAACCAAAATAGTAATCCCAATTGAATTCCTCCTCAGTTTCGTCGGCATATTGTATCTTGTGTTTCCCACAAAACGACTTGCTGCTGTGAACCAGAGTTTGCAGGAGAAAAAGGCTTTCGCTAACACCATCGATATTTAATGTGTGTGGCATGATTCGCCCCGGCTGGTGGAGGTTGAATTACCAAAAACATGCATGCGTCGATCTGGTAACGGAGTCGCGAACGCCGCAGAAGGTTCGCGCTGCACGAGAACACTCAAGCGCGGCGGCAAAAGAGGCACGGAGTATTAATCCCCCTCTCCGTTCCCTCTGTTACCACCTGTTCCAAATCTTCCACAACCCGTCAAAACGGCCAGACGAGCGGGATGATGGTCACAGCCGTGGCGCAGATCAACAGGTCCAGCGGGATGCCGATGCGGCAGTAGTCGCTGAAGCGGTAGCCGCCGGGGCCGTAGACCATCAGGTTTGTTTGATAGCCGATCGGTGTGGCAAAGCCGGCCGAGGCGGCCATCATCACCACGATCGCAAACGGCATCGCACTGGCGTCGACGCGAGCGGCCACCTCCATGGCGATGGGGAACACCAGCACGGCGGCGGCGATGTGAGTGATCAACTCCGTGGCCACCAGCGTGGTCAAGTACACCACGACGAGGCTGACCCATTGGTGGTCACCTGTCACCCCCGTCACGGTCGAGGCCAGGAATCGCGACGCGCCGGTCACCTGTAGCCCCTTGGCAAGTCCGACGGCGGCGGCGATCGTCAGCAGCACCGACCAGTCGACGTTGCGCCGGGCCGCCCGTGCTGAACAGCAACCGGTGATCAGCATCAGCCCTGCCGCGAGCATCGAAGCCTTGAGCATGGGCGAACGCCCCAGCGAAAGGTCGAGCCCCAGCACCGTGAGCGATGAACCCATCACTTCGCTGACGGTCACCAGTGCGACCATGCCGACGATAATCGCCAGCGCGATCAACGCCTTCTCGTGCCGCGGCGGATTCGAATCTTCCAACTGGCTGACGAGGAAAAAATCACGGCTGTTGCGCTGCGTGTCGGCAAACCAGGACTGCGTCTCCAGCAGCAGCGTGTCCCCCGCCTTAAGCACGATGTCGCCGATCTTCTTGTTGATCCGTTCGCCGTTACGGGCCACCGCGATAACCACGGCGTTGTAGCGCGAACGAAAGCGGCCGTCGCGGATCGTCTTGCCCACCACCGGGCAACTATCCGAAACGACCGCCTCGACGAGGCAGCGCTCCGAGCGCGGAGACTCGAGTTTGAAGACCTGGTCAGTGGCGGGCAACAGACCGCGGATTTTGTGCAGATCGACCACCGATTCGACGACGCCGACGAAAACGAGACGATCGTCCGCCTGCAACCGCGTTGTGGGTGAGACGGCCGCGATGATGTCGCCGTCGCGCTCGATTTCCGCCAGGAACACGCCAGTGAGATGACGCAGACCGGCCTCTTCGATCGTACGACCCACCAACGGGCAGTCGCTGGCCACGATCATCTCGAGCGTGTAGTTGCGGGGATCGTCGCTGATGCTGATGGCCGCGCCACGATCAGGCAGCAGCCACGGACCAGCGACGAGCAGAAACAGGCAGCCGACGAGCGCGCACGGCACTCCCACCTTGGTGATCTCGAACATGCCGAGCCCCGTTGCGGGCAGATCGCGCGTGGCCGGGTGTGCCGCGACGTCGCCTCCGGCGGCCTCCTGCTCGCCCGCCGCGCCGGCGGCGCCGGTTGCATACTGTATGATCTGGCTGTTGACGACGAGGTTCGTGCTCGTACCGATCAACGTGCAGGTGCCACCCAGGATCGCCGCATAGCTGAGCGGGATCATCAATTTCGAAACGGGAATGCGATACTTCCGCGCCCACTCGTTCACGGCCGGAATCAACATCGCCACAATGGCCGTATTGTTGAGAAACGCACTCATCGCGGCCGTCGGCGCCAGCAGGCGCGCCATCGCCCAACCCGGCGACTTGGGGCGGCCCAGAATCCGTTCGGCCAGCCACTGCACCCCCCCCGTCTCGCGCACGCCGGTCGCGATCACGAACAGTACGCCAACCGTGACCATACCCGTCTCAGACAATCCCGACAGCGCTTCGTCGGGCGAAATCACTCCGAGCAGCAGCATCAGCGTGACGCCGGCGATCAGCACGACGTCGGGTTTGTACGACGTGCGCACCAACACGCCGAACACGAACGCCACGATCGCCATCGCCATCCAGGCCGGGGCGCCAAGGTCGGCCAGTCCCACGTCATTCATCAGGTGTGCTCTCCCGCGGCGGGTCGGACTCGGTCGAACGAGCGGATGGCAAAAACCGGACGTCGCGCCGGCATTCGGGGATCCCGAAAGGCGATTATCATAGGACAACCAGCATGAACACGCCATTGCGGTTCGGTTGACAGGCGACCCAACGCCGCGGTACGACCCGCCAACTGGGCCGCGGGGCCGAAACGTGCGAGTGGCATTCGCTTCAAGTATCATGACACCGAGGGACCGAATCTTCGGGCCACCCAAACGCGCCACGCTGCGTCGCTCACGCCGCCTCAGTCATGCTGCGGCCGAGCGGGCGACCAGGCGGCAGACATCGCCGGCCGATTTGGCCCGATTCGGTCCCCGTGCCCCCGTGACGACGCCCCAACCCATACGGACTTGCTCGATGAAACATTTGCTTTCGCTGCTGGTCGTTTTGACGTTGACCACGACCTCCGCCCCCCTCTGGGCGCAGCAAAAGGCCAATTACGACGAAGCCCTCGTGCCCGAATACGAATTGCCAGATCCGCTCATTTTCCTCGACGGCACGCCGGTTGCCAGCGCGGAAGACTGGCAGCGCCGCCGCGCGGAGATCTTGCAGTTGATTCAGGACCACGTCTACGGTCACGTGCCCGCGGTCGACGTCGACGTCGATTTTGTGCTTGTGGAAGAAGACCCCGAGGCGCTCGACGGTCTCGCGCATCGTAAGCAGATTCGCATGGTCTTCAGCAACGAATACGGCGACCACACGGCAAACCTGCTGATCTACCTGCCCAACAACGTCGAGCCGCCCGTGCCCACGTTCCTCACGCTCAACTTCCTCGGCAATCACACGATCGACGACGATCCTGAGATCATCATTCCGTCGTCGTGGGTGCGCGCCGGCGAGGACTACGGCGTGACGCAACATCGGGCCAATGAACGGGGACGCGGCGTGGCCAAACCGCGTTGGCCCATCCGTCACATCCTGGAACGCGGCTACGGAGTGGCAGCACTGTACTACGGGGACATCGAGCCGGACCACGATGGCGGCTTCGTGCAGGGCGTGCGACGATTGTTCCATCAAGGGGGCCAGTCGCAGCCGGCGGTCGACGAGTGGGGTGCCATCGCCGCCTGGGCCTGGGGGTGCAGCCGGGCGCTCGATTATTTCCAGACCGACGATGGCATCGACCACACCCGCGTCGCGGTGATGGGGCACTCGCGGCTGGGCAAGACGGCCCTTTGGGCCGGCGCCAGCGATCCCCGCTTCGCCCTGGTGATCTCGAATAACTCGGGCTGTGGCGGCGCTGCGCTGTCCCGTCGCCGCTACGGCGAAACCGTTTCGATCATCAACCACAACTTCATCAACTGGTTCGCCGACCGGTTCAACGACTACATCGATCACGAGAACGATCTGCCCGTCGACCAGCACGAGGTGATGGCGCTCGTGGCCCCACGCCCGTTGTACGTGGCCAGCGCCGTCGAGGACCGTTGGGCGGACCCACGCGGCGAGTTCCTCGCCGCCCAGGCGGCAAGTCCGGTCTACGAGTTGCTCGGCGTCGCAGGCCTGCCGGCTGACGCAATGCCCGAGATTGACCATCCCGTCACGGGTACAATCGGCTATCATGTCCGTACGGGCAAGCACGACGTGACACCATACGACTGGGAGCAGTATCTCGACTTCGCCGATCGTCATCTCAAGGGGCGTCGGGACGATTCGGCACCAGCCGGCACTGGATCGACGCAAGACCAGCCGCCACAGAATGGCGCGCAGCCGGGCGACGCTGAGCCGTCACCGGCCGCCGCGACGAACACGGATCAATAACGGGGAGTACATGCGATGCCATTCGACTTCATTTGTCCGCATTGTGGCCACAAGTCGCTCGTCGCGGACCAATACGCGGGTCAAACCGGTCCCTGCGCCGGCTGCGGCAAGACGGTGACTATGCCGGTCCCCGAAGGCATGACGGTTTCACCTTTCACGCAGGCGGCCGTGGCCCCGCCCAGCGGCGCGAACAAAGCACTCGTCGTCGTGGCGGTGGTGGCGGTTTTTCTTGCCGCTCTGTGCATGATCGGAATCCTGATGGCGCTGTTGCTTCCCGCGGTGCAAGCCGCTCGTGAAGCGGCGCGACGATCGCAATGCACGAACAATTTGAAGCAGATCTCGATCGCGATGTTGAACTATCACGAAGCGTACGGCACGTTTCCGCCGGCCTATCTGCCCGATGAGAATGGCCAGCCGAAGCACAGTTGGCGCGTCCTGATCCTGCCGTTTCTCGGCGAGCAGGGGCTATACGCACAGTACGACTTCGACGAGCCGTGGGACGGCCCTAACAACCGGCTGCTTGCCGCGCAGATGCCGTCGGTATATCGCTGTCCGTCGGCCAGCTATCCGCCGGAATTGACGCACTACGAAGTCGTCAATGGCAGCGGTTACATCTTCGACGGCGACAAGGCGACGGCCATCGACGAGATCGTCGACGGTACCGAGGACACTGTCCTCGTCGTCGAAGCGCCCGCGATGGCGGTCAATTGGATGGAGCCGGTCGACGCGCAGTGGACCGGCGCGCTGGAAGACTTGGGGCGAATTCATCCCGCCGTCAATAACGTTGCGTTCGCTGACGGCCACGTGATGGCGATCAATCTCGGCGTCGATCACGAAGTCTTTGAGCAACTGCTCACGATCGACGACACGGATTCGGCGGCACCGTCCCCCTGAGTTGCCGCCCAGGCAGACAGACGCGACGCCCGGAGCCTGCCGGGTCCGTATCGCACGTGGACTCAAATGCCCGTCGACTCAGTCACCGGAGGACTCAGTCACCGGTTGGCCGGCGTCGTTCTTGCCTTTGCCGCCTTTGGCGGTCTTATCGCCGTTGCGATCCTGGCCGCCCGTAGCGGGCTGCGCCGTATTGTTGCCCCCTTTGACGTAATCGGCCAAGGCGTCGCGGATCATCGCCGCGCTGACGTGGGGCCGCACTTTGACGACCTGCACGACCGGCAACTTCGTTTTCGCGGCTTCGTCGAGCTCCTTGATCATCTTGACGAGATTATCCACGAGAAACTGCGGCGACGAGACCACCAACTGGTTGGCCTTCTTGTCCACGCCGATCGATAACAGTCCTTTGAACCGCGGCACCTTCGAGTCATCGTCGCTGTCGCCGCCGATCGATTGCCAGAAGCCGAAACGGTCGTCCTGCTTCTGCTGCGGTTGCGCCGCGTTCAGCAATGCCTTGTCGTTCGGGCTGAGCAGGTCGCGATAGACGTCCTTGACGACTTCGGCGATGTCCTCGGCAACGCCGTACTCGATCGCTACGATCTTGGTCACGCGGACCGACTGTGAATCGATCGAGTCGGGACTGTCGTACATCTCGATCAGCGATTTGATCTCCGCGAGCTGTTTCGTGTCCGCGTTGAGGACCAGGATCGTGTTTGTCACCGAGTCCGGCACGAACTTCAACGGACGGCGATCCGAAAGCCGGCCACGCCCGGAGTCGCCCGATGACGGAAGTCCGTAATCGTACAAATACCAATAGGGGACACGCACGTCGCTCTGCTTTTCTTCCTCGTCAAAAATGTCTTCGAGCAGATAGGCGACCTCGCGCGCGTACGTGTTCTTGAGCGTGAAAGTGTGGTAGCTCTGGCGGCGCGGTGAAAGCTGGGCGGCCAGGTCCATCAGCTCGTCGAGCGCCGCCGCGTCTTGCGACGTGATCACCAGACCCTCGGGGCCGCGCGTGATCGACACGGCCGGGGCCGCCGTCGCTGCCTCGCTTCCGGCATCGGCTCCCTCAGCCGCATCGGCCGCATCGCCCGCGCGTTCTCGTTCGATCGCCGTCGCGTCGCTGCGTTCGTCCATCACCGCCAACAAGATATCGCTGCCGGCCGTCGCGCGCCGCCGCGCCTCTTGACCGGCTTTGTCTGCGTTGACCTCCGGTTCGTCCGATTCCTTTTCACCGTCCGCATCGGCCGGAGTGCTTGGTGTCGGCTCGACCTGCAGCGGGTTGGGCGACAACGACGGCCAGGCGTGTTCGAGTCGATGCAGCAACTGCTCGGATTCTTCGTCCGAGAGCGTGCGGATCAGGCGGGTCGTCGGTCCGCTGCCCGCGTTGCGCGGGTCTTCGCCCAGCTTGGCCAGCAGATCGTAAATCTCTTCTTTCTCGGCGTCGTTGGCCCGGATCAGCAGGCGATTGTTCTCGGTGTCGGCCTCGACTTGGAACTTGTCATCGTCCTTGTCGTCGTCGTCCGATCCATAGCTCGACCACCAACTGCGGCGGCGGTTGTTGTCCTCGTCCTTCTTTTCCCCGTTCATGAGAAAGTCGATCGAGCCGGCCACGTAGTCGGCGCTGAGTCGGCGCAACTGGATCACGTCGAACGTTCGCGCGCTGCCGTTGAGCTGTTCCACGAGCGCGGCAATCGTCACGTGGTCGACCATCGACGCGTTGGCGATCACGGTCTTGCCGTCTTTGTCGATCGTCAATTGGGTTGCCGGTGACAGGCCACCCATCTCGCGGAGCACCTTCACCACCGAGTCTGGGTCGGCCTGGGTGAGTCGGTAACTGCGTATCCGCGACACCCGCGACAGTGGCGACACCGACGTGGGACCGCTCACCGGTACGTCAAGATATCCCACCGCCTTTTCGATCACGGCAAGTTGATCCGGCGCGGCGTGGGCCACGATGCTGTTGTTGCGGCGGTTCACCGCCAGGTTGGCCTTCGGCTCTTCCTTCTGTTCGGGCGGTGCCCCTTGTTGCTGCTGTTGTTGCCGCATCTGTTGCATTTGCTGCATCTGCTGCGGCGTCAGCGGCGGACCTTCGTCCTTCTTCATGCCCAGCAGCGTTTCCAGCGCCGAGAGCACGTCGTCGGCGTGAACGTATTGCAACGGGAACTCGCGAATCTCGAGTTCCTGCCCGCTCGCCCCCTGCTCATCGGCCAGCATCTCCCGCAGCCGCCGCAGGTTGCCCGCCGTCTCGACCACCTCGATGCGGTTGGTCGTCTTCATCGGCGTCACCTTGCCGTGCGGACTCATCAGCGGCTTGAGTTCCTCCGACACCGCGTCGGCCCGCAGACGGTTCAAATCGAAAAACGTCTTGACGATCTCGTACGTTCCCCGCTCATCGAGTTCGTCGACCGACACCCGCGGCACCAGGCTGACGTCGAGTCCGTCGAGCTTCACCACCATGAGGATCTCGCCTGAACGCAGCAGCGTGTAACCGCGTGACAACAATACCGAGTTGATCAAGTCGCGGACTTCCGGGACGGTGTAGCGCTCACGGGCCCGCAGATTGAGATAACCGCTCGGCAGTTCCTGCCACTCCAGGCTCATTTGAGAAATGTCGGCGAGCCACTCCAACACGTCGGCCCAAGGTTGCCCCTTGAAGACGAACGAAATCTTGCCGTCGTCGTCGGGGCGCACCTTCAACTCAGCGGGATCCGCCGGTTGGGACGGCTTCTCGGGGCGTTTGACGGGGCCGCTGTCTCCCCCCGGTTTGGCCTCTTCGGCGCCTTTTTGTTCGCCAGCGGGTTGTTCCCCGGCCGGCTTGTTGTCAGCGGGTTTGGCATCGCCGGGTTGAGCTTGGGGTTGGGCCGGCTGCGCCCCGGGCGGTCCCCCCTTGTCTCGGCTGGGGCCGGCGCTGGCCGACGGCGCCACGACGACCGTGCCCCCCTCGACCACGAAAGCGTCCTGCGCGACCGCGCTCATCAGCGGCAGACCTGCCAGGCCCGTCGCCAGCAAACCTGCGAATGCGGCAAACGCCACGGCCATCGATCGTTGCCCCGACGAAATCCGCGAAGGAGGAGGCATCGTCGGCTCGACTGCCCCGACGACATCATGCTCGTTTTGCCCGATAACTTGCATCTGTGCGTCCCTTTGCTTGAAATCCGACCCCGGTCCGCCCACCGCGTGGCCTTTTTGCCCGCCCTGTCACGGCGCCATCGTAAAGTCTAACAGCACGGCAACCGGATTTCACGCAAATCCATTCGACCGGCGGCTTTGGTGGCCTAAACGGGGTTCACTGGCTGGCGCGGCCAGCCCAGCGGTGGCCACGCAGACACCAGGCGGCCACCGCCCACCATACGAAAGAAACGGCCGTTGGTTCGGGCACGGTGGCCGTCGCCAGGGGCGAGGGCAGGCCGGTTTCGCCAAAGTGGGCGGCCCAGAGCAGGTAATCCGCACCGTCGACGACGCCGTCGTCGTTGAAGTCGCCGTTGGCGGGCGACCCCGGCGGATCGTCGGCCGGGTTGTCGTCGAAGTTGCTCGCCCAGACCAGGAAGTCGAGCCCGTCGACGCGCCCGTCGTTGTTGGCATCGCCCTCGAGCGGCACGATGCTGATCGCATAGAGTTCCCTGCCCTCATTACCGTCACCGATGAAAAACAGCTTGTCGTTGAAGATCGCCAGGGACTGGCTCGGGTGAGCCACTTTTGCGTCGGTGATGACGTGAAGCACGGCTCCGTCGGTGGCAACAATCGACACGCCTTCGTTGGCCGTATAACCGATCTCGAAATAAAGGTCGCCAAGCACGATCCGACTTCCAGGCGCTGCAAGTGGCGCGTACCTTTCGCCGCTGTCGGTGGTTTCGAGAACCTGTGCGAAGGTACCGTCATAGGCAACAAGAGCAACCTCACCTCGCTCGCCGTAGAAGAGCAGGTTTTCGCCGATCTGTGCGATCGGCAAACTGCGGGCCTCGGGCAATGAGATCGGCGTAAGTGTCGCGCCGTCTGTGTAGTGCAGCCCTGATTCGTTGTAGTACACGTATGCCATACCGTTGTAAACCGGTATGGGATCGGTGCCGCGACCGAGATAGTCATCCAGAAAACTGCCGCCCGCTGGATCGTATCCAGAAATTAGTTGCGACGAGTCTGTATTGGCGTCGTACGTGAATAGCTCAAAGCCAGTGTATTCGCCGCCGACTTCGCTCTCGGCAATGAACACAAGTTGGTCCCCGACAACTTTGTAATTGTGCGGTCGCGACGACGCGGTTCCCGGGTAGACGTCGATAATGTCGAAACTGTTCCCGTCGGTGGAAAACAGTTCAAACTGTCCCCCGGTGTTTCCGTCACCTAAGCGCCCCTCGAAGTAAAGCCGCCCTTGATATTCGGCAAACGGTTCGCGGCGCGTCGCCGGTTGTGATCCGCCCGGCAGCGCCGTGCCGTTGGAGAATTCGTTTGGCACTTCGCTGATCGTGGTACCGTTGGTGTGGTAAAGGCGTGGCCCAGCAACCGAATCGCGGTACGCAGAAAAGTACAACTCACCATTGAACTCTGCGCCGATGTGGGCGTTGCTCAGCACTTCGCCGTCGTAAGTCAACGTCGAAACCGTGGCTCCATTGGTGGCGTACAACTGGCCGTTCGCTTCGAAGAAAAGTTGTCCCCCGTAGACGTGTTTTTCCGCATTCGGGTACAAGCCGACTCCGCTACCGTCATCCGGCCCCGGTGCCGCATCGATCACCAGGTCGACCTGTCCGGTCAGATGATTGAGTCGATGCAGTTCATTGCCGACGGGGCTGCCCATATCGTCGACACCACTGGCGAAGAAATACAGGTCGCCGTTGAACTCCTGGTATGGATAGTCACCTCGCCCGGGAAGACTCCCCTCGGGCCCCGGGTTGATGTCCGCCACCAATGACGTCGTCACACCGTCGTACCTGTAAAGTTCCACTCCCGTGGCGGGGTTGTACGCCGGGAAGTACAACTGCCCGTCGTGCTGCCAGAAGGATGGTTCGCGGGTGCCGAGCCCACCGATGGCGAACGAGTTGGCGCCGGGTTCGTCGTTGATGTTCGTGATCCGCTCGACCTGAAAGCCGATGCCGGCCTGGGCCTCCCGCGGAAACGTCGCACTGGCGTAGGCTGCGCAAAAGAGCAGTGCGGCCAGCGTCAAGGGGCGCGTGACCAGATCGTGCCGCTTCATACCCCGTATCTCCCCGTTTTGAGATTCTTTCGCCCGGCTTGGCCGCATGCTCCAGCCTACCCGCGGCGCGGCATTGGGGCAAATTGACGACGGCAAAACTCGCCTCGCGACTCGCGACACAGTGGGCCCAGCCACCGCTGTCCGCTCGCAGCCCACCCAATCCAACAAGGCGAAATCGGCCCATCGGGACGACATTGACGCCGCCGGAGCCGGTTGGTAGAAGGCATGGTTTGGGCACGGCCGCACAGGGCGACGTCCGGGGACGGCCAATCGCGGTCACTCCAGTCCACTACTATCTGGGAGCAAAGGGAAATCAAATGCCAGGCATCAGCGAACGCCACAAAGAAATCAAGCGCCGTCGCCACCGTCGTGAGAAGCTCGCCAAGCTTGCCGCTCGTGCCGAAAAAGCCAACACCACCGAGAAGGCGGAAATCGCCCGCAAGCTGCGTGCGCTCACCCCCGGCTGCGAAGAACTGATCAGCCGCATGAACCTGGAAGGCTGAGCGACGCGCCGCTGCGCCCGACGGCAGTCGCGCAACGCTTCCGCTGGGCGGAGGTGCCCGGCAGACGACAAAAAACGACCCCCTCTTCCGAATGCGGAGGAGGGGGTCATCGTCCAGCCGTCGATTCAACCTTTCGCCGTCGTTGGCGGCTCACGCCGAGCGGCACTTGCGGCTGCTCAGCTCCGGACGCTCAACGTGTGGCGGGCGTCGCCTCTTCTCGAGCCGTATTGCCTGCCTCCGGCGCAATCTCGTACTCGCCGTTGCGATAGTCCACGCGCACCGTGCTGCCGGGCGGGAACACCCCGCGCAACAACTCCGCCGCAAGTGGATTCTGCAGGCGACGCTGAATCACGCGCTGCAGCGGTCGCGCACCGTACGTCGGGTCGTAGCCTTCCTCGACCAGCGCGTCGATGGCCGCGTCGGTCACCTCGAGCGTGAGCTGTTGCTCGTCGAGTTTGTGCTCGAACCGGGCCACCTGCAGCCGGGCGATCTCGCGCAACTGCTCCTGCGAAAGCGGATGGAACACGATCGTCTCGTCGATCCGGTTGAGGAACTCGGGCAGGAAACGCGTGCGCAGCAATTCCTCCACCGCCGTGTCGATGTCCGCTTCGCTGCCACCGCCGCGGGTGATCTCCTGTATCAACTGGCTGCCGACGTTCGAAGTCATCACGATGATCGTGTTGGAGAAGTCGACCGTGCGCCCTTGTCCGTCGGTGAGCCGACCGTCGTCGAGCACCTGCAACAGGATGTTGAAGACGTCGTGGTGCGCCTTCTCCATCTCGTCGAGCAACACGACGGAGTAGGGGCGCCGCCGCACGGCTTCGGTGAGCCGACCCCCCTCTTCGTAACCGACGTACCCGGGAGGCGCGCCGATCAACCGGCTCACGGCGTGCCGCTCCATGTACTCGCTCATGTCGATGCGGACCATGGCGTGTTCGTCGTCGAAGAGCACCTCGGCGAGCGCCTTGCAGAGCTCCGTCTTACCCACACCCGTCGGCCCCAGGAACATGAACGAGCCGATCGGGTGATGGGCTTCCTGCAGTCCAGCGCGGCTGCGCCGCACGGCGTTGGCGACCGCTTCGATCGCTTCGCTCTGGCCGACCACGCGCTGGCCGAGTCGTTCCTCGAGCACCAGCAGCTTGGCCTTTTCGGTTTCCATCATGCGGGCGACGGGGATGCCGGTCCAGGCGGCCACGACCTCCGCGATTTCCTCGGGACCGACTTCGCGGCGCAGTAGCCGACGCTTCTCCGTCGCCGGTTCGGCTTCGGAACTGGCTTCGACCTGCTGGGCCAGTTGTTTGCGCAGCGTGTCGAGTTCAAACAGCCGTTGGAAGTCCTCTTCCGGCACCAGCTCGCCGGAGGCCTGCCGCTGGCTGATCGCCGTGTTCAATTGCGACGCCTCGTGCTCGACCTCGCTGAGCCGCTTACGCACCTCGTGCACGTTGCCGACGCCCTGCTTTTCGGCTTCCCACTGCTCGCGCAGGTTGGCGAGCTGCAGTTTCAACTCGGCCGCTTCTTCCTCGATCTCTTCGA
>JAGQPT010000481.1 GCA_020426575.1 Planctomycetales bacterium
CAATTACGTTCCAAAACAAAAAACGACCGTCATGCTATTTCTTGCACACTTCCGCAGGTCCGCTGCCCGACGTGCCTTGTCGCGCGCCGAGTTCGCTGCGGCGCTCATGATCGTCGTGATGGCTGCTGCGGTGGGCCGCGCGGCGTCGGCCGGTGCCGTCGAATGTCAGGTGGCCGTGTTTGCGGCCGACGTGACGATTCCGCTGGGGCACCGCTGCATGGGCATTCTGCCGCGCAAGTCGGAACGCATCGTCGACCCGCTTTACGCCCACGGCGTCGTGCTGTTGGGCGGCGGCGAGCCCATCGTGCTGCTGGCCGTCGACTGGTGTGAAATCCGCAACGGCGCCTACGACCAATGGCGCGACGCGCTTGCCAAGGCAGCCGGCACATCGCAAGAGCGCGTGTTGGTCGCGTCGCTGCATCAGCACGATGCGCCGGTGACCGACAGCGGTGCGGCCGAGATTCTCACGGCGGCGGGTCTCGACGGCGAGTTGTTCGATGTGCAGTTCCAGGCCGAAACGATCGCGCGCGTGGCGACGGCGCTGGCCGACTCACTGTCGCTGGCCCAACCGATCACGCACATCGGCATGGGGCAAGCTCGCGTCGCGCGGATCGCCTCGAATCGCCGGATGGTCGCGGCCGACGGCTCGGTGAACTTCAACCGCGGCAGCAACAGCGGCGGTGACGCGATTTGCCGTGACGCGCCCGAAGGCGAGATCGATCCGTTCTTGAAGACGATCAGCTTCTGGAACGAGGACAAGCCGATCGTGGCGATCCAGAACTATGCGACGCACCCGATGAGTTACTACGGTCGCGGCGAGGTGACGAGCGACTTCGTGGGGCTGGCGCGCGAGCGCCGCCAGCGCGACGACCTGTCGGTGCGGCAGATTTACTTCACCGGCTGCGGCGGCGACGTCACGGCGGGCAAGTACAACGCCGGCACACCCGACGACCGCCGGGCGCTCACCGAGCGACTTTACCAGGCGATGGTGGCGGCCTGGGAGAACACGCGGCGCGTGCCGCTCGAAAAGATCGATTTTCGCAGCGCCGCGGTGCAGTTCGAGTTTCATCCCCGACCGGGACTGAGCGAGTCGGCCCTGCAGGCGGCGGTCGCCGATGAATCACTGACGACCGAACAGCGCATCCTGGCGGCGATGGGGCTGTCGAGCCGGCGGCGCGTCGCGGCGGGTCAGCCAATCGACGTGCCATGTGTCGACTTCGGCGCGGCCCAGATCGTGCTGCTGCCCGGCGAGTCGTTCGTGGGGTTTCAACTCACGGCCCAGCAGCTTCGTCCCGACTCGTTCGTGATGGCGATCGGCTACGGTGAATCGTGGACGGGTTATGTCCCCACTGAGTCGGCGTTCAACGACGGCTTTACGAACGACTGGCTGTGGGTGGCCCCGGGCTCGGAAGCAAGATTGAGCGCGGCCCTGCGGCAGGTGCTCGCCGGGGACTGAACGGCCACGCGCTTGGCGTACTACGTTTTGTCGCGCTACTTCTTCTTCGGCAGCGACGACGTATCGGCCTGCTCCTGCCGCAGCGCCACACACCAGCCGATCACGGCGGGCAGCGCGAACAGCAGGGCGTTGGCCGTGCCGTGCAGCTTCGCCATCTTGGGGATGACCAGCCAACCGACGTCGGCGTAGAACCGCGAGGCGTACATCGCGGCCAGCACCATGCTAAACGTGAGCGCCGCGGCCGAAGTGAGCCACAAGACGCGGGCAGCGGCGGGCCGACGACCGTCGAAGCCGAGCAGAACATGCAGCACTGCGGTGAGCACGCCGCCGGCGACCATCACGTAGGCCGCGAACGTTTCCAGCTGCGGTGGGGCGCCGAGTTGCGTGGCGTTGATGCCGAGCGCCACCAGCGGCACACCGGCGACGACACAATAGGCCGTGGCGGTCGCCAACTTGCCACCGACGCGTCGCCCGGCCAACCCGGCGGTCAGAGGCAGCACGAACGCCGCGTATTGGAAGTGCACGGCGGTGAGCAGAATGATCACGGGGAGGAAGTCGAGCGGATAGACGCCGAAGCGATCCATCGTCGCGCCCCAGCCACCGACGACAACGTAAACCAGCGCGGCACCGCGGCAAAGCGTTGTGGCGGGCCAGAATCCGCGCCGCCACGAAGTCATCACGCCGACGACGGCGAGCGCAATCGTGACAGCGAACCAGGGCAGGGCGAGCAGACCAGCAATGGTGCCGGGTACAAACCGCACAAAACCGACGGCCAGCACGAGTGCCGCCGGGAACTGCGTCAGTTCGACGAACCGCCACAGACGCGCGGTCATCCGACATTCGTTGCGTGCCGTGTCGTCGTGCCGATAGAGCCACAGCGCCAGTGGCACGAGCACCAGCGGTCCCAGCAACAACAGTTGCACGATCCATTCATCGCTTTCCCAACGCGGACGCTGTTGCCAGAAGATGAAGAGCCAGAAGGCGGCGCCGGCTACCGCGCGGCGGAACTCGTTGGCCTGGATCACGTGCGGTTCTCCCCGTCAGCGGTCAGCGTTTGCGACACAGCGCGCAGCATAGCCGCACAACTGTCACGGCGAAAGGCGGCCTGCCAACGACGGACCACCGGATAGGCCGCTGCGGAAAGCCAATGGCCGGGACGCGAGACGGCCAAGAGATCGTACCACACCGAGCCGTCGTCGCGCCACTCGACGACGAACCGTTCCTCGCCCTGCTCAATGTGCTTGGGAAGCGTGCCGTAGGCGAAACCATAACGCTGCGGCGCCGCACGGTCAGTCGATCGTTCGTCGATGACATACGCAACGCGGCAAGCGTTTAGGCACCAGAGGCCGTAGGGGCGGGCCAACACGCCCACGACCGCACCGACGTCAACCGCCACGTTGGGCCAACATAGCTCGAGCCATTCGATGTCGAACATCCGCCACTGGTCGATGGCACGGCAGGCCGCGGCAAACGACGCGGCACCGCGGCCAAGTTCTACACGGCAATGATCACGATCGAATTCAACGAAGGCCTGGGCGGATTCTTCATGCCACACTCGGGTGACGCCCACGCAATCGTAGCTCAGGCCGCGCGCATGCTGCCGTTCGATCAAGCCGCGGATCGCCGCTGCGTCGGGTTTGCGGACGGAGAACATCGAGGCAGTTTCTCACGGCGAGCGCCGGCGTCATTCGCAAGTCTGACTTGCGATGCCTCGCAGCGGTACGCACCGGCGAGTTTATCCATCTAACGCGATATCCGGACTGGTCGACGACGGCGAGACGGTGTCGACGTGTAATGGGCGACGTGCGATCGGCATTGTGCAATGCTCACGATGCGGCAACGTGAGGCGGTAACACCGCGTGTATTACCTAAGCCGCTAAAGATTCGCAAGGCAGGCGTCCCGCCCACGCCGCTGGTTTGCGTCGCTTGATCGCCAGAGTTCCAATTCGGCGAAAGTAAGAAGACGGCCGTGCTGCGTCCTGTCACCTCATTCCGCAACGGGATGGGACGCACTGCGGGCAAACGGCAGGCGGTGGCTCTCGTGGCGAGGCCAGATGGAGACGGTGGTGAAAGCAACCCGATCCGACTTGTCGCGGGCACGCATGAAGTCTCGGGCAGTATCGACGTCGGCGAACTCGAACGCCTCTTTCTTGCCACCGACGTAATGGACCGTGACCTGAAACATTTTCGCTACCTCCTGGAAATGCCAACCCTCTTTGCTGCGAGCCGCGCACCGCGGCGAGACCACCAGCATCTTGGGCCTGCGTCCCTTTCGATCGCTGACCGTTGGGAACGAGCCCGAAGTGCCTTGCCGTGCCACGCCTCATGTGTGGGGGGGCACATCTAACTTCGGCGATGACAGGCAAAGGCCTTCGGACTCGACACCGCAATTTCTTCATTGCCGTCTGCGATTGACGGGGTATTTAACCTGCCGCGAACGAAATGCACATTGCGTGCCAATGTCAATCCGACAAAAAACGCGCCGCTGCAAAGCAAGACACAACAACGATTTAAACGCGGAGAACTGAACACACCCACACGCGGCGATCCGGGCATCGCGCCGCGAAGTGCAACAACGCGCCGTTCTGCCGCAGTGTGGCAATCGATCGCGCGAAGACCAATGTGATCGCGCCGCCTCCGCGGGCCGGAACCGCTGGGAAAGGCGGTGAACTCACCCCAAACTATCCAGCATGAGGAGCGGCGACACGTCGCGCTCACCTCGCATTGCGGAGAGCGGAGGCCACTAGACGGTCCCAATACAGAAGCGTCTCCCCCCAAAAGTCAGCGGCGGGGGAATTGGAGACCGGCGTAATGCATCCGTAATGCTTCATTGGCCCAGCGCATTGTTTGCCAAGTACTTCCAGATCGCTTAACGAGACGTCGACCGCTCGCCGAGCAAGCGCACCAGGTCCGGAAGATCGTAGGCCTCGAGTGCCCCGGGTACAACCAGTTCGATGAGGTTCTCGCCGGCGGGAGTGGCGACCACGTCGGCTTCCCAGGACGTGATCGAATCGACGGTCTCGACCCGCGTGTTTACGGCCTCCGCGTTCCCCGTGGCGAGCACCGCGGCATGCAGGGCGACGGGGCCTCCGCGGTTGATGCCGATCAACGCGATGTCGGCTTCGGCAACACTGTCTTCGGCAACACTTTTATCGGCAACATCGTCGTGAGCAACTTCGTCTCGGCCCACGAGCCACGCCAAAGCGGCGAGCACATCACGGGTACGCCACGCCAACAGCGGGTCGCCGACGTGGACGGCCAGCATCGCGGCTCGATAGGTGTCGTTGTAGACGCGACCGGCGTGTTGCTGGCTGCCGGTCTCGCCCCAGCCGGCGGCGTCGATGCTGAGCACGAGGCGACCCTCCCGCGCCAGTTGGGCGCAGATTCCGTCGTCCGCGGCCGTGGCCGACTTGCCGTCGCTGTCGACGACCAACGTCGCACCTCGTGGGCCTTCGGCGCCCGTGGGGACGAACAGTAGCGCGGGCAGCGGAATCCCCCCGTCGCGTTCGAGTCGCAGGCGTTCGATGCTGTAGCCGTCGCGATCGATCGGCGGGCCCAGCGTCTCGGCCAGTTTTGCCGGCGCCATCGTGTCGATCCCCAGCCGCTTGCTCACTTCGCCGCGCAGTGCCGACAAGTCGCGCTGCTGCGGTTGGTTGGCACGGGCCGCGGCGAGCCGGTGGGCCTCGGCAACGACGACGTCGGTCACGGTCACCTCATCGTCAAAGTCGCGCATGACCTGGCCGCTGGGGCTCACCTGCAGCGCCACGTCGCTCTGTAGGGTCGGCTCTGCTTCGCTGATCCGGCGGTTGTCGCCGGCCAGCCAGCGGCGCATCCAGGCAACGGCCGCTTCACGCCGCGGTTGGCTGAAGCCGTGCCCGTCGGGAAAGGAAAAGAAGCCGACCCGATCGGCATGTCCCAACGTGCCGTAGACGGCTCGCGCCTCGATGAACGCCTGCCGCGTTCCGCCGATGTCGAAAAAGTCCTCTTCGGCCGCGAGTATGATCGTCGGCTTCGGTGACCGCATCGTGATGAAATCGGTGTGATCGATGCCGAAGGCACCTTGCGCCGGGAAGTGCTGTTCGGCGTCTTGCGGACCGATCGTGGCAAAGAGCCGCGACAGCGAGGTGATGAAGCAGGACGGCGCGGCGACGGCAATCCGCGGATCGGCCGCCATCAGCCAGGTCGTCATCGTGCCACCGCCGGAATTGCCGGTACAACCGAGCCGCTGTGGGTCGACTTCGGGTCGGCTAGCGAGGTAATCGAGGCTGCGGATGCCGTCCCAGACGCGGAACGTGGCCGTGTTCCAGCCGACCGCCAACGCGCCGACGCCGACGAGAATGTGTTCGTTTGTGCCGTGCGAGTCGATGTCGACCATCTGATGGCGTTCGCCCTGACCAATGGGGTCATAGATCAGCGCGGCAATGCCGTTCTTGACCAAGAGAATGCAGACGCTCTGGTACGCCTCGCTCGCCTTGCCATTGTCGCTGTGACCGCACGGCACGAGCACGCCCGGGATGGGCCCGGTCACGTCGTCGGGCAAGTAGAGGTTCGCCGTGACGTGGTGGTGAGGTCGGCTTTGGTACATCACTTTTTCGATGCGATAACCGTCGCAGGGAATCGTGTCGACAACAACCGGTTCGAGCGGCGTTCGCTCGGGCAACGTGCCCAGCATCGTGGCATAGTCGTCCTGCAAACGCTGGCGACGTGCCTCGATCAGCTCTGGCGACTGCAGGTCGGCCACGAGTTGTTGTTGTCGCGCGGCGAACTGCTCGTCGGCGCGAAGCCGCAGAGCGTCGTACAGCAGCGTCGTCGCACCGTCGCCAAGCACGTTGAAGTCGTCGGCAGTCGCCGCGCCCACCGTGGCCAGTAGCGACAGACACAAACAAACGGAGCGAATCATCGAGCGCATGGGATTCTCGGTGCTAGCAAACTTGAGCCGTGTGACAACGGCGGGGCAAAACGAGCCGTGAAAGCCGGTCGGTGCACGACCAGCGACTTCACAACGGGGCGAGGCGATAGGGGATCTGGGCTGCGCTGCGCGTGGGTCTCGCGCGCGGCACGCTGGCAATTCGATCGCGAACTGCGCAAGTTGGGCAACATGTGGCGACGACGCTCAAGGATAACTGCCGCCGGTGATGAAGTAAATCGACGCCCACGCGCCGAGCGTTGCGGTCTGGGTAAAGTTGTCCGGCGGTGTCAGCCGATCCAGTTCACATGATGGCGCCCCCAGGTGCAACGCATGTCGGTTGGCGTTCAACGGCGTGGCAGACTGGGCCCGACGGCCGCGCTAGCGGCACGACACGGAGGTAGCAAATCCATGGTCGATGAAACACGTCGCCGCATCGTCTCGGCACAGCGCGAAGTGGAAATGGTGATTCTGCAAGCCCGCCAGCAACACAATCCCAGCGAAGAGAAGGTCGAACTCACGACCGACAGCGGGCGCGTGATCGTCTACGGCCCCAATGCTCAGCAGGTGCTCGACGAAGCAACCGCTCAGCTCGAAGGTCGGCGTGCCGCCTGACGGCGCTCTTCGCCCCGTGACGATTTTCTCCGTATACTCATAGGCACCGGGCGAGGTGCCGATCCGGACCGTGGCGCCTCGATTGCACGTGTTTGTTGGCGCGAGGCCGAGGCGTTGTCACGTTTTCGTTTGGCGATCGTGGGGGTCGATCATCCCCACGGCAGTGGTTGGCGCGATCTGCTGGCCAACCTCGACGACCGCATCGAGACGGTCGCGCTCGTGCCGCGCTTCGGCGGCACGACGACCAGCCTGGAAGAATGCTATGCCCGCCTGCCGCGCTACGATACCGTCGACGAGTTGATCGCGAACGCGGCGTTCGACGGCGCGCTGGTCGCGCTGCCGAACGACGAGTCGCCGCAGGCGGCCATTTCGCTGGCTCGCGCCGGAAAGCACCTCCTGTTGGAAAAGCCGGGGGCGGCAACCGTCGCGGCCGCTGAGCAAATTGCTGAGGCCGTCACCACCGCCGGCGTGGCCTTTCAGACGGGCTACATGTGGCGCTACGACGATGCGGTCGCGCGGCTCCGCGACATGGTGGCCGACGGCCGGTTCGGCAAACTCATCAGTGTCGAGATGACGTTCGTGACGAGCGACGCCCGACGCCGCGATCCGCAGCACTATCTCTTCGATCGCGACACGAGCGGCGGCGGCTTCTTCAATTGGCTGGCCTGCCACTATCTCGACCTGTTGCTGTACGTCACGGGTCAGCCGGTCGTGGCCGTGACGGCGCGCACCGGCGTGTTCGGCGGCGAAGCGATCGACGTGGAGGACGGCGGCGCGGCGATCATGGACCTCGGCGGCGGCGGCATTGCCACCTTCATCG
>JAGQPT010000482.1 GCA_020426575.1 Planctomycetales bacterium
GATCGTCTTTGCGGGCGATTGCCACGGCGTGCACTGGATCGGCGCTGGCATGACCGGCGGTGAGATCACGGTGCGCGGTGCGGCAGGACGGCACGTCGGCAGCGAAATGACCGGCGGTCGCATCGTCGTCGAGGGCAACGCCGGCGACTGGGTCGGCGGCGAAATGCACGGGGGCGTGATCCACGTTCACGGCCGCGCCGGTCACCTCATCGGTGCTGCCTACCGCGGCAGCGCGCGCGGCATGACCGGCGGCACGATCATCGTCGACGGCGACGTGGGCAACGAAATCGGTACCGTGATGCGCCGCGGGCTGATCGCCGTCGGAGGCCGCTGCGGTGACACACCGGGCTTCGGCATGTTGGCTGGCACGATCCTCGTTTGCGGCGAAAGCGGTATTCGCCCCGGGGCCGGCATGAAGCGCGGCACGATCGCGCTGGTCGGTCCGTCGCCTCCCGCGCTGCTGCCGACCTTTCGCGGCGGTGTGTCGACGACGGCCCTGTTCCTGCGCGTGCTCCACCGTCAACTCGCGATACTTGGATTCGACGCCGCCGCTACACCGGCCGGCGCCGATTGGGCCGACAAGTTGTACACGCTGCACCACGGCGACATGCTCGAGTCCGGTCGCGGCGAGATTCTCCTTCCTGCCTCCTAGCAAAGCCACCTCCTGACACAGCGACTCATGTCCCACGGTTACCTGAAAATCGCCGGCGGTACGGTCTACGATCCGACAAACGGCGTCGACGGTGTCGTGCAAGATGTCTGGGTGCGCGACGGGCGGATCGTCGCCCCGCCCACTGATCCCGACGTACGCCCAGACCGCACGATCGACGCCGTCGGCATGGTCGTGATGCCGGGCGGCATCGACATGCACTGCCACATCGCCGGTCCCAAGGTCAACACGGCCCGCAAGATGCGCCCCGAAGAGAAGCGGAAGGCGGCCGTCGTGCGTCGCACGGCGACGACCCACAGCGGCACGATGGGCAGCGTCCCCAGCACGTTCGCCACCGGTTACAAATATGCCGGACTCGGCTACACGACCGCCTTCGACGCCGCCGTGCCGCCGCTCTCGGCTCGGCACACCCACGAGGAATTTGCCGACACGCCCTGCCTCGACAAGGGCTTTTATGTGCTGATGGGCAACAATCACTACGTGATGCAGTGCGCCGCCGCCGGCGAGCAGGAGAAGCTCAATGCCTTCGTCGGCTGGCTGCTCGGCGCGGCAAAAGGTTACGCCTGCAAACTCGTGAACCCCGGCGGCGTCGAAGAGTGGAAGAGCCGCCAGGCCGGCAACGTGCACGACCTCGACACGCCGGTCGATCACTTCAACGTCACGCCCCGCACGATCATCCGCAGTCTCGCCCACGCGGTCGACGCGCTGGGATTACCGCATCCTGTACATGTTCACGCCAACAACCTCGGCCTGCCGGGCAATTGGACGACCACGTTGGAAACAATGCGGGCGCTCGAAGGCCGCCGTGGCCATCTCACCCACATTCAGTTCCACAGCTACGACGGCGATCCCGACGCCCAGTCGTTCGGTTCGCAGGTCGCCCCCCTGGCCGAGTACGTCAACGAGCACAACAACCTCACCGTCGATGTCGGCCAGGTCGTGTTCGGCAAGACCACGAGCATGACCGGCGACGGACCGCTCGGTTATTTCCTCAGCAACGTCTACAACACCAAGTGGTTCAGCAGCGACACGGAGATGGAAGCTGGCTGCGGCATCGCGCCGATCGAATACCGCAACAAGAGCCTCGTGCACTCCTGGCAGTGGGCCATCGGGCTCGAATGGTATCTCACGGTCAACGATCCCTGGCGGGTGGCGATGAGCACGGACCACCCCAACGGCGGCGCCTTTCTCGCCTATCCACAAATCATTCGCCTGCTGATGGACCGCGACTACCGCCGCGACCTGCTCAAGACGGTGCACCGCGGTGTCCGCGAGAACTCACTGCTCAAGGACATCGACCGCGAGTACACGCTGTCGGAGATCGCCATCATCACGCGCGCCGGACCAGCCCGTATCCTCGGCCTCACCAACAAGGGCGACCTCGGGCCCGGGGCCGACGCCGACGTGACCATCTACACGCCGCACGAAGACAAGCAGCAGATGTTCGAACTGCCACGCTATGTGATCAAGTCGGGCGAGTTGCTCGTCGAACATGGCGACATCCGCCACGAACACCTCGGCCGTACGCTGCACGTCCAACCCGAGTACGATACCGGCGTGGAAAGTGACATCGCCGAGTGGTTCGAGCAATATTACTCGATCCGCTGGCGCAACTACCCCGTCGGCGACGAGTATCTGCATGACTCCGAAGTCATTCCCACACGAAAGTTCCTGTAGCATGGGAACGGCCCACCAGAACTTTGGGTGGCAGGGACACTTGCTCGCAAAACGCGGTGACGACGTGAAGTCTATGCCGATCGTGTGTCCGTGTTGCGCAACAACACGCGGCGCACCTCGTCAGGTACGCTGAAGCCCAGTCGTTCGGCGGCCCGCACGTAGTCTTCCGGCCGATTGATGTTGTCCAGCGACGACAGCTCGGGGTCGACCTCTGCCAACTCGTCGGCGGTGATCGTTTTTGTCGCCACGCGGTCGAACACGAACACCGGCCGCAGTTGGTCAGCGGCAAGCAGTTGCTCGATGGTCGTCAACACCCCGACGCGATAGACCGCCGCCAGGGGTTCGTAGCGCCCGTCGATGCGCGGCACGACGGCATCGTGTTGCCCGAGGTGCTGGACAAGCCACGGCACGACGGCCGGTACGAACCCCGGCACGTCGCAACTGGTGACGTAGGCCGCGTCGGCGTCATCGCCCAGTGCCCGCAGGCCCGCCGCGATGCCTTCGAGCGGTCCCCGGTCTGGCCGGGCGTCGATCGCGTGGCGGACACCCTGGGGCAAGGCAAATTCGCGCTCCGCGGCCGTCACCACGACAATCGGGTCGACCACGGTGCCCAGCAGCCGCACGATCCGCTGCAGCATCGTCTCGTCGCCCAGCGGCAGCGACGCCTTGGCCAGGCCCATGCGGCGACTGTGTCCGCCGGCCAGCACGATCCCCCCGGCGCGCACGTTCGCCACGTTGGAAACTCCACCCACCACGTCAGTCACCTCCGGCAAGTCGTGCGGTTCGTCGAACCCTTACGCCGCGGCCTTGCGCTATCATCATAAGGAGCACACTTTCGACACACGGTGCGATGGATTATGCTGCGTTCTCCCCGGGGCGAGAAGGGTCTCGACTCGGCTGACGCAGGACATGAGGTGCCGCGAATTGCAGCTCGGTACGACATTTATCGAAGATACCTTTGCCGAGGCGTTCCGCATGTTGGCGGCCCGGCTGATCGTCACAGCGGCCGATTCGCATTGGCTCGACGCGGCGATCCATGAAGCGACCGGCAACGCCACGAGCGTGATCGGCTGCGACGCCGAAGCCGGCCTGGAACGCAGACTGACCTGCGACGAGACCCCCGACGGGCGCCCCGGGGCCTCCCTGTTGTTCTTCGGCATGAAGCCCGAGTTGCTCGGCGCGGCCGTGGCCGCTCGCACTGGCCAGAGCCTGCTCACCTGCGCGACGACGGCCGTTTTCGACGGTCTGCCCGACGCCGAAACCCGCCAGCCACTCGGCAAGGCGCTGCGTTTCTTCGGCGACGGCTATCAGAAGAGCAAACTCATCGGTGGTCGGCGCTACTGGCGTGTACCCGTGATGGACGGTGAATTCCTCGTCGAAGACACCGTCGGCGTTGCCAAGGGGATCGCCGGCGGCAACATCATCCTGCAGGCGCGCGACCAGGCGACGGCACTGGCGGCCGTCCGCCGCGCGATCGATAGTGTCGCCGACCTGCCCGACGTGGTGCTCCCTTTTCCGGGCGGGGCCGTCCGCAGCGGCAGCAAGGTCGGCTCGCGCTACAAGAAACTGATCGCCTCGACCAACGACGCCTACTGTCCGACGCTCGTGGGCCGTGTCGAAACGAAGTTGCACGACGGCGCGACCTGTGCCTACGAGATCGTGTTGGACAGCCTCGACGAAGCGAGCATGACGACCGCCATGCGGGCGGCGATTCGGGCCGCCTCAGGCGACGGCGTGCTTGCCATCACGGCCGGCAATTACGGCGGCAAGCTCGGCAAATTCCACTTCCATCTCCGCGAGATCGTCGCCGCCGGCTGATCAACGTTGTTTCTCGCGCCCCTATGGCTCGAAACCGTGTGGCTCGTAATCGTGCGGCTCGAAACCCAGCGCACGCAGGCCGTCGCGAATCCGCGCGTCGGTGAGCAATTCGCAAAACGCGCGCACCGCAGGCCGTTCCAGCCGCGAGCGCGGCACGACAAAGTCATACTCCTCCGGCTGCAGCGCTGCGAAGCCCAGGCCATAGCGGCGGGCAACGTTCTCGATCGCTACGCCCCAGTCAGCGCGGCCCTGTGCCACCGCCGCCGCCACCGCGTTGTGGCTGCGCGGTTGATTCGCATAACCGTCCGGCCGCCCGTCGCCCAAGAGCTGATCGATCAACACCCGCGTGCCGCTGCCGCGATTGCGGCCGATCATCACACAGTCGAGCCCGCCGCGCAGCCGAGCGCCGATTTCCTCGGCGTTGTGACCGGCAAAACGTTCGTCGTCGCTGCGAAACACGATCCCCTGCAGACGGCGATAGCCACGCGTCAGGGCGAGGTCGGGGGTGAGCAACGGACGGTTGTACTCGCCCGTCGCTTCGTCGAGCAGGTGCACACCGGCCAGGTCACACTGGCCGCGCTGAGCGGCCGCCAGTCCCCCCATCGACCCGATCGACATCACCTTGCTCGACACACCGCGGCGGTTCAACTCGTCGAGTAGATAGTCGAGCCCCACGCAGTGACTGCCGGTGACGACCAGGTCCGCGAGTCGCAACTGATCGCTGAGCAGTTGCACGTCGACCAACTC
Source organism: Planctomycetales bacterium (assembly GCA_020426575.1). Taxonomy (GTDB): domain Bacteria; phylum Planctomycetota; class Planctomycetia; order Pirellulales; family JAEUIK01; genus JAGQPT01. The sequence goes on from JAGQPT010000482.1 coordinate 4,913, forward strand.
GCCGGCGGGCACGCTCTCGCGGTGTCGGTCAATGGCGACGAAGCCGTCGGCACGGCTGAACGTCGTCACC
>JAGQPT010000483.1 GCA_020426575.1 Planctomycetales bacterium
CCAACCCGTATCACCGCCAAGCCACCACATCGCCAGCAGGCAGCCGGCCTCGGCCACGGCCACTACCGCGCCGAGCCGCCACCAGACGTGCGCCATCGCCGTCCGCGCCAGGCGCCAGGCCAAATCGGGCGCGCGGTCCGCCAGGGCGACGAACTCAGGCAAAAAACCAGCCGTCAGCGTGCCCTCGGCCACCAGGCGGCGGACGAAATTGGGAAGGCGGAAGGCCGTCACGAAGGCGTCCAGCACACCGCCGCCGGCCAGCCCCAACAGGCTGGCAACCGCCACGTCGCGAGCCAGCCCCAGCAACCGGCTCAACAGCGTGATGGCAGCGGTCGACCGCAGGCCGAGGAATCGCCGCGTGGATGGGGGGGCCGGTTCGTTCATGCCGGCGTATCGTAGGTGAGATGGCCGCCGCCTGCCAAGCCGACAGCGGCCGACGCAGCCCGCACCGCCGTGCCCAAACGGCCGAAAACACGCTAAACTCTATGCTCGTGCCGGACGATCCTCAGTGAACTGACGATCCCTAGTGAACGCGGATGCATCTGCGACCGGTGTTCGCGGGGAACCACGACGAGGCGTCGAAACAACTGTTGTGAGTGAGAGGGTATTTGGGCAAGTCACTTCGCCCGTCACTTGCCGCGGTGGTGAGGTTGGTTCGGCGCTTTATCGCGAACGGCGCTGTGTCGCGAATGGCCCGGTGCCGACGTATCATCGTGGTTGAGACTTCTGGGCTGAAACGTCGTGATTGAATGGATTCCTCGATAACAAGTGGAACGACCCAACAACGGAACACGCATGGCCGAACGCTCGCGATATCAAGAACGCCTGATTCGCAACTACTACAAGAATCAGGACACGATCGAGTTGGACAAGCTCAGCGGCCTGGTGGGGGACTTGTACCTGGCCACCGGAAAGAAACAGGAACGGCTCTGGGACTCGGCACGGCTGTGCCTGGAAAAGCTTAAGGTGCCGCCCGTGCGCATCGGCCACGTGCTCGATGAGCGCAAGCCGGAGCTGCTCGCCCGCCTCGTGGAAGAACTTTCTGGCAAGACTTGAGCCGGCGCGCGGCGATCATGTGCATCGTGGACATTCAGAACGTGGAACGCCGCTACGGCTCGGTCCACGCGCTGCGCGGCGTCGACCTGCGGTTGTCACCCGGCACGATCGGGCTGGTCGGTAACAACGGCGCCGGTAAAAGCACGCTGCTGAAGATCCTCCTCGGCCTGCTGCGGCCCGACTCGGGCAGCGGCACGATCCTCGCCGAAGACATCATGTCCTCGGGGCGCAACCTCCGCGGAAGGATCGGCTACATGTCCGAGTCCGCCGCCACCGTGCCCATGCTCCGCGGCGTCGAGTTCGTCACCCTCTCGGGTGATCTCTACGGGATGCCGCACCGCGACGCCCGCCGCCGTGCCCACGAGGTGCTCAACTACGTCGGCCTCGGCGAGCTGCGTTATCGCCGTCTCGAAGAGTACTCGACCGGCAACGTTCAACGGCTCAAGCTGGCTGCGGCCCTGGTCCACGATCCCGAGCTGCTGTTGTTGGACGAACCGACCAACGGCCTCGACCCGGCGGGGCGCGCCGGCATGTTGCGATTGATCGAGGATCTGATCGCCGAGACCGGCAAAAGCGTGATCCTCTGCACGCATCTGCTGGGCGACGTCGAGCGACTCTGCCAGCAGGTCGTGATGCTCGACCGCGGTCGCGTCGTGCATCAGGGAACGATCCGCGAGCTGCGCCACTCGATCCGCAGCCGCTACGCGCTCAACTGGCAGAGCCGCAACGGCCACGCGACGTCGGAGCACACCGACAGCGAACACACCGGCAACGTCCACGGTGACGCCGGCGATGCGGCTGCGCGGTTTCTTGAGGCCCTGCGCAATGGCGGCGTGGAAACGCACGGCACGACAAATTGGGCCGACCAGGTCGTCAGCGTGCCCGCCGACTGGCGCTCGGCGCGGTTCTTCGAATTGGCGGCGGAGCACGGGCTGGTGCTCACTGGACTCGTGCCCGAGGAAGAAGACCTCGAGCGCGCCTTCCTCCGCGTGACCACGGAAAAAGCCGAGAGCGAAACACAGGCCGCCGCGGCCGGGGAGGGTGACCGTGGGAATTGACGTCGCCAACTATCACGGTTGGTCTGGTCGCCAGGTGAGTCCCTGGCGCGCCTGCGCGGCGATGGTGCGGGTGGCGCTGCTACAGGTGTTTCGCCGCAAGTCGTACTGGATCGTGCTGGCGCTAGGGCTGATTAATTTCTTCGTCGCCTGGTCGGTGATCTACGCCGTCACCCAATTCCAGCTTCCCCGCGATGCCCAGCGGGAACTGCTCAAGGCCTTCGGTTTCGATCTGAATCCCGCGTCGGGCGCCGAGAATGGCTACATCATGTTCATGCAGCGGCAAAGCCTGATCGTGACCATCCTATTGGCCTTCTCCGGCAGCTTGCTCGTGGGCGGTGACTTTCGCCAGGGGGCCTTGCCGTTTTACCTCTCGCGGCGGATCGACCGCCGGCACTACATCGTTGGCAAGCTGTTGGCGATCGCCGCGGTGATATCGCTGTTGACCGTGCTGCCGGCGCTGGTGTTGTACGTCGAGTACGGCATGTTCACCTCGTCGGTCGAATACTGGACCAGCCAGTGGCGCACCGTCGCCTCGATCCTCAGCTTCGGCGCTGTGCAGTGCGTTGTGCTCGGCATCATGCTGGTGACACTCTCGGCCTACCTGCAGCGGACCGCCCCGATCGCCATCACCTGGACCAGCGCGTTCATCATGTTGCGGACCATGTCCGGACAACTCCGCGAGGCGACCGAAAACGACTACTGGGACCTGATCGACCCCTGGCGGACGATGCGCTTTGTCGGCCGACTTTGTTTCGGCGGCGACCTCGAGGGCAGCGAACGCGAACTGGCCTGGTGGTCCCTCGCCGTCCTGGCCACCGCCTGCACAGCAGCCCTCATCCTACTAGTCCGCCGAGTGCGCGCCGTCGACGTGGTGGAGTAGCTCGCAATATTGGTGTCGCTGTACGAAGGTCAACGCGGGCACTCATCGCCAATCTCCGCCAGCGCAACCAAACCCCACATCTTCCAAAAACTCTCTCTTCCCTCCGTGTCCTCCGTGTCTCCGTGGTGAATCCTTCTTCAGTTGGTCCGCTGTGCTCTAAAGGCTACCGAGTATCTCCTTCGCCTTCGCCTCATAGATCCCCTGCCAGTGGGGCGCGAGCAGGCAGTCGCTGTCTTCCTGGGCGCCGCCGACGTTCTGAAGTTGCTCGGTCGTCGGCGCGTAGTAGATGTAGCCGTTCGTGTAGCCGGCGACGAACGTGTGTTCCTGCGGCGAGGCCTGCTTGAGGTTCAAGCCGATCTGCACGGTCAGTTCCCCCGGGAACGTCGTGAGCACAAAGTCACCGACGCGCAGGCCCACCAGTTCCACGTCGAGCACCCGGCTGCCCGCTGCGAGGTTCTGCTGCTGGTGTTTGCGCAGCAGTGCCAGGTTCGTGTTGATCCGGGTGAGCTGCTCCATCGTGTGGACGTTGCGGATGTACTGTTCGATGTTGCGGCGATTGCGGGCGTCGAGCCTTGCGAAGTCGTCGCGGCCCAACGCTTCGTCGAGCAGATAGCGGTGCGACTCGTACGACGGGTGCGCGGGGTCGAGCCGATACTTCGTCACCAGCGGTAGGAACGTCTTCAGGTCGAGGTACGTCCCCTGCAGCGAATCGACCAGCCGCTCACGGTCCGCTTCGACGGCAATGATCCGCGCACCCAGGTCCGCCCGCGGCAGGTCCAGGTGTTCGTTGACGACGGTGAGACGATCGTCGGGCGTCGTTTGGACTTCGCGCACCGCCGCCAGCGTGCTGAGGCCCAGCCGATTACCCAGCGGTTCGGCATCGCGGGGGAAATGAACGTCCTTGTACATCACCGGATTGATGTCGCCGCCGCAGCCCTGCAGAAACAGCGCGACGGCCCCCGTGTTGTCTTCGATCACCTGCGAGGCAAAGCCCGTGATGTCGGCCGTGTTGCCGCCGCTGGCAGCGGCCTGGATCGGGTGACAGGCGAAGTTGTACACGACGGCCAGCGGTCCGCCGTCCGCGCGATCGAGCCGCAAGACGCCGATCTCCGGATCGATCGGCCCGATAGCCGCGACTTCCTCGTCCGGCGGCAAAGAATAGGCCTGCCGCACGTCGACCTGACGACCGTCTTTGAGAATCAGCCGGCGATTCTCCTGAATGCGGTCTTCGTGCCCCTGTCCGACACCGACCGTGACGGGCACAAGCTCCTGGGCGGCCTGTTCGATCGCCCGCACCGTGCGGTCTTCGATGTCGGTGCAGACGATGCCGTGGCAGTGACTGGCGTTGACGATCACACTCTCGGGCGCGATGCCGAGCGACTGTTCGACGCGACGACGCACGTTGCTGAGAAACTCGTTGGGGATCGAACCGATCTCGGCGATCGCCACCGCATCGACGGTAACGATGACGGCCGTCGTCGCGTCGTTCTTGAGGACGAGCGCCTTGACGAAGAGTGGGTCGTTGACCGGTCCCGCCTCGCGGTTCGTGACGTCGACCTTGGCCACACCGGCCCGCAGCCCGGCGGCGTCGGCGCACCGGCTGGCACAGCAGACCGACGCCACGACGGCGACGAGCAGTAGTCGGCTCGGCACCCACTTGTGCCGCGGTTCCATTCCGGCGATGACGAAGTCGCGCATAATTTCAACCCGTCGATCAAGGTGACATGGGGACCGAGTGAACGAGCCGGGCGGTTCGACGCGCGAAGTCGCCGTCGCCGACCACGACGGAGCATCGATCGCGCGGTGGGCGTACGCTCCCGTTCACTACGATGATAGCCGCGTCGCGTGGTTCACGCGACGATCGCGCGGCGGCGCAGCAACAGCGTGCCGAGCACGCCCAGCGACGACAACGCCAGCGCCGTGGGTTCGGGCACGGTCGTTGCCGAATGCGTGCCGAAGTTGCCTGCCCAGAGCAAATAATCGAGCCCGTCGATCGTGCCGTCGTCGTTGAAGTCGCCGTCGCTGACGTCACCGTCAGGGCCGGGCTGTGATCCAAAGTTGCCGGCCCACACCAGGTAGTCGAGACCGTCGACCCAGCCGTCGCCGTTGGCGTCGCCGGGCAGCAGCGCGTCGATCACGTCGGTCACGTGCCAGGCCAGGCTGTAGGCGAGCGGGTCAAGCGGCACACCGGCCACGTCGCGCACTTCGAGCACGTAGTTGCCTTGGCTGAGCGTCGTGAAGTAAAGGTGCTCGACGTTGTCGATCGCGCTCGTGGAACTGGCCACGGGGTTCAACAGATCGTTCGCCTCGAACAGGAACAGGTCGAGATTCTCCAGCGGCGCGGCAGAATAAACCGCCGCCGTGATGTCTTCGACGTCGGTCGCGACCTGCCGATTCCAGGTCAACGTGGCGGTGACTTGTTCGCCGATCGGGATCGCGGCGCTGATCGCATAGCTGCTGCTGGCCGCGCTGAGCAAGCCGTGGTCCCAACCCGCGGGAGCGACCGTGCCGGCTTCCTGCTCACCGGCGTCGTATTGCAGGAACGCCGCTGCCAGATCCATCTGTCCCGCGCCGAGGTTGGGGTCCAACGGCGCCGTCTGAGTGTGGCTCCAGCCGGGCAGCTTGTCGGCCGAGTTGAGCAACACGCTCTTGATCACGGTGGCGTCGGTGTCGTAGCCCCGGTCCAGTCCGACGTCGATCAGCAGCGCGGCGCCGCCGGCCACGATCGGCGCGGCAAAGCTCGTACCGCTCGTCTCGGCCCAGGCGCCACCCAGTGTCGGCAGTTCAATCAATGAACCCGGCGCCACGATGTCGGGCTTGCTGCGGCCGTCGCTCGTGGGACCGCGGCTGCTGTAGGGCGCGATCTGTGTGTAGTCTTCCGACAGGGCCGCGCCGCTGCCGCCGGTGGCACCGACGCTGAGGATGTTGTAGGCCGCCCCGGGAGGGCCGGGGTACGAACTCGGGCTCGGTCCGTCGTTCCCCGCCGCCACCACGACGGTCGTCCCCAGCGTCGAGACGACGTGGTCAAGCGCCAGGCTCCATTGATCGTTGCCGTCGTCGCTGCCATTGAAGCCGATGCTCATCGTCACCACTTCGGTCGGGTTGCCGCCCAGGATGCCCAGCCCCTGTGCGAACGTTTCCACCGAGACGGTCATCGCCTCGGGGTCGGGAACGATACCGGCGCGGTTCGTCGTTTGTCCCGACCAGTAGCTGGCGCCGTGGGCCACGCCGAGGCGGGTGGGATCCTGGCTGAGCGCCGCGCCCGCCACCGCCGTGGCGTGGGAACTCAGCCAGCCGGCCCCTTTGGCAAAGTTCACCGACCCCAGGAAGTTGCCCCCCAGAGCCGGATGGCTCGAGTCGACCTGGTGCAGATCGATCACGCCGATTTCGACGCGCTCGCCGGTGTAGCCTTGTTGCCAGATGTAGTCGGCATTGACCGCGTCGACGGCGGGGCCGAGGGCACGACTTTCCCCCGCCACAACAATAAGCAACAGCAGCGCCGAAGCCGCGCGTCCGCAGACGCTGCGACAAGAGCTGCGAAAAATTCCAGCCAAGACGAACATTCCCCAGAGGCGATGAATAAGAAATGGGCGCCCCGGAATGCGAACATTCCAGACTATCATCGGCGGTCGGATTTTGCCAATTGTTTTAGAGTTTTTACTTGATTCGCCATGGCGGTTCACGCGTCGGCCCTTGGTTCGATCGCGGTCAGCAGCACCGGTAGCAGCACGAGGTTGGCGATCATGCCGCCGATCATCGACAGGCTCACCAGCACGCCGAAGTAGATCGTGGGCACGAACTGGCTCAGGCACATCGCCGAGAAGCCCACGACCAGCGCCAGGGTCGAGAGCAGAATCGCCGGACCGACCGCCAGGTTGGCTGCCGCAATCGCCTGGGCTGCTGAGAGCCCGGCGTCGCGGCCGCGGCGGTACTCGACCATCAGGTGCGTCGTCGAGTCGATCGAGAGCCCCATCGAAACGGCCGCCACCATCGCCGCACCCATGTTGATCGGCACGCCGAACCAGGCGATTGTGCCCATCACGACGATGATCGGCAGCGCGTTGGGGATGAGCGCGACCACGGCCAGCCGCACCCGCCCCAGCCCCAGCCACATCATGCCGCCAATCAACACGACGGCGATCGCGAACGTCACCCACTGGTCCTGCAACATGCTGTCGATCAAGCTGGCGAGTAGCACAAAGAAGCCAGTCACTTCGGCCGGGGGGAACTCTTCTCGACAGATCCGCTCGACGTCGGCGATCAGGCCCGCCTTCTGCTCGGCCGACTGCCGCTCGCGGGCCCGCAGCAGGATGCGCAGGTACGTCTCGCCCTCCGCGCCTGGTTCCTGACCACGGAACAGCGTCGCGATGCCCGGCATCATCCGTTCGGTCTGTTGCATCACCATCGCCGCGGGCAACCGCCCGGCCAACGGGCCAAGGATCGCGTCGAACACGTCTACGGCGCTGAGCACCTTCGTGAGCCCGGGCTGAACCACACCGGCAGCATTTGTCACGACGACTTCGTCGCGCAGTCGGGCCTCCAGCGCGCGGACGCGGCCGAGGTATTCCCAATCGAGCTGCGCGGGGGCCGGCAGCATCACTTCCCACACGCCCGCGCCGCCGAGTCGTTCTTCGACGAAGGCGTAGGACGTGGCGATCTCGCTGTCGGCGCGAAAGTTGCGCGTGAAGTCGGACTCGACCTGCAATTGCGGATAGCCCGCCAGCGCCAAGGCCAACAGCGCGAGCGACGCAGCGACGATCCAGCCCGGCCGGCGCTCGACGACCCCGAGCAGTCGCGCCACGAGGCGGCGCAGTCGGTCGTCGGCGCGGGTGGCGTCCACCGCCTCGGCGCGATAGCCCAACAACATCAGCGTCGGCGCGACCGTGGCGACACTGAGCATGGCCAGCAACGAGCCGGCCGCCATCATCTTGCCGAAGTCCTGCACCGGTCCGACGCGGGCCTTGAGCAATGCGCCGAACGCCAGCGCGTCGGTCGCACAACTCAGCGCGATCGGCAGCGCGAGGCGCCGCGCCGCCGATGTTAGTGCCTCTGTCGGCGCCAGGCCGTCGGCCAGCGCGTCGCGGAACCGCACGATCACGTGCACGACCATCGCCACGCCGATCACCGTGACGATGGCCCACAGCATCGAGCTGACCATGCTCAGCTTGAGGCCCGTGGCAACGAGCAGCGCGCGGGTCCAAATCAGCGTGACGTTGACCACCACCAACGGCACGACGACCCAGCGCAGCCGGCGAAAACATATCAACAACGTGAGCGAAAGCAGCACGGTCGACGTCCAGCCCAACACACCGCCGTCGTGATCGATGTTGGCAAAGCCGTCGACGACCATCACCGGTTCGCCCGCCACGACGCCGCTGGGGTCGTGCGCCTCGACGAGTCGTCGCAGTTCGGCGATCGTCCGCGAGCGCACGTCGGACTTGCCGTCCGCGCCGTCGGCTTCGAGCACGCAGATCACCGCGGCGGTGTGACGATCCTCGCCGACGAGATAGCCGGTCATCAGATCTAGCATCGCCTTGCCGACCGGCAGCGCCAGCAAATTTTCGTTCAACCCGGCGCTGGAAAGGCTGATCACGCGCTCGACGCCTGCGACCTCGGCGAGTTGCCCCGACAGGCGATCAAGTCGCGCCAGTCCCTCGGCGCTGAGCAACGCATCGTCGACGTAGGCGACCAAGGCGATTTCGCCGGCGCCGAAGCGACGCCGGGCGCTCTGAAACGGCTCCAACAGCGGGTCGTCCGCCGCGAACATGTTCTCGATCGAACGGTCGAACACCATCCGTGACGCCGGCGCGATCGAGACGAGCGTCGTCAACACCGCCAGCGCAAACCACCAGAAGCGATAACGGACGAATCCCTCGGCAAGCGTCTCGGCAAGTTGTGCGAGTCTTTGCATACGAAGCGCCGGTGTCCGCCGAGCCGTCGGGCTGGTGCCCGCCAGCCGTTTGGATCATCATCAAGGTTTACCGCGAGCGAGACATTGTATGACGAGAGACGACCCGCCACGACCCACCGAGAACGATTCGCCGGCAACTGCGTTGGCAACGGTGTCGGCAAGCGAGCGGTCGCGGCGAATCATCTGGCTGGTCGGCATCGTGTTGCTGGGCACGACGCTGCGGGCCGGACTGATCGTCAACACGCCCGGTGCACTGGCGACCGACCCCGACGGTTATCGTCGCCTTGCCGAGCAACTGCGTTTCACCGGCACGTTGGGACACGGCGATGTCCCCAGCGCGTTTCGTCCGCCGCTGTACCCGCTGGTGTTAATGCCGCTGGTGGGCTGGGGGCCAACCGCGCCGGCGGCGATCGCCGTGCTGCATCTGGCAATGGCGGCCCTGACCATCGTGCTCGTGGTCGCTTGGGGCGAAACGCTGCGTCTCGGCCGCGCCAGCTACTTCGCCGCCCTCGTCGTGGCCTGCGATCCCGTGCTGCTCTGGCAATCGACCCAGGTAATGACCGAAACACTGGCCGCGCTGCTGGCCGCGGCGGCGGGCTGGCTGCTGGCGCGGGCCAGCATGTGCGGTGGCCGACGGTCGTGGTTGGTTGCCGGTGCCGTGTTCGGCCTCGGCGCGCTGTGTCGGCCCGACTTTCTCGTCTGGTCGGCGCTCGTCGTGGTCGCGCTCTTGCTCTCCGAGTGGCGCCGCAAGCGCTCGATCGCCGCGGCATTGCTCGTCGCGACGGCGGCTGCCGTGGTGTTGATGCCCTGGGTCGTGAGAAATTGGTACGTGTTCGGCCGGCCCTTGCCGGCAACGACGCACGGCGGTTACACGGCGCTGCTGGCGAACAACCCGGAATACTACGAGTCGCTGCGCAGCGGCCGTTGGCGCGAGGTGTGGATCCCGGGCGAGTTCGCCGCCGCACAGGCCCGACTGGTCCCGTTGCGGACGCCTGCTGACGAACTGGCCCGCGATCGTGAAAACTATCGTGCCGCCGGTGAGGCGATCCACGCCGAGTTGGGAATGTTCGCCTTCGCCGCGCTGGTGCGGATCGAGCACCTTTGGGGGCTCGTGCCCCATCGGCTCGACGGCGGCGAGACGACCGCGCGTTGGCTGGGGCGGATGGCCGTGGGCGTCTGGTACCTCGCGCTGTATCTGCTGGCAGTGGTGGGTTGGCAACGCGCTCGCGGCCGTGAAGTGAACGGGGAGGAGCCGTCAGCCGCCGACGCCGACCGTGGTCGCCGGCAGGCCTGGCGGCTGGGCTGGCTCGTTATCGTGGCGCTCACGCTCGTGCACCTGGTCTACTTTGCCAACCTGCGGATGCGCGCTCCCGCCGTCCCCGTGATCGCCCTCACGGCCGCCGCGGCCCTGACCGACAAGAAGCGCTAAGCCGATCTCGCAACACTAAGCGCTGGTGCGCACCTCGGCGACCTGGCTGAGACGACGACGCCAATAGTCCGGGTCGCGTTGAATCTCATCCATAAACCGGCACGCAATGTCGCTGGGGGGATTGCCGCGTTCCCAAGCGTGCACAGTCTTCGGCGACACGCCAAGAAACTGCGCGAACAGCGCCTGGCTGATCTGCAGCAGAGCACGTGTCGCCTTGACCTCCTCCGCCGTGTACGCGCGCGGTTGAAGATCAAGCACAACGCGTCGGCACGTGTACTTGGCCGGAATGTCGACGTCGGCTTTCAGGTCGCCAAGAAAACCGTCGAGTCCTTCGACCAAATCTTTTTCGAGTTCTGTCAGCTTCGATTCTTCCACGTCCATGACTGCTCACCCTCGCAAGGCCAATGGCCAATGAGTCAGATTTCGTTTCAAATGCTTTTTCTCCGCCGCAACTCAGCCTGAATCTGTGCAATCGCGCCATTCAGGTGCTTTTTCACGGCGTCGGAAATCGTTTCGATTTCGGACTTTCGATAGACCGAGCACAACAGCACGATCCCAAACTCTTCAAAATGAACATATAGCACGCGCGCCGCGCCACTCTTGCCGGCTTTCCAGCGTTTGGGCGCAAAGCGCAGTTTGCGTAGACCATCCGTGCCCGCTATCACGTCGCCCTTGGTCGGGTCCGCCATGATGATTAATTGCAGTGCTGTCAGATCGTCCTCGTCGTCGAGACCGAGTTTTTCCCACCGCCGCGTGAACGGCGGCAGCTCGATAAAATCGAGCAAATCCTCGGGCCTCAATCGGTGATCGGGATTTGGCACCCTAGCTGACGTCCATTGCGATTGGGGCGAGCCGGCCTCGCCTCGGTCATACTGCAGCGGCGCCACTGGCCCTCTATAAGGTCGACATCCTGCACCGCCACGACCCGGTGAAACTATACGTTTAAATAGTATAAATGTCAACCGCGAGAGGCGTCCTCACGACCTCTCCCGCTCGCCTCCTGCTTGCCTTGACCGGCGCAGGCGGGCGGACCTATAATCCCGCCCCTCATCCCTCCCCTTCACTCGTCCTAAAGTTTCTCCTCACTTCATGTTCGGCTTCGGCGCCGAACGCCCCGGGCGGGGTCGTTCCGCGCCGGCAAGGATGCAAAGCTGCTCAGCCAACGTCGAGAGCATCCACGTTCGGTCGTTTTCGGTGCGCGCTATGCGCGATGCCGCAGCTACCTTTGCGCGCCGGTGTTGGTCGCCGTCACGCTTAGCCTCGCATGGTGGGGGAGCCCGGGCTCGGCGAGGGCCGACATCGACCTGCCGCCGGCGGACCTCGCCTCGCCCATCTCGCTCAGCGCCGACGAAGGAACCACCTGGCAACAGGGCGCGTACGAAATCTGGCACTTGCGCGGACACCTCGAAGTGGCGCAGGGCGACACGAACGCCCACGCCGACGAAGCCATCGTCTGGATCGATCGCAGCGGCATTGTCGCCGACACCCCCACGGACGAACCACTCGCCAGTGCCGATCGTCTCACGGCGACGCCGACCATCACCAAGCTGATCGTTTATCTGGAAGGCAACGTCGTGGCCCGCCACACCAGTCCTGGCCGGCCGATGGAAATGACCGACCGCAATTGGCTGGCGCGGTTTTATTCCCAGCAGCCACCGCGTGTGAACGTGGCGCGGCGGTTGGCCGCATCGGACCAGCCGCTGGCGCTGTTCGCCCGCGCACGCGCCGCGCGCGATGCGACCCTGCATGACGCGGCCGTGACGCCCGTGCAATACACGCAACCAATGTCGGTGCCTCCCCCCGCATTCCCGCAGTCGGCCCTCGCGCAACAACCCGGCGCGATCGTGCCCGCGCAGCCAGCGCCAGGTGGTGTCGCCGTCGCGCCCGTCGAAGCGTTGCCACCCGGCGCGGCGGCAGAGCAGGACGTGCTGGGCGGGCGTCGCATCCGCCTCTTCCCGCGCGGCAACACTGCCGCGCCGCAGTTGAAGACCTTGGCCAGCCCGCACCCCGGTGAACAAGTGCTCTTGTTCGACTCGGGCGTGAACATCCAGATCGACGGCTTGCCGACGGTGCCGGGCCTCGTCGAAGGGGGCACGCTCGACATCGTCGCCGACCGCATCGTCGTCTGGACCACGGACGTCGATCCCGTGGAAATGGGACGCGAACAGGTCCAGGCCCAGCAAATGCCGCTGGAACTCTACCTGGAAGGCAACATCGTCTTCCGACAGGGGAGTCGCGTGATCTACGCCGACCGCATGTACTACGACGTTCGCAGCCAGGTTGGGCTGATCCTCGACGCAGAACTGCTCAGCGACGTGCCGGGCTACGAGGGCAAAGTGCGGTTGCGTGCCGAGGCGATCCGGCAATTGGGCGAAGGCCGTTTCGTCGGCCAGGACGCGTTCATCACGACCAGCCGGCTCGGTTTCCCGTCGTACCGGCTGGCCAGTGGCGAGATCTACTTCGAAGAGAGCGACGTCCCCCTGATCGACCGCCGCACCGGCGCGCCGGTGTTCGACGCCGCGGGAGAACAACTGACCGACAAGCGTCGCCTGGTCACCAGCCGCAACAACGTGCTATACCTGGATCGCGTGCCGGTTTTCTATTGGCCCACGATTGCCACGAACCTGGAAGATCCCGACCTGTACATCCGCCGGATTCTCATCCGCAACGACAACGTGTTCGGCACGCAGGTGCTCACCGACTGGAACGCCTATCAACTCTTCGGCATCGAGCATCCGATCGAGGGCACGAAGTGGGACATCAGCCTCGACTACCTCAGTGACCGCGGTCCCGCCATCGGCACCTCGGTGCGTTATGACCGCGACAACGGGTTCTTCGGCCTACCGGGACCGAACTTCGGCTTCGCCGATCTTTGGGCCATCAACGACGACGGGCACGACAACCTCGGCCTGGGGCGCCGCGACCTGATCCCCGATCGCCAGTTCCGCAATCGCATCTTCTCGCGGCACCGGCAATACCTGCCGGGCGACTATCAACTCACGATCGAAAGCGGTTGGATCAGCGATGACAACTTCCTCGAACAGTACTACGAGAACGAGTGGGATGAATTCAAGGACCAGACGACGGACGTCGAACTAAAACGCTACGTCGACAACCGTTCGTGGTCCTTATTGGGGCGCACCCGCCTGAACGACTTCTTCACGCAGACCGAGTGGTACCCGCGCGGCGACCACTTCTGGTTGGCGCAGTCGTTGGGCGAATACCTCACGTGGTATGAACACTCGACGGTCGGCTACGCCCGCCTTCGTACGGCGTCGCGTCCCACCGATCCGGTCGACGCCGCGCAGCAGGTGCCGCTGCCCTGGGAAATCACCAATTCGAGCCTGCGGGCGACGACGCGGCACGAGGTCGATGCGCCCTTCCAGTTGGGCGTGGCGAAGCTCACCCCTTATGCGCTGGGCGAACTCGGCTACTGGGGCGCCACGGTCACCGACGCCAGTGAGGCGACGCGGGCTTACGGCCAGGCGGGCCTGCGGGCGAGCGTGCCGGTCTGGGCCGTCGACCCCTTCGTCGAAAGCGATCTGTTCAACCTGCACGGCGTCGCCCACAAAATCATCTTCGACGCCGACGCTGCATTCGCCGACGCCAATGAACGCTACTACGATCTACCCGCTTACGACAAAGTCGACGACGACTCGGTCGAACACTTCCGCCGCCGCTTCACCGAACTGCTCTACGGCGGCACCACGCCGCCGATGTTCGACGAACGTTACTACGCGCTGCGCAGCGGCATCGGGTCGAACGTCGCCTCGCCCACTTCGGAAATCGCCGACCGACTCGCCACCGTGCGCTTCGGCGCCACGCAACGTTGGCAAACGAAACGCGGCCGCGCCGGCTCGCGGCACATCATCGACTGGATCGTTCTCGACACCCACGTCACCTGGTTCCCCGACCAGGAACGCGACAACTTCGGCGAGCCGTTCGGGCTGCTGGACTACAACTTCAACTGGCACGTCGGTGACCGCTTCACCCTGGTTTCCGAGGGTATTTTCGATTTCTTCGACGACGGCCAGGCGATTGCCTCGGTCGGTGGGTTTTTGAACCGCCCGCCTCGCGGTAACGTTTACCTGGGGTTCACCTCGCTCGACGGCCCGATCAACGCCAAAATCGTCACCGCGTCGTTCAGCTACTGGATGAGCCCCAAGTGGATTTCCACGTTTGGTACAAGCGTCGACGTCGCCGGCAACGGCAACATCGGCCAGAGTTTCTCGATCACCCGCATCGGCGAGTCGATGCTGGTGAGTTTCGGCTTCAACGTCGACTCGAGCAAAGACAGCGTGGGAGTCAACCTCGCCGTGCAGCCGCGGTTCCTGCCAGGCCTGGTGCTGGGGTCGGGAACCGGAGCGGCCGTGCCGCAAGTCCGCAACATGGGTTTCCAGTAAGTCCGCCGACGTCGCCGCGCCGGCCTGCCCCTGTGAACGTATCCATCACGCGCGTGTCACCGACATGACGATCACTTCCGACGACGAAACGCCGAAGCGACAGCGCACGTGGCACGACAAGTTCCACGACGCCTTCCGTGGCGCAAAGCGAGGCATACGCGGCCAGAGCAGCTTCTTCGTCCACTTCTTCGCTGCCACGCTGGTCGTGGCCGCCGCGCTGGCACTGGACGCATCGCGCATCGAGTGGTGCGTGTTGCTGATCTGTATCACGATCGTGATGACGGCTGAAATGTTCAACAGCGCGCTGGAACACATGGCCCGCGCCATCGGTGACGACTATCACCCGGCGCTGGGCAACGCGTTGGACATCGGCAGCGCCGCCGTGCTCACCGCCAGCATCGGCGCCGCGACCGTCGGCTGCGTCGTCTTCATCTATCGCATCGGCGTCTTGATGAACTGGTGACGGCATTCTTCGCCGGCACCCGGCCCTGCATCGTCGAAAGGAATCGCGAAAACGCGAAAGCGGTGAAAGCGCGAAATACGAACACGGTGCAAGTTCGGCTCATGACTGGGCGTCGATCCGGAAAGTTGGTCAAACCGCAGCCCCATCCGAGGCCTCCTCACACCGCTTTCGCGTTATCGCGTTCACTCTTGAATCCCCCGACGCTGTTGTCGTTCGTCAGTAGCTGCCTTCGTCGAGGGGTTGTCTGTAGATCGCCGGGATGCGCTCCTGGGGAATCCAGGGGTCGACGGCGTTCTGGCACCACGATGACATCAACTGAGCGAACACGGCATACTCGATCGACTCGTTGAGGAACGTCGTGTGACCGTCGCAGAACACGGCCACCACGCCGCCAGGATGGAAACTCGATGGTCGGGCGAAATACGAGTCCTCCTCTGGCGTCGTGGCCTGGGCCCGCTGGCCGACCAGCCCGTTGATCCGTACCGCCTCCGGCGGCGGCAGCGGCGCGTCGGACTCGTCCTTCTTGGCGTACCAGTAAAAGCCGACCTGTGCCTCGGCCGACTCGGTCCAGTTGCCGCAGTCGACGTTCTCCGAAAGCATCAACGTCGTGCTTGCCCCGTCGCCGGCCGTGAGCACACTCGCCTTCAGACGGGGCAGTTTTAGTGACGTCGGCACGGCCGCAACCACTCCGGCGTTGAGGCGGTGCGAGTTGTACCGATCGCGGAGGCCGTCGCTGTAGGGAAACAGGTCGAAGAACACGCCGTTGCCTTGAAAATCGCGCACCAGACCGGCGATGATCGCCGCGTATTGCGGCACGTCCATCATCCCGCTGTTGCAGACGTAGCTGAGGTGCGAACGCGGCGGTGTGCCCAGGATCGCTTGCGGGAAGTCGCTCTTGCCGCCGATCTGCCCGTCGCTCGGACAGACGGCAAAGCCGAGCCCCAGGTCCGGCGGCGTCAATTTATACGGTGCACCGCTGGGATGCAGGTCGGCATCGCTGGCGTCGTCGCCGTACTGCGTGTAGACGTCGTTGCGCTCCAGGTACGGCAGCAATTGGAACACCCAACTGGCGGGCCGGGCCTGCTCGCGGCCGTCCTCGGCGTGGTGCACCGCCTGCACGACGCGATAGCCGGGATAGTGACCCGTCGCCGCCTCGAAACTCACCACGGCCAATCCCAGTTGCCGTTGGTTGTTAATGCACGTGCTGCGACGCCCCGACTCCCGAGCGCTTTGGATCGCCGGTAACAACAGACCGGCCAACACGCCGATGATGGCGATCACGACGAGCAATTCGACCAGCGTGAAACCGCCACATCGACCGGCGCGCCGCTTCGATCGACGCGATGAAAAAAACGCGGCAACGGCCGCACGCTGATTCAGGCTCTTGGTACAGACCTCCATGAGACACCCCCCGTCATAAGGAACGATTCCAAAATGCCGGCTACCGTCGAATTCTGCCAGACGCCCCAGCCGTGTGCCAGCAGATTCTGGCAGAAAGCATCGCCTGGTCAGTGGCGAGCGGTCGGGGCGTCACGGCCCGGGGCACTTGGGGGTGCGGCGTTGCGCACGCGGGGCGCGGCATCGGCCACGGGCGGCCGCTGTCGTGGGCGCAAAAAAACACCCCGGCGCCGCGAGGGACATCGGGGTGTTGGATCAGTCGTATAATGCGCCTCTGCGAGGAACTAGACTCCCCGCTTAGAAGGAGCCTTCGTCCAGCGGGAGCTTGTAGCCGGGCGGCACCGTCAACGGGTTGTTGGTGCCGGGAACGCTGGCCGACTTGCCGCGCGACGACATCAACTGGCCATACACGCCGTAGTCGATCGTGTCGGCAAGGAACGTCGTGTGACCGTCGCAGAAGACGACCACCACGCCGCCGGGATGGAAGCTCGACGGACGGGCGAACAAGGGGTCCTCGCGCTGGTTGGCGCCGGCGCGCTGGCCCACCAGGCCGTTGATCTGAGCCGCTTCGCTGGGTGGGGCCGGGGTCTGGTTGGAGCCGAGGCTAGGCTCCCAAGTGAAACCGACCTTCGATTCTTCCCACTCGATCCAGTTGCCGCAGTCGGCGTTCTCCGACAACATCAACGTCGTCGTCGAACCGTCGCCCGCGCTCAGATAGCTCGTGGTCATTTTCACCAGCTTGATGCCCGGGTTCACCGTCTGGGCCGGCACCGGCGCCGCCGGGTCCGACGGATTGTTGTAGGGGAAGTTGTCGAAGAACACGCCGTTGGGTTGCGGGTCACGCACGACTCCGCCGTTGATCGCCCGCGCCTGATCGAGGTCGGCCATGCCGGTGTTGCAGACGTAGCTGTTGAAGGCCTTTTGGCCGAACTGGCTCTTCGTGCCGATCTGCGCGTCGCTCGGGCAGAGCGCCACTTCAAGTCCCAGGTCGGGCACCTGCAACTTGTAGGGGTTGTTGTTCTGGTCGACCGACGTGTCCTCGGCCGCGTCGCCGTAGGTGCCGTACAGGTCGTTGCGTTCCATGAACGGCATCAATTCGAACATCCAGCCGATCGGCCGGGCGGCCGCGTTCGACGTGCCTTGCTGATAGATGGACTGCACGTTGCGATAACCGGGGTACGAGCCCTTGGCGTTCTCGTAGCCGATCGTGGCCAATCCCCACTGACGTTGATTGTTCACGCACACGGCGCGACGTCCCGACTCCCGCGCGTTCTGCACGGCGGGCAAGAGCAGGGCGGCGAGCATCCCAATGATGCTGATCACCACCAGCAACTCGACGAGTGTAAAACCTCTTCTTTTCCGTAACGGCATCTCAAACTCCCTGAACGTTCAAGGACGCGGCCCCCGCGCTGACGACGTGACCCAGATGTGTGGAACTGACTACTGTGTATCGGTCTTCTGTGTACCGGTGTGCCGGCTGCACCTGGGGCGGCCAGGTGTTCTTCTTGTCAAATGTTCATCGTGCCCAATGTTCTCACTGACAGTGTACTTCCTGGCGAGGCTTGTACACGGCCGGCGCTGGCCCAACCGTGCCGGCAGCTTACCAGCCCCCAATGAGGGAAGGCCAGTGAGGCACAGGCAGCAAGACAAGAAGGGCTAACCGCCCGACACTAAATTGTTGCAAAAATCCGCAAGCGAATCCAGCATTTATCGCGGCGAAAACACGATTTTGTTGGGCCAACGCCGCTGTGCCACCCCCGCCAACCCGCTTGTATCTGCCAGCGGATGAACGAATTACGGCGTCCGCCGGCACGCGGTTCAAAGGGGGCCGCGCCCCTCGGGCGGGGAAAGTTGCGGCCCCGCCGACGCCTCCTGCCAACGCCTGCCGTCCCTCCGTGGAGTCGTACGGATCGCTGGGGGTGTCGCGCTGGCGCCTCGACCCGGCGCTGGAGCGGTGCCCTAAAAGTTGCTTGACAAACACTTTAGAGTGGCCCCTAATGAACCACAGGCACGGTGCGCCCTGGGACGACCCGCGACGGCCCCCAGCCGCCGCCACTGGTTTCACCCTGGCACTGCGCCACCCCGTCGACAGAGAACCGGTTCGGTCCCTTCTTTTTTCTCCGCTGAAGGTGGCAACAGGCCGAGCCGCTTGCATGTGAGAGGCCCACTGACATGAGTTATCCGCAATGGCCGTCGCCGCTGCGCGAGCGGTCGACTCGCGCCGCGCGTTGCACCGGGCCGGTCGCCCCCGCGCGGGGTTTCACCCTCGTCGAAGTGCTGGCCGCCACGGCGCTGGCGCTGCTGATGATGGCGACCGTCGTGAGCATGTTCGCCGTCATCGGTGACAACGTCAGCGAGAGCCGCGCGGCCGTCGAAATGAACGAGCGCTTGCGCCAAACGCAACTCACGCTGCAGAAGGATCTGGAGGGCGTCACCGGCGGCGACGTGGCCCCGTCGCGCGATCCCGAAGCGGGCGATGGCTCTTTCGAAATCATCGAGGGCCCCGTGGGACCGGTGATCGCGCCCTACGAAGTCGGGTACATGCCCGACGGCACCGAGATGCCGGCCGCCGTCACCGCAGACTCGCTCGACAGCTCCGCCGAGTTCACGCCGGACTATATCATCAACGGCATCGATTACCGCCCCGACACGACGGTGGGCGACTTCGACGACGTGATCATGTTCACGACCCGCAGCAGCGGCGAACCGTTTGTCGGTCGCGCCGACCCGCGCTGGGCCCCCTCGGCGACGATCGAATCGAACGTGGCCGAGGTCTGCTGGTTCCTCCGCGGCACGACGCTGTACCGTCGCCAATTGCTGGTCGTGCCGAGCCTGCAGCGGGCGCTGGACGCGCAACTGTCTTCGCTGTCCGACGCCGACCTGACGACGTTTCTCGCGAACTTCTACTTCTACAACGACCTGTCGGTGCACATGGAAGGCGGTCCGCTGGATCACCGCGCCAACGAGGCGAAGCCACTCCGTCCCACGCTCGTGCTCAACACGCTTGGTGATCTCACGAAGCGCGAAAACCGTTACGGACATCAACCGTTCGCCTATCCCCACGATCCCCGCTTTTGGAGTGTGCTGGGCATGCCCACGTTGCGGGACTGTTGCTCGGGGCTCACCCCGGGGGGCTACGTGTGGCCCTTCCCATATGTGCCGGCCGGTGACTTCGACGCCATTCAGCACGACCTCGGCGGCGGTTCCTTTCCTCTGCCGCGCACCATCGTGGCCCCGAAGGACCTGTTGACCGGAAAAATCGGCGGGACCGGCGGCTCGGACCGCGAGGTCTGGCACGTGTTGTTCAACGACCCGCAAAACACCGGCAACGTCTACGTACCTTACGGCCGCGACCTCTGGTCGGAAAACAACCCGGCGCTGGCGGCGCTGCTGGCCAATCCGAAGTACGTGAACAATTCGTATCGCATCAGTGACGACGTGATCCTCACGAACGTGATTTCCTTCGACGTCGAAGTCTGGGACCCAGGAGCGCCGATTTACGAACGTCCCAATGATTCGGGAGTCAACGTCGCCGTCGTGCCGGGTGACCCGCTGTATGCCCAGGCCGTGCTGGACGACATGGGGGACCGTGACGGCAATAACCGGCCCAACGGAAACCTTGGCCCGGTGAGTTTCGGCGCCTTTGTCGATCTGAATTACATGGCGCGGTTGCCGCGTGCTTCGGGGCTCGAGGCTTTCGGCGTCACGTTCCGCGACCCGCACTACGCGCCGCCGACGTTGCCGCAACCGGCGCCCCGGCCACAGTTCCAGCACGCCGGCGAACGCAATTCGTTCCTCCGCGGCACGCGTCCGACGTCCGACCCGATCGTGAACTTCGAGGACCTCAAGGCGTCGGTGTACGACACCTGGTCGACGCACTACGAACACGACGGCCTGAATCAGGACGCTACCGAAGGCCACGTTGGTGCCAACATCATCGACCAGCAGACCAACGGCCTGGACGAGCCAATCACCGAAGTGCCCCCGAGTTCGGGCACGTATGTTCGCGCCAACGGCGCCGACGACGTCACCGAGCGCGAGGCGCCGCCGCCGTACGACGCGTCGGTCGAAGCCGTGCGGATCAAGATCCGCGTGTTCGAGCCCGACAGCGAGCAAATCCGCGAAGTGACCGTCGTGCAGAACTATTGAGCGACGGGGCCGCTGGGAGCTTCGCGACGGCTCAACTGAACAGCAGTGCCAGGTCCTCGGCCGTCAGGCTGCTGATCAGGCTGTTGTCGGCCGAAACGATGGCATCGGCCAACCTGCGTTTCGAACGCTGCAGTTCAACGATCTTGTCTTCGATCGTGTCGCGACAGATCAATCGATAGGCGAACACGGGGCGTGACTGGCCGATGCGGTGCGCCCGGTCGATCGCCTGCGACTCGACCGCGGGGTTCCACCAGGGATCGAGGATGAAGACGTAGTCGGCGGCCGTGAGGTTCAGGCCGTGCCCCCCCGCCTTGAGGCTGATGAGAAACAGCCGACATTCGGGATCGTCCTGGAAGCGGGCGACGCGATCGCCCCGCTGCCGCGTCCGGCCGTCGAGATACTCGTAGCAGCTTCCCTGTCGGTCGAGGTGCGCGCGAACGATCGACAACAGGCTGGTAAACTGCGAAAAGACGAGCGCCTTGTGACCCTCGGCCGTCACTTCGTCGAGTTGTTCAAACAGCGCGTCGAGCTTGGGGCTCGACTCGTCGCGGCGATCGCGATCGAGCAGTCCCGGGTGGCAGGCGGCCTGGCGCATCCGCAGCAGCGCCTCGAGCACGTGGATCTTGGCCCGTTTCAGCCCGACGCGCTGCACGCGGTCCGACAGTTGGGCCCGGTAATAGTCGCGGAGCCGCTCGTATTCTTTCCGTTGCTTCGTCGACATCTCGCAGTAGAGCGACTGCTCGGTTTTCTTCGGAAGCTCGCTGAGCACCTGCTCCTTGGTGCGTCGCAACATGAACGGCCTCAGCGCCTGGGCCAACACGGCGATATTGCTTTCGTTTGCGTCACCGTTGCCCTGAGTGCCGTCGCGATCGCCACCACCACTGGAAACGTCAAAGTTGCTGTGCTGCAGTGCGGCAAACGTCGCCGAGCTACCCAACATGCCCGGGTTGAGAAACTCGAACATCGACCAGAGGTCGTCGAGCCGGTTCTCCACCGGCGTGCCGGTCATCGCCAGCCGATGGTCGGCGTCGAGCAGCCGGCACGCCTTGGCAGCTTGCGAGTTGCGGTTTTTTATCGCCTGCGATTCATCGAGGATGGCGTAGTCGAAGCGCTTCTCACGCAACTCGGCAATGTCGCGGCGCAGCGTTCCATAGGTCGTCACCAACACGTCGTAGTCGTCGCACTCCGCCAACCGCTCGGCGCGGTCGATCCCCGTGTAGTTGACGACGCGCAACCGGGGGGTGAAGCGAGCGGCTTCGTCGAGCCAGTTGAAGACAAGGCTCTTTGGCACGACGACGATCGACGGTAGCCGCGTCGTGCCATCGCTCGGGCGCGCCAGGCGGCGCGATTGCAGCAGGGCGAGCACCTGGATCGTCTTGCCCAGGCCCATGTCGTCGGCCAGGCAGCCGCCGAGCCGAAACTCACGGAGGAAGTGGAGCCAGCCGAGCCCCTCACGCTGATACGCCCGCAGCTTGCCGTGAAAGCCGCGCGGTGCCGCCGCCGGCTTGACCCCGGCAAATCCCGCCAGCTTGTTGCGAAAGTGTCGAAACGCCCGGTCGACCCGCACGTCGTCGCGCTCACTCAACATCGCGTCGAGCAGCAGCGCCTGCGACGATGCGAAGCGCAACGCGTCTCCCTCGGGCCGGGCGAACTCGGCCAGGGGGGCAAACCTCGTCAGCCACTCCTCGGGCAAAATCCCCTGCGTGCCGTCGTCGAGACGGACATAATGCTCGCCATTGCGCAGTGCCGTCAACAGGTTGGGCAGCGAGGCGGCGACCCCGTCGAACTCGACCTGGCCCGTCAGGTCGAACCAGTCGACCCCCGACGTGACCGACAACGACGTTGTGCCGGGCCGGCGGATGCGGGCACCCGCCGACTCGACGATCCAGTCGCTCCGGCTGAGTTCGGCGACGACGTCGGGCAGCCGCTGTTTGGGGAATATATAGTCGGCTTCGTTCTCGTCGGTCACGACGCGCGACAAACCCGCCGCCGCGAGTTCTTCGGCAAGCTTCGCCTCGCGCGGCCCATTGCGCAACAGCACCACGTCGCCCTGCGGGTCGTATCGGCCAGCCGCGACGTCACCCTGCTCGAACACCACGTCGTCGTAGAGAAACTGCAGTCGGGCACACAGCGTGTCGCTGCCGCCATGCACGGGACGAACGGGCGAGTCGATCTGCAGGCGTCCCCGCGGTGTGCCCGTCACCCGTTCGGCGTGCCACTGGTCGGGAAGATTGATCTCGGGGCGGTTCGAGAGTTTGTAGTACGCATCGAGGAACGCCCCGCGCGACTCGTGGGGAACGTCGATCGCCCCGTGTTTGCGTAGAGTCGCGATCCAGCCGAAATGCCTTGCCGACGTATCGAGCCGAGCCAGCGCGTGAGGCAGCAACACGAAGCCGCTGGCCAGCAACAGGACCGCGTCGTCGAGCCGGACCGACTCTTCGTCGCGGACGAGTTGCCCCGTGATTCGGCAGGTCTTGCCGCCGGACGTTTCTTCGCCGGCGAGCCGCAACTGCCAGGCGGGGCCGTCGTCCCAGGCGATCGCGTGATCGTCGTCCGGCGGCAGCGACGAATCGAGCTGCCAGTAGAACCTCCGCGTGGCCGCCAACAGCGGCGCCACCGTTTCGACCAGGGAGGGCGGGATCACCAGGCGGTTCGTCGACGACGGACCCCATGTTCGGTAATTGTTCCAGCTCTGCTGTTGCCCACTGAAAACCCCCCTGAGGATCTCGAAGATCCTGCGGTCGTCTTCCCGAGAGATTTTCGACAGGTGTACGCGGGCGACGGCAAACGGCTTTGGTTTGCCGAGCGTGCCGTCACGCAGCGTCGGGTGCATGAACGCTTCGACCGTCAATTTGCCCGTCTGCAGGCTTTCCGTCACATCGAGCGCGTACCAGATTTCGCTGGCCCGCCGGGTGCCGTACGCCTGCTTCCCGGCGTCCTGCCGCGCCACCTGTTCGTCGTGTACGCGGATGCCGTCGAGTTGAGTCTGCCAATTCGGCCGCCTGCCGGTCGCCCGCTGCCAAGGCGGCGCGTTCCCGTTTCGCATGCTCTCGCCGAATTCGACGTTACCGGTGACGATCTCGTTGGCTCCGTTCAGTTCGAGTTGCAGAAGCGTGGCCCAGATGTGCTTGCACAGTTGGCCCTGACCGCAGTAGGGGCAATCGCAATAGGCCAGGATGTTGTCGTTGTCCGTTCCCCGCCACAGAATCTTCACCTCGTAGGGGCGCCGACGTGACCCCCGGACGTTGGCCGACGCGAAGCCCGAGTCGACTTCGTCAAGTTGCACTCGACCGGCCGAGAAGTAGCGCTCGCCGCGTGCCCGGATAGAGGGAGAAAAGTGGTCACGAAACTCGTTGGTGATGAGCACGGTTTCCTTCCCGGCGAACGTTTCGAAGCCTTGCGAGCGTGGGCCGTTACGCCCGCGCGCCCCCGCGCAATGATCCCTAGCGTGCGGTTCACGTTGACTTATAACACAGTCCCCGTCGGTTGCGGAACCGTGTCGGCGGTCACCGAATGATTCTCGTCGCGCTCGCGGTGGTGCGTCCCCCGGTTCCTCGACTCGCCGGTGATCGAGTATGATCGTTGCCAGCCAGCGCGGTCGCTTTCGATACCCGGCGCAGCGCACCCTTTGAGGACTCCCACCACGATGCGGGCCATCGCAGCGCAACCCGGGTTCGACCAGGCCCAATTGGTCGACCTGCCCGAACCCCCCCAACCGGCTGCCGGGCAGGTGCTCTGCCGCTCGGTCGAGCTGGGCATCTGCGGCACCGACCGCGACATCCTGGCGTCACGTTCACCGTGTCTGCCGGCCGATGAACGATTCCTCGTGCTCGGGCACGAGTGCCTGGCTCGCGTCGAGGCGGTGGGCCCCGGCGTCGAAAACTTCGCGCCCGGCGACTGGGTTGTCCCTGCCGTGAGGCGGCCCTTGCCAACCCTCGCCGACGCATCGCAGCGACCCCGCGTCGACATGCTCAGTTGGGGCGACTACACCGAACGCGGCATCGTCTCGGAACACGGCTTTTCCGCCCCCTGGTGGCTGGACCGCCCCGAGTTTCTCTTTCCCGTCGCCGAGGCCGTCCGAGCGACGGCCGTGCTCACCGAACCGATCGCCGTGGCCGAAAAAGGCATCCATGAGGCGGTCACGCTCCAGCAGGCCCGGCTCGGCGAGCATGTTTGGCGTGACACGCCGCCCCGCGTGTTGGTCACCGGCATGGGGCCGATCGCCTTCGCGGCCGTTGTCGCTTGCCGGGCGCGCGACTGGCGCGTGACGGCCTACGGCCGTGACGAGCCCGACACCTCGCGCGCCGAACTCGTCGGTGCCCTCGGCGGCGACTACGTGCCCGCGCTGCAGTCCCCCTGGGCCAATGTCGCCGTTGTCGGTGATCCCGAAACCGCCGGCTTCGACCTCGTGCTGGAATGCACGGGCAACGATCGCGTGATGACCTGGGCGGCCACCGGCATCGCCGCCCGTGGCGTGATGGTCTGGCTCGGCAGTTCGCGGCGCAGCGAAGCCGTGCCCCACGACGTCGCCACGATGATGCGCAACGGGCTGCTGCGCAACCAGCTGTTCATCGGTTGTGTGAACGCCGCGCCGCGCGACTTCCGTGCAGCACTCGACGATCTCGCGAGGCTCGAACACACTTGCCCCGAGGCGATCCGTCGGCTCGTCACCGATCGGGTCGGCCACGACGAGGCGCCGTGGCACTACGCCAACCGTCGACCGCAGGGCGTCAAGGTCGTCGTCGAGTTTGTATGAAGTGCCTCGTTCGAGTCTTCCTGCAGCCATGTCCACCGTTCACACAATTCGACTGCACGGCCCCTGGAGCTACGAAGTCGTTCACGTTGAGGCGACGGAAGGGCAAGACGCGCCGTTGCGCGGCCGATTTTCGCTCGACGATGGCCTGGGCGACGTACTCGGTGCATCGTTTCGCGGCTCAGCGCCTGGTGGCTCAGCGCTTAGTGCCACAGTACGGCTGGCGCGAAGGTTCAACTGCCCGACCGGCCTGGGGGCGCACAACCGCGTCTGGCTCGTGATTGAGTCGACCGGCGACGTCGCGGCGGTCGCGCTGAACGAAA
>JAGQPT010000484.1 GCA_020426575.1 Planctomycetales bacterium
AGCTCGAAGACCGCGACGACCGCAGCCCGGCCGACAACGTCCGCCTGGGGGTCTGCCTGTACCTGCTCGGTCGCTACAACGGTGCGATCGAGGTCCTTCGCTCGGCCGACGGCGGCGCCTTGGCTCACTACTACATCGCCCGCTGCTACGAGTCCCTCGAACAGTTCGGCAAGGCCGTCGAGGCTTATGAAGCCGCGGCCGCGGCCGGCTACGACGCCGGCGTCTGCGCCCTGGGCTGTGCCTCGGCGCTTCGGCAAGCCAACGAGCCCCAGCGTGCCCTGGAACGGCTCGACGCCCTCAGCGGGGCGGTGGAACAAACGGCGGAATATCTCTATCAGCGAGGCGCAACGGTTGCGGCACTGGTGACGAACCCGGAAGAAGTCGTCGCCCTCTACGAACGGGCCTACGAAACCGACTCGAATCACTCCGGAGCGCTTTTTGGCCTGGCCCTGGAGAACGATCGCCGCGGCAACGACGCCACGGCCGTGGAACTTTACGAACGGGCGGCCAAGCGTTTTCCCACCCACGTCGGCGCTCTGCTGAACCTGGGCATTTTGTACGAGGATTCACAGCGTTACGACGCGGCGATGTCGTGTTACCGCCGCGTGCTGCAGGATTACCCCGACCATCCGCGGGCCCGGCTGTATGCCAAGGATTCCGAGGCGGGCGGCGACATGTACTTCGACGAGGACGAGCAACGGCGACGCGATCGCTTGGCTCAGGTGCTCGGCATCCCCGTCTCCGATTTCGAACTCTCCGTCCGCAGCCGCAACTGCCTGCAGAAGATCAACGTGACGACGCTCGGCGACCTCACGGCATACACCGAGCAGGAACTGCTATCGAGCAAGAACTTCGGCGAAACGTCACTGATTGAAATCCGGGAAATGCTCGCTTCGAAGGGATTGCGGCTCGGCCAGTTCGCCGAACAGAAACGCCGCGAGGAGATTGTCTTCGATCCGTCGACAATGAGCCCCGACGAACAGGCCCTGCTGGGGCGCCCCATTTCCGATTTAAACCTCTCGGTGCGGGCACGTAAGTGCATGGTCCGTCTGGGCATCACCACCATCGGCGAATTGCTTCGCCGCACGCCCGAAGAGTTGCTCGAATGCAAGAACTTTGGCGTGACGAGCCTCAACGAAGTCCGGGAAAAACTGGAACCGCACAGCCTGAAACTCCGCGGTGACTGATCCGTCGCGGGCGGCCCGCTAACCGCGCACGCCTAAGGTAGCCTGGCCGAAGCCGGCCCGACGCGGCATTTGGGCTCAATGGGTGCCCGCGGAGCCACCTTTCAAGGTCATCACTGCCGTAGACCGGGGCGACCGAGCACACGCGTTCGATCGCCACTGCCAGCCGAGGCGATCGTCGCCGACACGGAATCTGACGGCCAACCGTGGCAAGGGCGGCCGTTCCTTGCGCCAGCGTTCTCGGCGGTGAAAAGCACGATCTGGCGCAACGTTCCGCTCGCGCAGTGCATCCGACATTCCCCGCGCAGACTTAGCCTAAACGGCGGCCATCTCAGCACCCGAGGCGAAGTCCGACCGAGCGACGCATCACATGACACGAGCAGGCTTTCAGTTCGACATCGTCGCTCGCGATCGGCAGACGGCGGCTCGCTCAGCGGTGTTCCGCACGCCGCGCGGTGACGTGCACACGCCGGCCTTCATGCCCGTCGGCACCCAGGCGACGGTCAAGACGCTCACCGCCCACGAAGTGGCCACAAGCGGTGCCGAGATGCTCCTGGCCAACACCTATCACTTGTCACTTCGCCCCGGTGAAGAAACGGTGGCCGAACTGGGGGGGCTGCATCAGTTCATGGGTTGGCCGCGCCCGATCCTCACCGACAGTGGGGGCTTCCAGATCTTCAGCCTGGCCGAGATGGCGCGTATTGACGAGCAACAAGCCGTCTTCCGTTCGCACATCGACGGCAGCACCGTGCGTCTGTCGCCCGAACGGGCGGTGGCCATCCAGGAGGCACTGGGCAGCGACGTGGCGATGGTGCTCGACCATGTCGTGGCACTCCCCAACGCCGCCGACGTCATTCGCGACGCCACGCAGCGCAGCGTGCGCTGGGCCGAACGCTGCCGTGCGGCGGCATCCGGCAAGGTGCCACAGTTGCAGTTCGCCATCGTGCAGGGAGGGCTCGACCCCCAACTGCGACAATGGTGTGCCGACCAACTCGTGGCCCTCGACTTTCCCGGATATGCAATCGGCGGGCTCAGTGTCGGCGAGTCGCCAGCGGAAATGTACACCGTTCTCGACGCCGTCTGCCCTGCCCTGCCCCAGGACAGACCGCGCTATCTGATGGGGGTAGGGCGCCCCGAGGACCTTGTCGAGGCCGTGGCACGGGGGGTCGATTTGTTCGACTGTGTGATGCCGACGCGAAACGGCCGCAACGCGGTCGCTTTCACCGACGCCGGCAAACTGCGGCTGCGCAATGCCCGATTCGCCCGAGATCCCGATCCGATCGATCCCGAGTGCCCGTGCCTGGCGTGTCGCCACAGCAAGGCGTACCTGCGGCACCTGTTCATGGCGGGGGAAATGTTGGCGCTGCGGCTGCTCAGCCACCATAATCTCACGTACTACCAGCGTCTGTTGGCCGAGGCCCGCTCGGCCATCGCCCAAGGAGAATTCGCGTCCTTTCGGGCGGGCAAGCTCGCCGGCTGGCAGACTGCCGGTGGCGGCGAACCCACCCAATCGCCCGGCGGCTGAGCCCTGCTCGTGGCCGAGTTCGGAACCATCCGACGTCGTTGGGGGGCGTGGGAACAAGCGTCAACCGCAGCCGCGAATTGTCGCCGTCGGTGGGGACCCGCCAGTGTGGCACTGAACCAGTACCGCCGCTGCGCCAGGACACCACGGTAGCACCACCTTCAGAATTGCCTGCCGCGGTCAGCTTGCGAACGACGTCGAAGTCCCCTTGCCCGTTTGCTGACAACGGCTTATGATGGGCGCCCCGCGTGGGGAAGATGCCGATTTGGCTCGCGCCGCCTGGGGACTTTCCGTGCTACTTCGTGCCGGTCTGCTCCCTCAGACGAGGCCGCTCGAATCTGGTTCCCACCCCGACTCGGAACAGTTCCGCATCAAATCGCGCCGACCGACGGTGGGCGCCGAAGGACGAATACGCCGCTTGTGAGAAGGCACCGCTAAAGCGGCGTGTTTCGGGACTGAGTGTTTTTCGTTGCCGGTGCGACCCGACGTCGTCGCGACGCAGCTTAGTGGGGAGGCAGCGTGGGAAGACGGGCTGAGTAGCTCCCCCCGCACTGCCCTGCTCCCGCAACAGCCCGAGACCCCGTGGCACAGCCGCCGTCCCGATTTATTTACCCGCTTGGCCCTCATGTCCCGCTTTTGACATGGCCCCTTTTCACAGTACCTCGCTTGCCTGGCTTCTGCTCGCCGAGGGCGAAACGGCCGCTCCCGGCTTCGGATCGATGCTGCCGATGTTCGTGATCGTCGGCGTGTTGTTCTACGTGATGGTCTTGATGCCGCAGCGCCGCGAACAAAACCAGCGCAAATCGATGCTCGAAGAATTGAAGAAGAACGACCACGTGATCACCACCGGTGGCATTCACGGCACGGTCACCAACGTACGCCGCGACGACGACGAAGTCACCATCAAGGTCGATGAGTCGACGAACACCAAGCTCAGAGTTTCCATCGGAGCCATCTCTCGCGTCATCACCAGCGACGCGAAAAGCGATCAATAGGCCGCTTCCGATACCGCCGCCCGCGGGGCACGAACCACTGCCGCCGCGATCGCGCGCCAGCGTCCGCCAAACCATTTCCGAAGCTAACGTAGTAATTCAGGATTCCCTCGATGTCGAATCTGGTCCCGCTGTTGATCGTGGCCGCCGTGATGATCGTCCCCTTCGTGGTGGGCGCTTTCTTCGCACGCCGGCTGCGAATGCCCGATTATGGCTGGCGCATCGGCCTGGTCTTATTCTCCATCCTTGCTGGCGCCACGATCATCGGCTTCAGCCGAGGTCCGCGACTGGGTATCGACCTCAGCGGCGGATCGATCCTCGTCTATCAGATCGACCCGGCCGAGGTCGAAGCCGACCAACAGGTCGCTGAGCGACGCGAAGGGGAAGGCGACGAAGAAAAGCCCGAGGCCACGGCTGGGCAACACGCCCCGATCGACATGGGCGAAATGATCGCCGCCCTGTCGCGACGCGTGAATCCCGGTGGTCAGAAGGAAGTGATCATCCGTGAATACGGCGTCAACCAGATCGAAATCATCATTCCCGAGGCGGACGACGCCGAAACCGCCCTGATCGAAAAGAAGATCAGCAGCATCGGCACGCTCGAATTCCGCATCGTCGCCAACTCCCGCGACCACGGCGAGTTGATCGAAGCGGCCCAGCAGACCAAGGGGCACCGTGTGAAGACGCCACGTCTGGAAGGCCTTTGGGTGCCGGTCGACACGTCCCAGACTGACCATCTCGTCCAGAGCATTTCCAGCTACGAACCGCGTTCGCTGCGTACCAACGCTCAGGGAAACCCTGAAGTCTTGATGGTCCTCGACCAGTACAACGTCAACGGCGGTTATCTCACCAACGCGCGGGCCGAACTGATGGACGTTCGTCCCAAGGTGGGTTTCAGCTTCAACAACGACGGAGCCGTGCGCTTCCGCCGGCTCACCAGCGAAAACCTCCCCGACGAGGCGCAGGGTTTTTACCGCCTGCTGGGTGTCGTGCTCGACGGTTACCTCTACTCGGCGCCCCGCATCAACTCGCCAATTTCCGACCGCGGCGTGATCGAGGGTGACTTCAGTCGCGAACAGGTGGACCAGTTCGTCGCCGTGCTCAACGCCGGGCGCCTCCCCACCCGACTGCAGGAAGAACCGATCAGCAAGCTGGTGATGGGACCGACGCTCGGTGCCGACACGATCGCCAAAGGAAAGTGGGCAATCGCTTTCTCGGTCGTCGTCACCGTGCTGTTCATGATCGTCTACTATCGCTTCGCCGGCCTGGTCGCCGCACTGGCCGTGATGACCAACCTGCTGCTCACGATGGCCGTCGTGATCCTGGTCAAGGCGTCGCTGACGCTCGCCGGGCTCGCGGGCCTGGCACTCACGCTCGGCATGTCCGTCGACGCCAACGTGCTCATCTACGAACGCATACGGGAAGAACTCAACGCCGGCGGCTCGCTGCGGATGGCCATTCGCAACGGTTTCGGTCGGGCAATGTCGGCCATCGTCGACGCCAACGTCACGACCCTGATCACGGCCGTCGTGCTCTACGTGATCGGCACCGACCAGATCAAGGGTTTTGCCATCACGCTCTTCCTGGGTATCGTCTTCAGCATGTACACGGCCATTTTCTGTGCCCGTGTCGTCTTTGACGTCGCCGAGCGTTCCGGCTGGATCAAGAAGCTCACGATGATGTCGATCGTCGGTTCGACCAACATCGACTTCGTCGGCCGGTTCCGTCCCGCCTTTGCCGCTTCGCTGATTTTCATTGTCGTCGGCCTCGTCGCCGTCGGCATGCGGGGCCAGGGCATCCTCGACATCGACTTTACGGGCGGTACGACCGTCCACGTCCAGTTTGTCGAGCCGCAACAAATCGCCGACGTCCGCGCAAGCCTGTCGGCCGACGCCGAAGAATTTCCCGACCTGCAGGTCAACAGCGTCGACATCGAAGACGTTACGGCCGGAACCTACTTCATCGTCACCACGTCAAATCCGGACATCTCCAATGTCGAAGCGGCGTTGGAAAAGGTCTTCGCCGGCAAGTTGATCACGAATTCACTCGAACCGCCGACGCTCACCGACATCGGTCCTGCGGCCCAGGCGGATGCAGCGCCCGACGCAACCACTCCCAGCACCGACGCGGACGACGACAACGCCCAGTCGCGGTCGGAAGTCTCTGACGACAATCTGTTGGCATTGGCCGACATTGGTACCCAGCTTGCATTTCTGCAGGAAGGCGACGGCACGTCGGCCACGGCTGACGATGCGCCGGACGGCGACAGTGCCGCACCCGAGACAGCCGCGCCCGAGGCCCCTCCGGCGGAAGACGCAGCGTCAGAGTCCGCCGCTGCAGAGCCCGCCACCGAAACGCCTGCGGCCGACACACCAGCGGCTGACCCTGACGCTGGGGAGCAGGAAGCAGATGCTGCCGACACCGAGTCGGCCGAAGTCGAACGAGCCGATACGGCCGCGGCCGACGAAGAGCCGAGTGAGAACGCGCCGGTCGGCGCATTTGTCGGAGGCACACAGGCCGAGTTGGTGTTTGCCGAGGAAGTCAGCCACGGCACCGTAGCGGATTACCTCACCGAGATCTTTCCAGACATCGACGTCGAGGTGACCTCCGAAGAGGTCGAACCGGGCAGTTCAACGCCGCGTCACGAATGGACCGCCAAGATCGCGGCGCCGCGGGACGAAGTGGCGGCTGGCTTGGCGAAACTCAGCGAGCAACTGAAAACGACGACACACTTTCCCGCGTCGAGTCAGATCGGCGGTGCCGTGGCCGGACACACGCAATTGCAGGCCATCTACGCGATCTTCACGAGCCTCGTGTTGATTGGCGCGTACGTCTGGATTCGTTTCCAGAACTTCGTGTTCAGCGTGGCGGCGGTGACCGCCCTGGCACATGACGTCCTCGTCACATTGGGTGCCATCGCCCTGAGCGCGTTCGTTGCCCAGTATCTCGGCTTCATCATGATCGACCCCGTGAAGATCAACCTGGCGATCGTGGCGGCTTTCCTGACGATCATCGGTTACTCGCTCAACGACACGATCGTCGTGTTCGACCGTCTCCGCGAGGTGCGTGGCAAGAGCCCCGTGATCACGGCCGATATGATCAACACGAGCATGAACCAGGTGCTCAGCCGTACCTTGCTCACCAGCTTCACGACGCTGCTGGTCGTGTTCGTGTTGTACGTGGCCGGCGGCCAGGGAATCCACGATTTTGCCTTCTGCTTGCTCGTGGGCGTCGTGGCCGGTACCTACAGCTCGATTTTCATCGCCTCGCCCATCCTGTTGTGGATGATTCGCCAGCCCAGCGGAAACTCAGCCCAACGCAACGGCGCCCAGACTAAGGCCGTCGAAGCCAAGGTCTGAGATGCCGGACTGCCACTCCCTTGGCAACCCGCAGTCACCTCATGCATCACGACCTGGTTTTGCTGACCGTCAAGGTCGTCTGTCAAACTTTGCCTGGTATATCGAACCTGCCGTGCTGGGCCCCGGACTTGGCCTCGGGGCGGCACGGCTTTCTCATCCCGGGTCCACGTTTCCTACGATATTAGGAAGTGGAGCGGTGGATCGTCGAAGCCCGCTGTTCGGCTCGCCTCGACGTTAGCCGACTGATTGGCGTTCGTTGCGGCGACTCGAACGTCTTCGCACTGTCGTCAGACGTTCCACCGGGAACCTGTGAGAACCCCCACGCGTCGTTGAGGAACCCGCGATGAGTGACAAACGACCGCTCGTCGCGGCGCTGGTGCTCGTCGTCATTGGCGTCGCGGCAGCCGTGCTGTTCCGCAAGCCGACTAATTCATCAGACGCACCGGTCGCCGACACGGCCGGGTCGGTGCTGCGTCGACACGAACCGGTTGGCCTGGCCGAGGGAGCGAGCTCGCTGTTCGGCCCCGTCACCGTCACGCCAGACCACACCTCGGATCCGCTGTCGGGCGCTGCGGCAACCGACACGGCAGGCGTCGGTCTCGTGGGCCGCGTCCGTCCGGTCAGCGACACCGAACGCAACGACGATCCCAGCGACGGTAATGTCGGCGGCAGCAATCCCGGCGGACCGTTGGCGATGAGCCCGGTCCCGCCAAGTGATTCGCTGCTGACCAGCGAATCCGCCGGGACAAATGGCAGTCAGGGTGTCTCGCCGTCGGCCACGACCGCCCAGGGGGCGGTGCAGCGTTTGCCGCAGGTCAGCTCCGTGCCGCCGGACTACTTGCAGCAGCCGGGCCTGCTCACACGGCAATACCCGTCGACGGCAGACGGTGCGAGCCTGCCGCCACACGGCCCTGCGGCAACGGCCGCCAGCGAAGACGTCTGGGCGACGGAACCGTTTGAGACAGCGTCACCGAACGCGACGGAGCGAAAAGAAGCGGCGCCGCGGATTCGCGTGCACACGATTCGCGACGGCGACTCGCTTTTCACGCTCGCCGAACGCTTCCTGGGCGACAGCGGCCGCTACCTGGAAATCTACGAAGCCAATCGCGACGTCCTCCGCAATCCGGAGCAACTTCCGATTGGCAAACAGCTTCGCATTCCCCTGGGCGACGAGGCGTCGGCAGCCGGCGGGGCTGGCACACGCGGCGGCCGAAACGGCGCACCGGCCGGATCGCAAAAGGTAGATCCGTACGATCTCGTGCCGGTGACACCACGAGGGCGCTAGCGGCCGAAACGCGTGATTGCGCGAACGTGCGCCGGGGCGTTCTGCCTCGGCGAACCGTGAGCCGCGGGGCATCGAATGCTGGCAAAACGACGCGTTCGTTCAATCGTCGGCCGGCTCACTCGAACGCCAGCGAGTCGCGGGCGTAGTCTTTCACGTAGTCATACGGGTAGAAGTGCCGGCCAATTTCCTCGGCCAAGGCGTTGACGAATTCGCGCTCGAATTGCGTCTTGCTCTTGTCGGTCGTGGGCACGCCAATATTCGGTGGATAAAGGCTCGGTGCCGGCGTCTTCTGATAGACGATTCTGCCTTCGTCCTGCATGTCGTAGACCGTGATCGTGATCTCGGACTTACCCTGGAAGACGGTCAAACTCTGGTAGAGTCCAAAGCTGTGAATGTCGACGGCCAAGACCATGTCGGCGTCGAAAGCCTCGCCGACTTCGGTGGGTTCGTCCCAGAGGTTTTCATCGGTCCATGCCATCACGTCCTGGGCGTCAACGACCTCGATTTTCTTACCCTTAGTGGCTATCAAGTGTGACAGCTCTTCGGACAGTTCACGACAGGCGTTGGCGTGTTTGAATTCGATCGTGGTGGCGGGGCGGCAAACGACGACCACTTTTTTACCCTTCATGTCGCCGAATTCCGGGTCCCTGTTCGTGCCCTTGATCAGGTACATCGCCGTGATCAACGGGCCCGTACAGCCGGTCACGGTCAGGCTGGCCGCCAGCAGTCCGGCAACGAGGCCACGGCGGCCAACGCGGAAACGTGAGCGAGAACGATCCATCGTTACTCCTTGATCGGCAGGCGTCTCAAGCGACAGCGGCGGGCAATCGTGCCCCGTTCGTTGTCGCAAACGGTTCGATGAGGTCTCGACGCGTGTCCCTCGATTGGCGGCGGCGATGCCTTCGACATCGCTCGATCCACTACAGCGAAATGCGGGCCAACCACTGAAACAGCGTGACGATGATGATTGTGACGCCCCAGGCCACGGACATTGCATCGCCCGGAACGGCAAGCCGTCCCCGGACGACGCCGACGGCTGCCCAGGGCACCGTGGCGATGGCCGTCACTGCCAGCATCGCGCCACCGGCGTTACAAGCCAGCGCGCTGAGCCAGTGTCCGCGCACCACGTGTGACCAGGCGGTCGTCATCCCGCACGAGGGACAAGGTTGTTGGAAAAGTTCGACAAACGTGCACGGCGGCAACCCGAGTTGCTGGTGAGTGCCCCGGCCTTCGGTCGCAGGCTGCAACCAAAGGGCCGTGGTGAGCAACACCAGCAGTCCCCCGACGATGACCGCCAACGCCCCG
>JAGQPT010000485.1 GCA_020426575.1 Planctomycetales bacterium
CGTTTCGCGCCTGGATCGACCACGCCGTGGCGTCGAACATGCCGTACGACGAATTTGCCCATACTATCCTCACGGCGAGCGGCTCGACGTTTGAGAATCCGCCGGCGGCGTACCTCCGCGTGCTCCGCACCCCCGAAGACGCGATGGAGAACTCGACGCAGCTGTTTCTCGGCGTGCGTTTCAACTGCAACAAGTGCCACGACCACCCCTTCGAACGCTGGACACAGGACCAGTATTACGACCTCTCAGCGTACTTTGCCCAAGTTGGCCGCAAAAAAGGCTTCGAGCCCGACGACGAGATCGTCTACGACACGGCCGGCCGTGGCGACGTCACGCACCCGAAAAGCGGTGCGGTTGTTGAGCCTTCGTTCCCCTATCAACATGCCGACCTGGCGACCGACAACGCCAATCGTCGTGAGCAATTCGCCCACTGGGTTGTCTCGCCCGAGAACCAGTACTTTGCCAAGAGCTACGTCAACCGCCTCTGGAGCTATCTGCTCGGCGTGGGGCTGATCGAGCCGATCGACGACCTGCGGGCGGGCAACCCGCCGTCGAATCCCGAGTTGCTCGAATGGCTCACGCGCCAGTTCATCGAAAGCGGTTACGACACGCAGAAGTTGATCACGACGATCTGCAAGTCGCGCACCTACCAGCATTCGATCGAAACGAACGAGTGGAATGCCGAGGACAAGACAAACTATTCGCACGCGCTGGCGCGGCGGCTGCCGGCCGAAACGCTCTTCGACGCCATCCACCAGGCGACGGGCGCCGAGATCAGTTTTCCTGGTGTGCCGGTGGGGATGCGGGCCTCGCAACTGCCCGATCCGGCCGTCAATGCTGAAGGAGGTTTCCTCAACCTGTTCGGCCGCCCACCGCGCGAGAGTGCCTGTGAATGCGAGCGCACGAACAACGTGATGCTCTCCCAGGCGCTGAACCTGGTCAACGGCCCCACGATTGCCGAGGCGATCACCGATCCGTCGAACAACATTGCCCGTTGGGTGGCCGAAACCGACGATGACGGCGCGGTGGTCGACCAAGTGTTCCTCTCCGTGTTTTGCCGGCCTCCGACCGAGACCGAACGGGCGACCGGCATGCAGGCGCTCGCCGAGGCAGAGTCGCGGCTAGTGGGAGCACAGGATTTGACGTGGGCCTTGCTCAACAGTCCAGCGTTCCTGTTTAATCGTTAGCCCCCGACAGCCCGCGCGCGCATGCGGCGGTTGACGAGCGGACGAATTTGTACGCTGTTTCTCGGTCACGGTGCGGCCGGCGGCGGCGTGACCTCCACGAACGCACACCTCAACACGGGCGACACCCGAATGGCCGACTTCATCTACTGCTTGAACACGGCCACGATCCGGCCTGCGAGCCTGATGGACAAAATCACCATCACGGCTGAGACGGGCTACGACGCCATCGAACTGTGGGTCAACGACGTAGAAGACTACGTCGAAGCGGGCGGAAGTGTCGGTGACGTCGCCAAGGCGCTCGATGATACCGGTTTGCAGCGCCCCAGCATGATCTCGC
The DNA here is from genome assembly GCA_020426575.1 of Planctomycetales bacterium. GTDB lineage: Bacteria > Planctomycetota > Planctomycetia > Pirellulales > JAEUIK01 > JAGQPT01. The sequence continues at coordinate 1,525 of JAGQPT010000485.1, forward strand.
TTCGCGAGTGGTGCACCGAAGACGACAAGCAATTTGCCGAGGCGCTCGACGCGGCCCGGCGGCGGCTCGAAATAGCGCGGGCGCTCTCCGTGGCCCACATCGTCGCCGGTCCCCCTGGCGGTGTCATTCCCTTGAATATCGCGACCGAAAGGTACGAGAAACTGCTCGAGGTGAGTCTCGAATACGGCGTGCCCGCCTCGGTTGAATTCCTCGGCTTCGTCAAGGGGATCAACACGCTCGAAGACGCCTGGGCGATATGCGGCGGCACCGGTATGTCCGAAGCGACGATCACGCCAGATGCCTGGCACATGTTCCGCGGTGGCTCGAACTTCAAATTGCTCGAAGAGATTCCGGGGGATCACATCTCCTGCTTCCACTGGAACGACGCCGTCACGACGCCGCCGCGGGAAGAGCAGAACGACTCGCACCGCGTCTTCCCGACGGACGGCATCATGGACCTGAAGGCGCTGGCCGACGTGATGCGCCGCAAGGACTGGCACGGCGCCCTGTCGCTCGAACTCTTCAATCCCGAGTACTGGAAGCGCGATCCCCGCGAAGTGGCCCGCGAGGGCCTGGAAAAGATGAAACTCAGTATCGCCTGACGCCGTGCCCTGGACCGTCGATTCCAGGCGTAAGTGGGAAGCGCGCAGTCCCCTTTCTGCGCGACTCTTTTGCCGCGGCGCGTTTTGTGATGTTCGCGGAGGTTTTCAAACTGCCCGGCGGCCGCTATCGTGCCAAAGGGCCAGCCAGTGGCCGCGGACGTCGTGCATATCCAGCGTGCCGCGCGCCTGTGCTAGCAGTCCCGCTTACTGTTTGTGCCGATTGAACCAGCCGTGGACACAGATCCCGTCATCAATACCGAGGCGCTTACGAAGCGGTACGGCAGCGTGACGGCGCTGGCGGCTTGCGACCTGGCGATTCGCCCGGCCGAGGTCTTTGGACTGCTCGGCCCCAACGGCTCGGGTAAAACAACGCTGTTGCGGCTGTTGATGGGGTTTTTGCGGCCCAGCGCCGGGAGGGCACGCGTCCAGGGATTCGATTGCTATCGCCAATCGGTCGAGGTGCATCGCCGAGTGGCGTATATGCCTGCCGAGGCGAAGCTGTTCCGCCAGATGCGCGGCCGCGACGTGCTGCGCTTCTTTGCCGAGGTGCGTCCCAACGGCGACTATCAGCGAGCGCTGCAGATGGCCGACCGACTTTCGCTTGAAGTGAACCGCCAGGTGGCCTACTACTCGACCGGGATGCGGCAAAAGCTCGCCCTGGCCGCTGTGTTGGCCTGCAACACGCCGATTGTAATTCTCGACGAACCGACCGCCAACCTCGACCCCACGGTCCGTAGCGAAGTGGCCCGCATGATCGCCGAGGCTCGCGATGCGGGACGCACCGTGCTACTCTCCTCGCACGTGCTCTCGGAAGTCGAACAGTGCTGCGATCGGGTCGTCGTGCTGAGGCGCGGCGAGCTGGTCCACACGCAGGATATGAGCCACCTGAGGCGCCAACATCGCATTCGCGCCGAATTGACCGGCCCGATCCAGCCGTTGCCGGCGCATCTCGTCGAGCAAGGCGCCTGCATCGAATCGCACAATGGCCAGCTCACCGTCACCGCGCCGGGCGAATTGTCGGCGCTGCTGGGGTGGTTGGCCACGTTGCCCCTGCGGGAACTCAGCATCGAGCCGGTCAGCCTGCAGGTGGTTTACGATCGTTACCACGAAGAGCCCGCCGAGTAACCTGACGAGGTGTCAACGTGAACGCCGCCCTGTGGCGCAAAGCGATTATCGAAGCAAGGCTGCTGCTGGTCTGTTCGACCGGGCTGCTATTCGGCTTCCACTGGATCTTCGTCTGGCTGAGCAGCTACATTTCGCTCGGCGGCATGCGCGACTTTTTGCTCACGCTGCCCGTCGAGTGGCAGCAAATCTCGGGAGTCGGCGTCGACGAGGTCGCCACGGTGATGGGGCGCATCGGGCTGGCCTTCATGGACCCGGTCGTCTTGGCCGTCACAGCGATCTGGGCGATTGCCCGGGGGTCGGACGTCGTCAGTGGCGAGATCGACCGCGGCACCATGGAAATGTTACTGGCACAACCGCTGCGACGCGTTTGGGTGTTGGTCGCTCACGCCGTGATCACTTGTGGTGGTGCGGCACTGCTCGCAGCGGCCTGTTGGCTGGGAACCTGGGCCGGCATCGCCACGGTGACACTTGAAGAAGAAGTCGCCGCCAGCGCCTTCGTCGCCCCGGCGCTGAATCTCTTTGCCCTCACGTTTTTCGTCTGCGCATTTGCCACGCTCGCCTCGGCCTGCGACAAATACCGCTGGCGGACCGTCGGCATCGTGGGCGGCTTCTACATGCTCAACATGATTGTCAAGCTGGTCGCCCGCATGGGGCACAATCTCGACTGGCTGCGCCAATACACGTTTTTCGGCGCGTTCGAGCCGCAACGCCTGGCCGGTCCGTGGGGCGAGTCGGTCGGCCTGTTGGCCCACTATGGGGGGATCCTCATCGGTCTGGGTTTGATGTGCTACGTGATGGCCGCCGTGGTTTTTTGTCGTCGCGACATCCCGGCACCAATCTGATGCGGTGCAAGGCATTGCAGCGTGCCACGCAGCCAATCGAGGGCAAAACCGCCGTCGCGCCCGCCCGCATGGCATTTTTCCGGTCCGAGTTGCATAATACAGGCGGCCGGGCCCACCCACTCCGACCGCCCCCGACGAGCGGGGCTACCTTCCCACCCCAGCGGAGCATTCGCCATGTCCCTACGTGAAACGATATTCGGCCTGCTGAGTGCGGCGGTCCTGCTGATATCCGCCGCCGCAGCCCAGGACGAAACCCCTCCGGCCGGCGAAGACGACCTCGGCGAAGCGATCTCCGTGAAACTGACCGCCGAGTCATTCGAGGAGATCGGACGCGTGATCGAGTTGTGCGAATCGGCCCTCGACAAGGGGCTCGACGAGTCGGACACCGATTTTGCCAAAAAACTGCTGGCGAGCACGCTAACCGAACGCGCCGGCCTGATCACCGAAACCCTGGCTCGGGCTTCCAAGGCCGATCCCAACTGGCTGCGACAACTCCCCCAGGCCCGCGCGATGGCGCTCGGCGACCTGGAACAAGCGCTTGAGCAAGACCCCAATGAAGTCGATGCGTACGTCTTTATCGGCCGACTGCAGACGATGCCGGGCGGCAATCACGAAGAGGCGCTCAAAGCGCTCGACAAAGCAATCGAGATCGGTCCCGAGGACGACGTCACAATGGCTCGCGCGCTCGCCCTGCGTGCACCGCTGCAAGACGACGAGGAAAAGCGTGCCGCCGATTTTGACCGGGCGGTCAAGCTCGCGCCGAGTCTGGCCGAGGTGGTGCGTGCCCGAGGTCTCGCCCGCCTCGAAGCGGGACAATCCGAGCAGGCGCTCGAAGACCTCGACCGTGTCTTGAAGCTCTCGCCGGACGACGTGGAAACCTACGTGGCGCGTGGCATCGCCCTGGCGGCGCTGGAACGCTACGACGATGCCCTCGAAGCGCTCGACGACGCCATCGGCCTGCAACCCCGCAATCCCCTTGCCTACATGACGCGGGCCCGCATCCTCATCGTGCAAAACGAACCGGAGAAGGCGGTCAACGACCTCGACAAACTGTTGTTGCTCCAGCCCACCAACGCGACGGCACTTTTGCTGCGTGCGGCCTGTTATCAACAGCTCGATAAGAACGACAAGGCGCTGGCTGATGTCGACCAGGTGCTGACGCTGCGGCCCAACCTAGCGGCGGCGTTGCGGCTGCGGGCCATCCTCCGGGCGGGCAGCGGCGAACTCGACGACGCGTTGGCCGACCTGGCTCAGATTCGCCAGGAGACGCCCGATAACCCCGAAGTACTGATGCAGATGGCAGCCCTCTATTCGGCGATGAAAAAGGTGCCAGAAGCACTGGAGATCTATACACAGTTGGTCGAAATACTGCCGGACAACGCGCAGGTATACCGCGGTCGGGCCGACACGTATCTGATGGTGGGCAAACACGCGGAGGCGGCCGCCGACTATGAAAAGGCGGTCGAATTGTCGCCCGACGACGAGTCGATTCTCAACAACCTTTCCTGGTTGCTATCGACGTCGCCGAATGACGAACTGCGCGATTCCAGCCGCGCGATCGAACTGGCCACCAAAGCCTGCGAGTTGACCGACTACAAGGCCGCCTACATCCTCAGCACGCTCGCCGCCGGCTATGCCGAAGCGGGGGATTTCGACACGGCGATCAAGTGGTCGCAGAAGGCCGTCGAGATGAGTGACGAAAACCTCCGCGAGCCGTTGTCGAAGGAACTGGAAAGCTATCGCGCCAACAAGCCCTGGCGGGAAATCCAAACGCTCGACGACGCGGCCGACGACGAAAAGCCTGCCGATGGAACCACGGAAGAATCGGAAGACGCCCAGCCGGAAGACGCCAAGCCCGCAGACGCCCAGCCTGACGAACCCGCAGCCGTGGATGCGAAGCCCGAAACATCGCCGCAGGACGAGTCGCCGTCCAGCGAAGCCCCGTCGGCCGACGAGGCTTCGAAAGCGAGCGGCGCGAAGTGACGCCGCTCGATCGTGATGCTGCATTGGCCCTGGTTCATGAGTACACCCAGAGTGAGAGCCTGCGCACGCACATGCTCTGTGTCGAGGCGGCGATGCGCTTCTATGCCCGCCTGCGTGGTGAAGACGAAAACCTTTGGGCGATCGTGGGCCTGTTGCACGACTTCGACTACGAACGCTGGCCCGATCCACCGCACCATCCGCTTCAGGGTGCGGCGATCCTGGCCGAGCGGGGCTATCCCCAGCAAGTGATCTACGCCATCAAGTCGCACGCCGACTATCTCGATGATTGTCCTCGCGTCTCGCCGCTCGACAAGACGCTCTACGCTTGCGACGAATTAGCCGGCTTCATCGTCGCCGTGGCAATGGTACGTCCCGAAGGCGTCGTCGGCATGAAACCGTCAAGCGTGAAAAAGAAGCTCAAGCAAAAGTCGTTCGCCGCGGCGGTCAACCGCGACGACATCACGCGCGGCGCTGCGGACCTCGGCGTCGAACTCGACGAGCACATCGCCAACGTGATCGCGGCGATCAACGAAATCGCCCCGCAAATCGGCCTTACCGGCTCAAAGTAACGACCGCAGCACGCGGCACGACGAACAGAGAAAGCCGAGGGCGAGGTGGTCTTCACAACCTCCTCTCTGTTTTCTCTGTTGCCTCATTTTCAGGCGACGCTCGGATGTGCGTCGATTCACTTTCCGGCGAGGCGGTAGAGCCGGCGGATGATGACCCAAAACGGCACCAGGTAGACGATGTCGGCAAAGAATAGCACGACGAGAAACACGGGCGGCAGCACGCCGCGGAATACGTAATAGACGCCGAGGACCGACCCCAGCCCCTTGCTAAGGAAACCCAGCAACAGCAGGTCGCGGTTTTCTACCGGTCGCCGCGCCACCAACCAGTAGCCCACGCCGAACAGTCCGACCAACACACCGACGAGTTGGATCGGTAACACGAGTTGGGGTTTGGCAACGTCGACCAACTTGTACATCTCGTGGTAGAAGACGAGCATCGTCACGCCGGCCAGCACGTTATAGACGGCCACGAACCGCAACAACCAGCGCATCCAGCGCAGCAGCGGCTGGGCGTCTGCGACGCTCGTGCTCTCAGAGTTGGCGGACATGAACAATCCCGGAGTGGCGTTCAATCGCGTCATCGGTTCCGTCCCGTTTGCTGATGCGGCAGAAGAATCGGGGCGACAATATAGCGATAAGCCGATCCGCGACGCGATAGCATCTCGCTCCTCAGTGCCGAGGATGCTAGCACGGCGACGAACGCACGCGGCAAACGCCTAAATCCATGTTCCGACGTCGGCAGGTGGAAAGTGCAGTCGCGATCTACGTGTGATAATCCGCGTTCAGCCGCACGTACTCGGCCGTCAGGTCGGTCGTCCAGAAACGGCAACTTGCCTCGCCGCTGCCGCAGTCGAGTTCGATCTTCGTGTCGCGGTTATCGCGGATCGCGGCGCTCACCGCCGCGGCGTCGAACCCCACCGGCGTGCCGTGGCGATAGAGCAGGTACGAATTGACGTGCAGCGTGCAGCGGCGCGGGTCGAACGCGGTGTCGGCGTAACCGGCGGCCGAGACGATGCGGCCCCAATTGGGATCGGCCCCCGCGATGGCCGTCTTCACCAGCGGGCTCTCGGCGATCGTCTTGGCGATCGTGTGCGCCGCCGCGCGATTTGCGCCGCCGGTCACGTCGATCGTCACCAGGTGCGTGGCCCCTTCGCCGTCGCCCGGTATCGCCCGGGCCAACTCCTGACACACCACGTCGAGCGCCGCCTGGAAGTCGGCCAGCGCGTCGCCTGCCAGCGGTGCGTCACAGGCCGTGCCACTGGCCAGCAGCAACACCGTGTCGTTCGTGCTCATGTGGCCGTCGACACTGATGCAGTTGAAGCTGTCGGCCACGGCCGCGCGTAGCGCCGTCTGCGCCGACTCGGGAGTGAGCCGGGCGTCGGTCATCACGACGCCGAGCATCGTCGCCATTTTCGGCCCGATCATGGCGGCGCCCTTGGCCATGCCGGTTAGCTGCAGCTTCGCGCCGCCGGCCGTCACCCGGCGCGAGGCCAGCTTGTGCACCGTGTCGGTCGTCATCATCCCCTGAGCGGCGGCCACGAGCGAGGCTTCGTCGTCGCCCAACTGTGCGGCGGCCGCCTTGATCCCCGCGGAGATCTTCGCCAGGGGCAGGAACTCGCCGATGATGCCCGTCGACAACACCAGGGCGTCGTCGGCCGTCGCGCCGCATGTTGCGGCCGCCGCCTCGGCCATCGCTCGACAGTCGTCGTCGCCCCGCGCACCCGTACAGGCGTTGGCATTGCCCGAATTGATCGCCAGCACGCGCACGTGGTCGCTTGGCGTGTGCGCACGATCCCAACCCACCGGCGCGGCAAACACCTTGTTGGTCGTGTAGGTGCCGGCCGCGACGGTCGGTCCGTCGCAAACGACGAGCGACAGGTCATTGCGTGTCGCGTTGCGTTTGATGCCGCAGTGCAGACCAGCCAGTGAAAAACCATCGGGAACCACGTGTGCCATGTTCGTTACGTCTATTGAAGGGGCCAGAACTGAAAAACCACTGAGCCGAAAACGCCACCGAGCAACTAGATCACTGAGTCACAGAGAACGCGGACAAGCCAAAAAGGTTCACCTCCCGAAACGGCACGACGGACAAAGGCAACACGGTTGAAACGTCGGCACGCCACCGCCACTCGTCAATTGTCCACGTTGCCGCTGAATGTCGTTGCCCCTTAGTGTCGTTGTGCCGTCGTGGCGAAAACCAGTTTTTCGGTTCGGTTCGCCTACAACAGGGCCGTCGTCTCGGGGTAGCCGAACATGATGTTGAAGTTCTGCACGGCCGCGCCCGAGGCGCCCTTGATGAGGTTGTCGATCGCGCTGATCGTCACCACCCGGCCGCGGACCACCCGGACCGTGATGTCGCAGAAGTTCGTGCCCACCGTGTCTTTCGTCGCCGGCAGGTGATCGACTACGCGGACAAACGGCTGGTCGTCGTAGGCAGCGCGCAGCGCGGCGAAAAGGTCGCCCTCGCTGAGATCGCGCGTGGGACGTGAATAAGTCGTCGTGAGGATGCCACGATCCATCGGAACCAGATGCGGCGTGAAAATCACTTCGACCGGTCGGCCACTGGCGTCGCTGACGATCTGTTCGATCTCGGGCGTGTGGCGGTGCCGACCCACGTTATACGCGGAGACACTCTCGTTGCACTCGGGATAGTGCGTCGTAAGCTTCGGGGTGCGTCCGGCTCCGGAGACGCCGCTCTTCGAGTCGACGATGATGTCGCTCGTTTCGATCAGACCCTCCTTGACCAGCGGCGCCAACGGCAGGATCGCCGACGTGGGATAGCAGCCTGGGTTGGCCACGAGTTGTGCCTTGGCCACCGCTTCGCTGAACCATTCCGGCAAGCCGTAGACCGCCTCGGCGAGCCGCGCTGCGTCGGTGTGTTTCTCGCCGTACCAGGTAGCGTAGACGTCGGCGTCCCGCAGGCGGTAGTCGGCGCTGAGGTCGACGACGCGCGTGCCGGCGGCCATCAATTGCGGCACCGCCTCCTGCGTCGTGCCGTGGGGCAGACAGCAAAACACGGCGTCGGCCCGGCTGGCAACTTCAATCGGTCCGAGGCTTTCGCAGCGCAGATCGAGTCGCCCTGCCAACGACGGATGCACTGCGGCGATGTGCGGATTGCCCTCCTGGCGGCTCGTCAGCGCCGTGATCTCCGCTTCGGGGTGGTGCAGGAGGATTTTGATCAGTTCCAGGGCCGTGTAGCCCGTCGCGCCGTAGATTGCTACGCGAGTCATTTCGTTGTGCGCCCAGGTTCGTGGGACAAAGTGAGCAGGAGAAAGCTCCGCTGCCGGCAGTCGTGATGCGGGTCAGTATATCGGCGGCGTCGCTCTAACGCCAAGAGGCAGGCCGCCTTGCGCGGGTTCGCGCGGCACCGCCTGTGACCGGGGGTTGTTCCCCGGCCGGCAGCGCGTAAAGTGGGCCGTCATACCATTTCCCGTGCCCGCGTCCCGTCGAAACCAAGCGAGTCCACCGAGCATGTCCGAAGCGCTCCGCAACCGGCTGTTTGACCAGCTTCACGCACTCGAGATCGTCGATCCCCACACGCACATCAATCCCCACGCCCCGGCCGCCGCAACGCTCGCCGACATCATGGGGTATCACTACTACACCGAGCTGGCCCACTCGGCCGGCATGCCCAAGGCCGACATCGAGCCCCCGGGGGCCGACGCCTCCGCCATCGAACCGAAGGAAAAGGTGCGCCGCCTGGTCGAACGGCTCGCTCCGCTGGAAAACACGATCCAGTACAGTTGGCTCGTGGAGATGGCCAAGCAGTTCTTCGGTTTCACAGCCGAGACGCTCACGCCCGAGAATTGGGAATCGCTCTACGACGCGGCACTGGGCAAGA
>JAGQPT010000486.1 GCA_020426575.1 Planctomycetales bacterium
AGGAGCCGACGACGAGGACGCCGGCGATCAGGCCGACAAGCACCGAGCCGGGGGCCGTCATGTTGGCACAACCGGCCGTGATACCGACCAGACCGGCCAGGGCACCGTTGAGGGCGAACGAGACGTCGGGCTTACCGAAGCAGACCCAGGCGGTGATCATGGCGCTGGTGGCACCGGCCGCCGCGGCGAGGTTGGTGGTCACGGCGATCACGGCAAAGCTGCCGCCACTGACGGCGGTCGTGCTACCGGGGTTGAAGCCAAACCATCCCATCCAGAGGATGAACACACCGAGCGCCGCCAGCGGGATATTGTGTCCCGGGATCGGCTTGATGCGGCCGTCTTTGGTGTACTTGCCCAAACGCGGCCCGAGCACCAGGGCACCGGCCAATGCGGCCCAACCACCAATCGAGTGCACGACGGTCGAACCGGCGAAGTCAATGAAAGGCACGTCCATCGTTTCCAGCCAGCCGCCGCCGTTCCAGAGTCCACCCCAGGCCCAGGAGCCGAAGATCGGGTAGACAATCGCCGTGATACCGACGGTGTAGCAGAGATAACCGATGAACTTGGTCCGCTCGGCCATCGCACCACTGACAATCGTGGCAGCGGTGGCAGCGAACACGGTTTGAAAGATCAAGAATGCCCAGCCGAACGACGGGGAAATGCCATCGGGCAGTGGCGACGTGTCGGCGTCGAACAGAAAGTCGGTCGTGCCGAACCATCCGTTGGTCGTGCCAAACATCAGGCCGAATCCGATCAGCCAGAAAAGCAACGAACCCGCGGCGAAGTCCATTAAGTTTTTCATCACGATGTTACAGGCGTTTTTGGCCCGCGTGAAACCTGCTTCGACGAGGCAGAAGCCGGCCTGCATGAAGAACACCAGGAAGGCAGCCAAACAGGTCCACAGCGTATCGACGTCGCTGAGCACGGCTTCGGCCGTCACGGGCTCTTCTTCGACCTCTTCAACCACTTCTTCGACGGTGGCCTCTTCCGTGGCGGGTTCTTCGGCAGCAGCGGCCGATTCGGTCTCGGCGGCTTCCTCCTGGCCGAGGGCTACACCGGGGGCAATTGCCAGCACGCCGATCAGGCTCACCATGCAGAGCAACGCCACACAGGGCAGCAGCGATTTGGGGTCCAACGAACTCAGACCAAATGGACTAGACAACAGGTTTCTCATGGATCATTTCCGCCTTGTACTTCGCGACTCACGGGGTGGGTCCAGCGAAGGTCCCACTCCGACTAACGAACAAAACCCAACGAGCCGTCATCCGCTACTGCGGGAGATGACGAGCCGGGCTCACGTCACAACAAAGTGTTCGCGACGCACAACGCAATCATCGTGCCAATCGCGCCGAGCAAAGTCGGCGGACAGCGCGCATACACCTTTGACAACATGAGTTAGGTCTTGTGAAGTTCTTCTGCCAACCGGGGTCGCAGGCGTGCGTTGCCTGTGATGCGGGCAGGGGCTGACGAGTTCGCTGGCATCCGCTCATTGTCGTTGATAGAACGCGTTCGGTGGTGTCATGCCACTCGGCCTTTGCACCCCATGCACAGCGCCAACGCGATGGTCGTACCAGGCGGACATGCAGGTAAAGTGACCTCGTGTCGGAGTCGAATCACTTGGCGTTGGGATCGCTCGCTCGCTGAAGTCTCGCGCACGGGTTGGGCCGACGTGGGAAGGTGTCGGCCGGGGATGATGTGGCGAGAGGGCAAGTGCCAGCGTCTCTGCCATGCTTCACACATTGCATGTGGCAAAAGGCGCTGGCAAACCGCGCGGGTGCGTGGCAACAATGGCACTGATCCGAGCGGAATCGCCGGCCTCTTGGGCCGATCCTGGGCGGATGGGTTTGGCAAATCTCTTACTCGTCACGGGCGACAGCATATGACCGACTTCATCTCCCGACGCAGATATCTCACCCGCGCCGCCGTAATTGGCGCGTTGGGCGGTGGCGCCGCCGGGGCGTTTGCGGCGAGCGAAACACCGCGGCACGGGGACTTGGCCGAGCTGCCGGTCGGCTGGAAGCTCAATCGGGTGTTGGTCACGCCCGAGGGGCCCGACGATGGCGGCGACTTCGGACCGCGCACTCCGGGCACGCGCACATCAGGCCTGCAGGAAGCGCTCGATGCCGCCAAGGAGCAGGTCAAGGACGTCTACATCTGCGGCGGCAGTTGGACGACCGACGTCAACCAGCCGGTTGTTTACGTGCTGCACGAGACGCTCCGCGTGCCCTGGATGCAGGACTTTCGTCTCGAGAGTGGCCACTGTGTGATCCACTATGCCCCGCGCACTGGCGACGCCGTCGTCATCGACAGCCAGATGAGCTGCGCGTACCGTTTCGGCCTGATCGTTTCGGTTTCCGACGGTGCGGTCGTGCGACTGGCGCCGACAACCGCCGGGCCGGATCGCTTCAAGGTGATCACGTCGACCGACTTCCACTTCAACGCCCTGGTCGGTGGGGGCGGTGCCTGGCCGGGTGGCGAGGCCTACGACTCGCAACTCAACAAGCGACATCGCTGGATCGGCACCGGACTTTGCCTGGACGGGTCGACCGGCGCGATCGACGGCAATCGCATCATCGCCAACGAAATTGTCGGCTGTGAACGGGGTATCCAACTCTCGGCCGCCACGACGCACAACTCGATCGAAGCGACGCTCGTGCACCTTTGCCAGAACCACGTCGAGATCGGCGGCAGCGATGACCCGTTGCCGCACGACAATCGTGTGCAGGCGCACCTGGAGAGCGAAGACATCGAATCGGCCGTCGGCGCCCGACTGTTCGGGCACGACAACTTCCTCGATCTCACGTTCGGCCGCATGGCCGCCGGCGGCGACGTGGTGTTCGAGCCGTCGGCCCGGGACAACCTGGTGCAAGGGATGCGCTTCCCGCACGGCATCACGAATCGCGCCGCAGTGCCGACGAACCGCATCGTGGCCAACACGCTGGTGAACCTGCCGACCGAGACACCCGCGGTGCCGGTGTCGGGTGAGTCGGTGACAAACCGCAACCCGTTTCCGGTCGAGGTGCGTATCACGGGAGCCGGTGACGTGCGCCGCTGGAGCGAAGCGTCGCAGGCGGGCCAGCCGCTGGCGTTCGACGGCGGACTGCGCCGCGGCCAGACGTTCACGCTCAACCCGGGCGATCGGTTAACGCTAGAATACGACGCACCACCCGCCTGGGTCTGGAAGGGGATTGGCTAGTTGGTGCCTTCGAGGCCGGCGAAACCACACCGCGGCAGTGTGGGTGCTTGCGCTCAATTTCTATTCTTGGATGCGGGGTGACACGATGGACACGCCAACGCGCGATCGCGGTGTGCGATTTTCCTTGCGCGGATTGATCGCCCTCGTCGCCTTCTTCGCAGTGGCCTTCGCGGCGCTGAAGTTTGCAAATGACGTTTGGTGGATGATCGTGATGGGAGCAGCGCTTGTGCTATTCATGGCGATGGCGGTGATGGCTTTGGCGAGCCTGGGGGCGCAGCGAGCATTTGCCTGCGGAGTGGTTGTATGCATGGCAATATACGGATCGGTGATTTATCTCTCTGGCCACAAAGAACTCGTTCCTCAGGGTGAACGCCGCCTGCCAACGACCCGGCTGCTGTCGACAATTTTCACGGTGGCCCATGCTGAAAAACAGCCGGGTGTTTCGACGACTGAATTCAGCGGAGCGTACGCCGATCGGCCTATGATCGGCTACGGCTATGGCGACTATGGCGGTTATGGGGATGGTGGATACGGTATGCCCTTTGGCGAATCGCGATCCTGGTTGCCGGGCGAGGCGTTCATGGCAATTGGCCACGTGCTCTGGACGATCGTACTCGGCCTCGCCGGCGGCGTGTTTGCGGTGTTTGTGTATGCGAGAAGGTGCACTGACGGCAACGCGTCGAATTGAGAATTCCCCGCCGCACTGATTCATTCAGCGGGTAGCCCAGACGGACGTCCGTCTGGGTTGCGCAGCAACAAGAGGCCCCGAGCGCCGGCCTGAATTCGGTGGCGAAATTCCTTCCTGATAGATTCCAAGCTCCCGAGCCTCTTGTGCCTGCGGCCCCCAGACTATGTCTGGGCTATCCCATTTCTGCGAAGCTCAGGTAGCCGCTCTGATCGTACGACTCGCGTTGTCATACGTCGGCACGACCAGGTGACGGTCGAGCTGGGCGGCGTATTCGATGTCGGCGTCCATGCCCAGCGCCAGCAGGTTCTGGCCGCCGGTCGATTGCCGCAATGCCGCAACCAACACCGCGATCAGTGACGTGGGGATCGATTTGTCACCGACCGCGGCGGCCGTCTGTTGCCAGCCCTGGCGGGCGAGCGTGGCCGTGTCGCCCAGTCGCAGCGACGCGTCGGCCGTCGCCAAACGTTCGGCG
>JAGQPT010000487.1 GCA_020426575.1 Planctomycetales bacterium
CTGGTACACTGGGCGACAATGGTACTACATCCCGACGCCGTGCAGCAATTGTCTGCCCTCCTACCTCCCGTCAAAACCCATACGCTGACAGATTGTCAGCATCTTTGTCAAGTAAGCTGCGAAGGATTCGTGTGCAGATAGCGATTTATAAAAGCGAGAGGTATCTTTGGATCCGGTAGCACCTGGCGACCGCTCCGAAGCGGAACTTCTCCGACGTCTAAAGGCTGGTGATCAGCAGGCCTGGGCAGAGTTTGTCCAGATGATGACACCGCGCCTTTTGAACTATCTGCGACGCAATCTTCCGACAATGCAGGATGCGGAAGATGTGCTCAGCGAAACGTTGATCGCGGCTGTACATGCCTTGCCTTCCTTCGATGGCAAAGCGAGTCTTGCCACCTTTATCTTCTCGCTGGCATACCGAAAAATCGCAGATTTCTACCGTAAGCGGCAAGACGTCGTCGAATTGAGCGATCAGCGCGCCAGTGCCGGCGTCACGAGCAAAGCTGTCGAGTTCGAGGAAGTGATCGACCGGCTGCCGGAGACGACCAAGCAGGTGCTGCTGCTTCGCTACCATGTCGGACTGAATGTTGGTGAGATTGCTCAGGTAATCGACCGTTCGTACAAGGGAACGGAATCACTGTTAAGCCGGGCGCGACAGCAGTTGCGCGAAGCACTCGAGGACGCGGGTTTTGAATATGGCTGAGTTTCGGCATGACCTGGACGACCGCGACGATGCGGAAGTCCGGGGACTGTTCGAACAACACTATACGCCGATTACGCCATCGCCGGACCTGGTTGAACGGCTGAATCAACTCGTGCTGCGCGAGGTTCAGTCCGTCTACCACGCCGAAGCGGTTGTGGCGCCGGCCCCTGCGCCGCGACCGTCCCTGCTCGAACGGATGCGGCGCTGGCTCGACGGGCTCGGCCCCGGCCAGTCGTTGGCGATGGCAGGCGCTGCCGCGGTTGCCGTGATCCTCATCTTCTTTGGCCTCTCGCGTGTCCTCCCCCGGCCGGTGAGTGCCACGGCCGCAGTGACGGGCGGCGAGGTAACGGTGCTGCAAGCGCGCACCGGCGAGTTCCGCACTTACCAGGATGGCGATTTCCTGAAGGTTGTCCAGGGCGACCGGATCATTGCCTTGAACGGCATGACGACGGTGACCCTCTTCCCAGGACAAACGGTCATCATCGAGCCGGACAGCTATGTCGAACTGGTCCAACTGGATGCGCTGGCCGATGCGACCCAGGTGGAAATGTTCGTGCGCCGGGGCAAGACCAACAACGTCATCGACGTGGACCTGACCGAGGTCGATCGGTACGTGGTCCGTTCGTCGTCGGTCAACGCGTCCGTCACGGGGACACAATTCTCCTTTGAAACGCTGGCCAGCGGCGAGTCGATTGTGACGACTACGTCGGGCGCCGTGACGGTATCGATGGACGACCAGGAAGTAATCGTCGCCCAGGGCGAGCAGGTTGCTGCCGCACCCGGCGCGACGATGGTTGTCGAAGCGGCGTCCAACCGGGTTGAGCGGCCCACGCTGCTGATCATCGCGCCGGGCTCGCCCGGGATTCCGCTCTACGCGTCGCCCGACGTCTCGGCGCGGCAGATTGGGTTTGCGCCAGACAACCGGTTGCTGTCGGTGCTGAGCGAGGACGAAAGCGGTTCGTGGTATCAGATCTGCTGTGTGGATGGGCAGGCCGGCTGGTTGCAGGTCGATGCAATCCCGCCGGTGACGCCGGAGCCGACGCCGGAGAGTGAACCCACCGCACAGGAAGAGGCAGCGGTCAATGCTGCCGTTGCCGAGGCGGCCGAATCGCCATCGCCGACGGAGCCGGCAACTGCAACGGCCACACCGTCGCCGTCGTCGACCGTTACGCCACTGCCGAGCGCCACGCCATCGGCAACCAGCACGCCAATGTCGCCGCCCAGCGCTACGAGCACCGCGACGGCCACCCGCACGGCCTGGCCGACCGCAACGCGTACGCCGCTGCCGACCGGCACGCCGTCGCCGGCGCCAACGCCGAC
>JAGQPT010000488.1 GCA_020426575.1 Planctomycetales bacterium
CGCACGATCGATGAGTTTGAGCAGATGGCCGAACGCCTCGACACCGAACCTGGCATCGCGGCATTGGAACTGAACGTTTCCTGCCCGAACGTCAGCGGCGGCGTCGATTTCGGCACTAACCCCGACAGGTGCCATGAGGTCGTCAGCCGCGTGCGGGCCGCGACTCGGTTGCCCGTTCTGGCGAAGCTGACACCGAACGTGAGCGACATTGTCGTAATGGCCCGTAGTGCCGCTGAGGCTGGGGCCGACGGCGTCAGCCTGGTGAACACCTGTCTGGGAATGGCGGTCGACTGGCGCGGTCGTCGGCCACGGTTGGGTAACGTGATGGGCGGGCTGAGCGGACCGGCCATCAAGCCGATTGCCCTGCGGATGGTCTACCAGGTCGCCCAGGCCGTCGAAGTGCCGATCTGCGGCATCGGCGGCATCGCCACGATCGACGATGTGATGGAGTTCTTTGTCGCCGGCGCTTCCGCCGTGCAGATTGGGACGGCGAACTTTTACGATCCCACGGCGTCGATGCGAATCCTCGACGCCTTGCCCCAGGCACTCGGCGAGTTGGGTGTCCGGTCGGTGCAGGACGTCGTGGCGTCGCTCCGCACCTGACTGGCGGCGGAAACACAGCCCTTGCCGCCGCCGCGCCGGTCGGCGTAAGTTAGGCGGCGTGAACGCTGAGGTCCGCCCGGTTTGTCACTATTCCAGGTATTTCAATGATCATGTCGCTGTGTGTTCCCACGTCGTGCTAAGCGGCGTCCCCTAACCGAAGGTCGAAACTACCATGCGAGTGTTGTCGGGTATTCAGCCAACGGCTCGGTTCCACTGGGGGAATTACTTCGGTGCGATCCGCCAGTACATCGACCTGCAGACCGAGGACGAAGCGTATTACTTCATCGCCGATCTCCACGCCCTCACAACCGTGCGCGATGCCGACAAGCTGCGACAGAACACATTCGATGCGGCGGTCGACCTACTGGCGTTGGGGCTCAATCCGGAACACGCCGTGATGTTCGTTCAGTCTCACGTACCAGAGGTCACGCAATTGTGTTGGTTGCTGATGACCGGCACACCAATGGGACTGCTCGAACGCTGCACTGCCTTCAAGGACAAGAAAGCCCACGGACTGACGGCCGACGCTGGCCTGTTCACTTATCCGGTTTTGATGGCAGCTGACATCCTGCTCTATGACGCCGACGTTGTGCCCGTCGGGAAGGACCAGGTGCAGCACATCGAGGTCTGTCGCGACCTGGCCGGCTCGTTCAACCACGAGTTTGGCGAGACGTTTGTACTTCCCAAAGCAAAGATTCTCGAGTCGACGGCCAAGGTGCCCGGCACCGACGGCGAGAAGATGTCCAAGAGCTACAACAACACGCTCGAAGTCTTTGAACCACTCGGCCAACTGAAGAAAAAAATAATGCGGATTACGACCGACTCGCGGCCCATGGAAGACGCCAAGGAGCCGGAAAGCGACCACTTGTTCCAGCTTTATTCGCTGATGGCGGACGACTCCCAGCGCGAAGAGATGGCGGCGATGTATCGACGTGGCGGCTTCGGCTACGGCGAGGTCAAGAAGGCGCTGCTCGGCGTCGCCACCGACTACTTTGCCGAAGCCCGCGAACGCCGCGAGGCGTTGGTCGCAAAGCCGGAACAGGTCCAGGACATTCTTGCCGACGGAGCTTCGCGCGCTCGCAAAAAGGCCGGCGAAGTGCTTGCCCGTGCCGAAACGGCCTGCGGGCTGCGTGGCTGAGCACTACGTTAGCGTCTTACGCCCCACCCGCCCCGTTGCCCCCGCCGCGCGGCTGGCTAATACTGAAGGCGAGGCGAGTCTGTGGCATCGGTATCATCGCCATCGCGGGAACCGGAAGGCTCGGC
Organism: Planctomycetales bacterium; assembly: GCA_020426575.1. GTDB lineage: Bacteria > Planctomycetota > Planctomycetia > Pirellulales > JAEUIK01 > JAGQPT01. Next base: position 1,867 of record JAGQPT010000488.1, read on the forward strand.
CATACGAATCCAATCGAGGCGAAATGTTGCGCCCATGAACGTCATCGGTATCGGCACGGACATTGTCGAGTGCCTGCGCATCGCGCAGATGATCGAGCGACACGGCGAGTTGTTTATCTCGCGGGTCTACACGCCCGCCGAAATCGAGTACTGCAGCACTCGCAAGGCCGCCACACAGCACTATGCCGGCCGTTGGGCGGCCAAAGAAGCGATTCTCAAGACGCTCGGCACAGGATGGGCTAAAGGTATCAGCTGGCGCGACGCAGAAGTGCTGCCCGGACGAAATGGCCAGCCGCACGTGTCGTTGCACGACGGTGCGCTGGAAATCGCCCGCAAGTTGGGCATCGGGCACGTCCAGATATCGATTTCTCATTGCCGAAGTCACGCCACAGCGTTTGCCATTGCTTGCAGCGCCGAGGCAAGCGTCTGACCAGATTGCGCGGCCAGACACGATGCAATCCGCCACGCTGGCCTCATGAACCGTCACTTCTTCGTGGAAGACTTCTTCGTTGTCGCCTTTTTCTTGGTAGTTGCCTTCTTGGTTGCTTTCTTCGCCGTGGGTTTCTTGGCCCCCTTTTTCTTCGTGCCACCCTGTGTGGCGCGAGCGGCCAGCAAGTTCAGTGCGTCCTCGAACGACAACTGGTCGACGGCCGTTCCTTTGGGGACCGATGCGTTTGTTTCCCCGTCGGTCACATACGGGCCATACCGCCCATCGAGAAGCTGAACTTTCTGCTTGGTGACCGGCGATTCGTCGAACACCTTTATCGGCTCGCGCGTTTGCCCAAAACCGCGGCGGGCCTTTTTCGGCTGTGCCAAGAGTTCCAAGGCCTGCTGGAGCGTCACGTCCAGAGGCGAGATGTCCGAGGGCAGCGAACGCGTCTCGTCACCGCACTTGACGTACGGACCAAAACGACCGTTGTACGCCGTCACCGTATCGCCCGACTTCGGGTCAGGTCCCAGCTCGCGCGGCAGCGA
>JAGQPT010000489.1 GCA_020426575.1 Planctomycetales bacterium
GGAGCTGAAGGCCGAAGTGACATAGGCCAGGGCGTGGCGGACGCCGTCGCGCGTCATCTCAGCGAGCGTGTCACTAAGCAACGGTTGCCAGTTGCGGTTGCCCCAGTAAATCGGTATCGGGTGCTGCGACTCGTCGAGCTGGCGGCGAAGTGCGGCCATCAGCTCGCGGTTTTGCTCGTTGATAGGGCTCACGCCGCCGAAGTGGTAGTAGTGTTCGGCGACTTCGAAGAGGCGTTCGCGCGGCACGCGCCGCCCGCGCACCACGTTTTCCAGGAAAGGCATTACGTCTTCCCGGCGCTCGGGGCCGCCGAACGAAACGAGCAGCAATGCGTCGTAGGGGGGCTGGCTCACCATGTCGAGTGGGCGAGATGGCTAGGGCACCCGGGCGAGTCGGGAACGGCGCTGCGCCGTGGTTTGCCGAGGTTCGTGGAATCTAGAAAAACGTGCCCACGGAATCCGTGCGATTGCAAAGAGTCGCTTTGTGCCAACCAACCCGTGTGACGGCATCGCGTCGCCGCAGCCGCACCGAAGTGCCACCCGTCTTCAAACGAAGTGACCCCGACGGGATTTGAACCCGTGTTACAGGCGTGAAAGGCCAGTGTCCTAAGCCAGACTAGACGACGGGGCCGGATGTGGTGGCTGCGGCAAAGGCAGGCGACAACAAAGCGCATGTGTATAGTCGCCCGAAGCGCTTTGAGTCAAGTGGGGCCTGGCGTTGTTGCCGGCAAAACGCCGAAAAGTTACTGGGGCGAAACCGTTGTTGCGACGTCGCAGATCACGTCCGCGCTCAGAGTTCTCGTCGATCACGACAATCGCCGATCAGTCGACGGCGATTTGACGCTTTGTGACGCAATGCGGCCTTGTGACGCTTTGTCGTCGCACGCCCGCGAAACGACTGGACGGACATCAGGCGACACGGTCCAACGGCAAACGGTTGCAAGCAGATATGGCGCAGCGCATGCGGCGACGGATGCTACGTGGCTCAAGATGCTGCGGCGCCTAGATCAGGCGTCGCCGGCAGCCCCGGTTGCGTCGGGTTCGGCGGCCGAAGCACTCTCATCAGCCTCGCGGTGATTCGCATCTCCGCGTTGGATTGCGTCATAGACCTCGCGACGATGCACGGGCACTTCCTTGGGGGCTTCGACGCCCAGACGTACCTTATCGCCGCGAATTTCCACGACCACGATCGTGATGTCATCGTTGATGACAATACTCTCGTTCTTTTTTCGCGACAAAACCAACATAGACGACATCCTTCCACATGGACGGTTAGGAGTTTCCCTACTTGACCTTCCGTGGACCTAACGGTACAAAATGGCTCGTGGGCAAACCCGCGTTATGGTGTGGCGCGATTCACGTTGGTGCAAATCGCGTTCTTGCTTGAGTGGGTCTCTGGTGACTGGGGAAGCCACGCGCCTTCGAGTTGGTTCGCGCACTCAAATCCGTCCGGGGCCGACGCTCGGTCCCCGCGTGCGCAATACTCCTTCCCTCCAATCTACGTGGTTCTGGCGCGCAGTCAAGCGAACCGACCCACCACGCCCCCCGGTTTTTCATCCAATCGGCGCGAATCTAGCAGTCGGCAAAGTTAGTCCACCGACGGCTTGTACCTAACTTTTCGTCGTGCTGCCTGGAATCGAACACGTATACAGTGTTGTAAATGCTTGTGCTGTAATGAGTTGAGAGATTTCTTCGCTCCCAGGCGACTGCCGCCCGCAAACGTAACACCGAGAAACACGGCTGCGCCGCTTGGCCCCCGCTCGATGTATTTGCCCGCGACGAAATAGTCGAAAAAAGCTACCGAATTACGCGGGCCTATGAACCCGTGTCCGGCGGACACCGACACGAACCGGCAGCTCTTGCCGTGAAGCCAAACCTGACGAACCGCGCACCGGCGGTGGAATCATTCCGCTAATGGCTTGAGCGCAATCCAGGCTGTATTCAGATAGCTGCATTCACAACCGGCTGATGCATCCGGCACCAGCACCAGTCCGCCGGCGGGAATCGCGTTGATCCAACAGCCCGGCCGCATGCCGCCATAGTTGTGCGTCTGCGGTTCGGTGCCGAACTCGTAGTAACCCAGGGTAGCCGAGCGGAAGAACATCATGTTCTCGCATCCCGCCAATATGCCGCATCCGTACGAGCGGGAGAACTCGAACGACTGCGGGCTCCCGGTCATGAGGTCGAACGCGGCACCTTGCGCATAGATTGTTCGACCGTTGATCATGGGCCGCGACGCATAGGGGCGATCGCTTTCCCATAGCGACGTGCCGTCGGACGCCTTGAAGACTGCCATGCCCTGGCTTTTCTCCGAATCGAGTCGAAAACGCGTGGGTTGGTAACTCATCATCAACGCGTCGTTTTCGGGGCTGACGGCTAGCAACGTGCCGAACACGTTCTCCGTGCGCCGCCAACGTTCCTCGCCTGTGGTACGATCCAATGCCAGCAACACGCCTTTGGGTTGTTCCTGTTTGGCGTCGTCCTCGCTGGACGCGATGTGGTCACCAATCGCGATCGGTCGGTCGATCAGGTAGATCAACTCCTTGCCGATCGTGATCGCGTTGTGGCGGATCGAATCGCGGGCGTCGTAGCTCCAGCGCAGTTCGCCCGTAGCGGCGTCGAGTGCGAAGAAAGCGTCCGACTCGGTAAGCAGCTTGCTCATGTCGCCCTGTTGATAACGCCATTTCACCACGTGATCGGGATTGTCGAGCGTGCCGTACAGCAGCCCGCCCGCCGAGGCGATGAATCCCCAGACGGCCGGTCGGCCGTCGGTGCGCTGCGGGGTGGCAAATTCTGCGACCTTCTTGCCGGTCGCCAGGTCGAGCTTCAGGCATGACGCACCGTTGCGGACGAACACGTGTCCGTCGGCGATACAAAAGTTGCTCCCCGTGCCGGCCGTCCCCATCAGGGCATCGCTGTTGTACGGCTGCAGGATGTCGGGCAACTCGTATTGCCAGAGACTACGGCCGTTGTATGCATCGACGCAGTGCAGGCCGTCGATCCCTTCGACGACCAGGTAGCCGTGGTAGTACAACGGAGCGGGGCCGCGGCCGTGGCGTTGCGGCATGTCGTGGTCCACGTCGCGAAACCAGAGCATGCCGAGTTCCCCCTGCACAAGCGTGTCGATCGAGCAGCAACTGTTGCCGGCGTCGGCGTACTGGTGTGTCCAGTCACCGGCCCCGGGCAGATCGCCGCGCACGTCGATTTTCAGCGCACCGGCCGCGCCCCAGCAAGCGATACCGCCGTAGGGCCGCGACAGCCGCGACGCCTCATCACTCACGTCTTTCGCTGGCGCTTCTTCGAGCGAACGATCCGACACGACGACGTCGGCGAAATACTCGGGATAGTGCGTCGCCGACGGGTCGCCCTGGTGGACGGTGACACGGCTGCCGTAGAGCCCGGCCGCGTCGAGTCGTTCCCGGGCCACGCGGACGTCGTCATCGCTTTCCGCAACGGCGTAGATCTGCAGGTCCGTGGTTCGCGCAAGGGCCTCGGCGAGTTGTGCATCGCGACAGTCGATGTCGGCGCAGAACCCGGCCGAATTGCCACTCTGCCGGACGATGTCTTGGGCCGCCTCAACGTAGCGCGGATCGAGCGTGTTCGGCTTGCCGCGATGTTCGTGGACGACCGCTTCACCGTCGCGCGGACCGAAACAGTGAATCACACCCCGATCGGTGCTGACGAACAAGCGTCCGTCGGACACGGCTAGACCGTAGGGCGTGCCCTCGACCTCTGCGGACCAGACTGGCTCATTGTGCTTGGCATCAACGAGCGCCACCGCATGACTGTCGGCAGTGACGACGCATCCGGCGGTCGCGACCACGGCCGTGCCGCCCGGCGCTCCCTTCACGGTCCAGACGGGTTCAAGTGCCTTGACCTTTTGAACGATCCCTTTGCGGTCGGGCTTGTCGACTTCGATCCAGCGGAACGCCGAGACTTCGCCCGTCGTCGAACGGACTAGCCCGCCGGGGATACCGGACAGGGCCCCACTGCCGACGTTGCCGACCGACTGGCCGGTAGCGTGGTCGAAGGCGGTGCCGCTGTTGAAAAACAAGTCACCGACGGCCATCGTCGGTGAACCACCGCGGTGTCCGAACTGCTGAAGGTGAAAGAACTGGAACTTGCCGCTGTTGCGGTCGAACGATGCCGGCACGGCGCGTCCGGTGGGAACGAGCAATGCATCTCCGTTGGCGACAAGATAACCCTGTGCCGATGCGCCGCTGCGGGCCTCGGCGCCGCCGTGCGGCTGTGGCATGTAGATGTCGCCCGAGTCGTCGTTGACCCAAAGCGTCTCGCCGCTGGCGGCGTCGATGGCGTACAAGAAGATGCCTTCACTGGGCCAAATGCCGGCGGCGTAGTAGACCACGTCACCGACGACGACGGGACCTCCCCGAGCGGGCCAGCGCGAAATCAAGCGTTCGTTGCCGAGCAGCCGATCATCGGCGGGGCCGCCGCGCTGACGCCGGACCAGCGTGCCGTCCTCGGCGCTTAAGCAATAGAACCAGCCGTCGTCGCTGACGACAAACACGCGGTCGCGCCACACGGCCGGGGCAAAGCGAATCGGTCCATCGGTGAAATAGGTCCATAGCGTCGCGCCTGTTTCGGCGTCGAGGCAATACACCTTGTGGTCGACCGAACTGCCAAAGAAGAGACGGCCATCGGCGACGACCGTGTGATAGGCCCGGTCAAACGGCAATCGGTCCGAACGAGGCCAGGCGGGCAGCGGCGCGTGCTGCGAGCGATACGTCCACTGCAGGTGTAGTGGCCCCTCGAACGCTTCGGCCGTGTACGCCTGTCGGGCGGCGCCGCCGCGGTACATCGGCCAATTGTCCGCCCAGGAACTGCTTGCCACGAGGCAGATACCCAGCGCGAGCGTGACAAATTTGGCAAATTGAAACGGCATCATGTATAGTCCTCGAAGTAGCAGTCCTCGAAGCATGGCGGAGCGGGCCGGCGACGGTTGGTATTCGCGCGACCAGCACTGCCTGCAGCGCACGTTACTCGCCCGCCGCCGACTCTGCAACCATTTGTCCGACAGCCGTGTGCCCGCGGCGCACGAACGGTCGCAACTTGGCCGCGATGTTCTACAATTTGCCGCGATCGACCGAGATGCCTCACCCGGCTCGCCCCACCATTTTCGATGTGGTAGGTTAACAATTGATGAAGAACGCGAACGTCCAATGTGCCACCGAGGGGGCGGCCTCCAGCGGCGGAGTAGCCCGACGCGGCTTCACGCTCGTCGAACTACTGGTTGTGATCGCCATCATCGGCATTCTCATCGCACTGCTGTTGCCGGCCGTGCAGGCCGCTCGCGAATCGGCGCGGCGGGCCCAGTGCACGAACAATCTCAAACAGATCGGACTGGCCCTGATCAATTATCACGACACGTTGCAGGTGTTCCCGCCCGGCACCTTGGGGAATGGTACCGGCTGGAGTTGGTCGGCCCGCCTGTTGCCCTTCATGGAGGTGGGCAACGTTCACAAGCAAATCGATTTTGGCGTGAATTACAACGTCGTGCATCCGGTGAACAACACGGCGATGAAAACGTTTGTGAGTACGTACCTCTGCCCAAGCGCGCCCTCGCCTCAGCTCTTGCAGTGCTGTAGTGGTATCCCTGGCGAACAGGACGCCGCCGAAACCAACTACTCAGCCATTGCCACACACCGCAACGGTGTCGAGGTGTTTTACGCTCGCGACCCCGACGGCACCGGGATCATGTACTTGCGCTCGAAAACCGAACTGCGTCACGTCACCGACGGCACGAGTAACACGTTCATGGTCGGCGAGTGCGATCTCGACCAGTACGACTCATACAACCCCACGCAGCAATACTGGGGCAAGCTCTGGGCGTCGGAGAACCGGATCACCACGGCCTACGGCATCAACTCGGACCTGGGGCATATTCACGCCCCCGTACGCAGCCGGCATCCTGGCGGAGCGCAATTCGTCTTCGCCGACGGGCACGTCTCCTTTGTCAACGAAGGAATTGCCCAGGCGACGATCGTGGCCCTGACGACGCGGGACGGCGGCGAAGTGATCGGAGACTACTGATCGTGCGTGTGTTCTTGTCGGCCGACGGCGCCGCAATTTCTCGATGCATTATGGCATGTGCGTGGCTCGTGGCTCTGTCGGGGTGCGGCGGTGACAAAGACGCGCAGATCATCCACGGTCACGTCACCGTCGGTGATGTGATGCCCGATTCCGGCGAGATCCGCTTCGTGCCAATCGGCGACACGCCCGGTTCGGTCGCCGCCTCGGCAATCGTCGACGGCCAGTATCGCATCGAGGGCCGCGGTGGCTTGCCCGCGGGCACCTACCGTGTCGAAATCGTGGCGAAGCAAAAGACCGGGCGCCAGACCGATCACGATAACGGCTTCGAGGTCGCCATGGTTGACGAGCAGTTACAGATCAGTCCTCCCCACTATGCCGGCGCCGAATCGCCACTTACCTGTAGCGTGACCGACGAGACGAGCGGCACGATGGACTTCAATATTGCGGCTGTTGCGGGAGAACCTGCGCGTGCCGACGAATAGTGGGGCCGTGTGATCACGAGGGCCGAAGCTTCGTTGGCCACGGCGCCGTGACGCGCCTGTCGGTGAAGCAGCGAGTGTTTGCCGAGTGAGCGCGCGCCGGAACTGCAAAACTGGCGAACCGTCGCACTGCTGCACGAGTACCATGCCCTTCGACGGGGACGCTCTTCGGGGCTCGCCACGCCATTTTTGATCTGCTAGGCTAGCTGTCGATGAAATTCTCGAATCGCAGATTTGCCATCGAGGGGGCGGCCTCCAGCGGCGGAGTAGCCCGACGCGGCTTCACGCTCGTCGAACTGCTGGTCGTGATCGCCATCATTGGCATCCTGATCGCACTGCTGTTGCCAGCCGTGCAGTCCGCCCGTGAATCGGCGCGGCGCACGAGTTGTTTCAATAACCTGCGGAACCTTGGCCTGGCGTTTCACGCGCATCATGACACGGCGGGTTTTTTCCCCAGCGGGGGCTGGGGATCGCGCTGGGTGGGCGATCCCGATCAAGGGTTCGGCCGCGCTCAGCCCGGCAGCTGGCTCTTCAGCGTGCTGCCGTTCATGGAGCAGCAGGCCCTGTACAACTTGGGCAAGGACAACGCAGGCTGGCCGGTGCCGACCCCGACTCGAGACCTGCTCGGCGAGACCAACGCCACGCCCGTCGGTATCTTCTATTGCCCGTCGCGGCGATCGCCCCTGGCATACCCCGTGGCCGGCGCCTTCGCTGGCAAGAACTGGAATCACGACGGCGGTCCGCTGGCCCGCAACGACTACGTTGCCTGCACCGGCGACGAGTATTACGGTCAAGGAATTGCCGAGGTGACGTACGACGACCACAACGAGTGGGACGGGTGGCCAAAGCGGGACCTGCTCAACGGCCTCGTCTACGTCCGCAGCGAAGTCCGCATCGCGCAGGTGACTGACGGAACAAGCAACACGTATATGGTGGGCGAGAAAACGCTCAGACCTGAGGCGTATCGAGGGATCACAAGTAGCACGAACAAGGACATCGGCGACGACGAAGGCGTTTTCACCGGGGCCAACGGCGACAATTTGCGCTCGTCAGGCGTGCTGCCGCAACGCGACACGCCGGGTTTGCACTCCTGGGACTCCTGGGGGGGACCGCATGACGGTATCTTCCACATGATGTTCGGCGACGGCTCGGTACGGCCCGTTTCTTACAGCATCGACGCCCGGCTTCACCGGGGGCTCGGTACCCGTGCCGGCGGCGAAGTTGTCGATTGGGGCAAGTTGTAACAAGCCGCCGAACGTGTGAGCGGTGTAAATGCGCCATAGCGAACGAATGAGAGAGACGACGATGACCGCATCCCCCCGCCCGCCGAAGACGTTGGAAGATTGGGACGCCCGCTATGCCGATGGCAACACCCCCTGGGACAGCGGACGGCCGTCGACGAACCTGATTCGCCTCTTGGCCGACCATCGCGTCGCGCCTTGCCGAGCGCTGGAAATCGGCTGCGGAACTGGCACGAACGCCATTTACCTCGCCGAGTGGGGCTTTTCCGTGACCGCGGTCGACATCTCGCCGCGGGCCATCGCCGCCGCCCAGGCCAAACTCGCCGACCGCGACGTCAAAGTCGACTTCCGCCAGGCCGACCTCACCGCAGACCCCGACGTGGGCGGACCGTTCGACTTCGTCTTCGACCGCGGCGTCTACCACACCCTCCGCGAACATCACCTGCGGGAACTACTCGCCGTGCTCGGTCGGGTGACCAACCCGGGTGCGACCTACATCGCACTGGCGGGCAACGCCAACGAGTCGCAGCCGCGTGAAGGCGGGCCGCCGCGGGTCCGCGCCGAAGGAATGTGTGCCGTACTCTCGCCGCTGTTCGATCTGGTGTCGCTTTCGGAGTGCCGCTTCGACGGTGTCGTCATTGACGGGCAGGCCCTCGAACCGCTCGCCTGGGCCGGCGTCTTCCGCCGTCGCGCTTGAATCGAGTGGCGGTAACGCCTGGCGACCCATGCTCGTGTCCACGGCTACAGCTGCCGAAGTCGGTGGTCCGGTGCTTCACCGGTGATGCGGATCATCCAGTCGTTGCGTTCCAGTTCTTCGGCACGGCGCCGCGTCGCCCCCCAGACAAGCGGGCGTGAATCGGCTAGAATCCGGTGCGATGGCGACGGCGAGCCTGCCCGCCGACCGGGTCACCGTCCGCCCCGCATTCTGCCACCCTGAACTCTGTGACAGGACCCTCGCGCGATGAGCACGCCCGCAAGCAACGTTGATCCGTTTTCGGCTCGCGACACCTTCGACACTACCGCTGGCCCGGTAGGGATTTACCGGCTTTCCGCGCTGGAAAAGGCCGGGCTTTGCCGCGTGGCCGACTTGCCGTATTCGATCCGGGTATTGCTCGAGTGTGTGCTGCGTTCGTGCGACGGTTGGATTGTCCGCGAAGAAGACATCCGCAACGTTGCCGCCTGGAGCCCCGACGCCAAGGAGCCGGTCGAGATTCCCTTCCTGCCGGCACGCGTCGTACTGCAAGACTTCACCGGCGTGCCCGCCGTCGTCGATCTTGCCGCGATGCGTAGCGCCATGAGCCGGCTTGGTGGCGATCCCAAGAAGATCAATCCACTCATCCCCGTCGACCTTGTGATCGATCACTCCGTACAGGTCGACCGGTTTGCCAGCCCCGACGCGCTCGAAGCCAACGTCGAACTCGAGTTCCAGCGCAACCGCGAGCGCTACGAATTCCTCAAGTGGGGACAAAAGTCGTTCGAGAATTTCCGCGTCGTGCCGCCGGCCGTCGGCATCGTCCACCAGGTCAACCTCGAGTACCTCGCCAAGGGCGTGTTCCTCCGCGATGACGCGCAGGGCAAAGTCGCCGTTCCCGATTCCCTCGTCGGCACGGATAGTCACACCACGATGATCAACGGGCTCGGCGTCGTCGGCTGGGGCGTCGGCGGAATCGAGGCTGAGGCCGTGATGCTCGGTCAGCCCATCTACATGCTGCTGCCCGAAGTCGTCGGCTTCGAACTTATCGGTTCGCCTGCACCAGGGACCACGGCAACCGACGTGGTGCTGACCGCGACCGAGATGTTGCGCAAGGAAGGCGTCGTCGGCTGTTTCGTTGAGTATTTCGGCGAAGGCGCGATGGCAATGCCGTTGGCCGACCGTGCCACGCTGGCCAACATGGCGCCCGAGTACGGCGCCACGATGGGCTTCTTCCCCGTCGACGGTCACACGCTCGACTACCTTCGCCGCACCGGCCGCACGGACCAAGAAGTCGAACTCGTCGAGAAGTACACGCACGAGCAGGGACTCTTCCGCACGGCCGACGCACCGGTGCCGCGCTACTCGCGCACGCTGACGCTTGACCTCGGCACGGTGATTCCGTCGCTGGCCGGGCCGAAACGCCCGCAGGACCGCGTCCCCCTGGTCGAAATGAAGCAGGAGTTCGAATCGGCGCTCCGCCGCGACGTCAAACAGCGCGGCTTCGGCTTGGATGACACGGCACTGGCCCGCACCGGCCACGTCGCAGCGAACGGCGACTCGTCGACGATCACGCACGGCGCTGTCGTCATCGCCGCGATCACGAGTTGCACCAACACGAGCAACCCGTCGGTGATGCTCGGCGCGGGACTGCTGGCCCGCAATGCCGTGGCCCGCGGGCTCAAGGTGCCATCGCACGTGAAGACCAGTCTGGCGCCAGGTTCGCGTGTCGTCACCGACTATCTCGATCGCGCCGGGCTCAGCGAACCGCTCGACCGGCTCGGATTCAACACGGTCGGCTACGGCTGCACGACTTGCATTGGCAACAGCGGTCCGTTGCCGCCGCCCGTTGCCGCCGCGATCAACGAAGGCGATTTGGTCGCCTCGGCCGTGCTCAGTGGCAACCGCAACTTCGAAGGCCGCGTCAATCCGTTGGTCAAGGCGAACTACCTGGCGAGCCCACCGTTGGTCGTGGCCTACGCCCTGGCCGGTTCGACCGACGTCGATCTCACGACCGAGCCGCTCGGCAAAGACGAGGACGGCAACGACGTAATGTTGGCCGACATCTGGCCGTCGAGTGAAGAAGTCGCCGCGGCGGTGGCCGAGATGGTCCAGCCCGAGATGTTCCGCTCGCGGTATGCCAGTGCCCTCGACTCGAACGCCGAATGGAACGCGATCAAGGTGCCCGAGGGCGACCTGTTCGCCTGGGACGAGGCGAGCACGTACATCCAGGAGCCGCCGTTCCTCGTCGACCTGGCCGCCGTGCCGGGGCCGATCGAGCCCATCACCGGCGCGCGGTGCCTGGCGCTGTTGGGCGATTCGGTGACGACCGACCACATCTCGCCGGCCGGGTCGATCGCCGGCAACAGTCCGGCGGGCAAGTACCTCACCGAGCACGGCGTCCCTCAGGCCGAGTTCAACAGCTACGGTTCGCGGCGCGGTAACGATCGGGTGATGACGCGTGGCACGTTTGCCAACATCCGCATCCGCAATCAGTTGGCTCCCGGTACCGAAGGTGGCTACACGCGTCACCTGCCCGACGGCGAGACGACGACGATCTACGACGCCGCGATGAAGTACCGGGACGAAGGCGTGCCGTTGGTCGTGCTGGCTGGCGCCGAGTATGGCACCGGGTCGAGCCGCGACTGGGCCGCCAAGGGGACCCAGCTACTCGGCGTACGTGCCGTGATCGCCGCCAGCTACGAACGCATCCACCGCAGCAACCTGATCGGCATGGGCGTGTTGCCGTTGGAGTTCACCGAAGGCGCCACCTGGCAATCGCTGGACCTGACCGGCGAAGAGACGTTCGACATCGCCGAACTGAGCGACGACGTCGAGCCGCTCGGCAAACTCTCGGTCACGGCCACGTCGCCGGCCGGCAAAGCGACGACCTTCGACGTCCGCGTCCGTATCGACACACCCGTTGAGAAGGACTATTACCGCAACGGCGGCATCCTACAAACCGTGCTGCGAAAACTCGCCGCGGGATGAGTCTGGTAGCTCGGGCCCCGGGTTGCCACTTGTTCGTCAAGTCGTCGGAGTACAGTTGAGACACGACATCCAGCTGGGTAGACTTGTTGAACTCGTTGTGCGTTCAAAAGTGGGGAGCATCGAATGCGCTTTGCATTGCGTATCACGATAGGGAGATGGGTGCGTAGCGGCCTAGCGGCGTTTCTATTGATAGTCATGAATCGAGCGGCTCATTCTGCCGATTTCGAGTTTCAGCTATCCCCAAAGACAAACATGCATGTGGCGCTTCAGCCACAACCAGACCATCATCGAATTCACTTTCTTGTTCGAACGAATGGGCTGACGAACACGCGTTGTGTTGCCAGGATTAGCTGTGTTACGGCGACGAGCCGACATGCATTTCGGGCACGTGACACTGAGAGTAACGTGTTCTTTACGCCAACCGCCAATGGGCAAACTTTTGCAGTGTACCTCCGTGCACCAAAAGTGATACATGAAGGCGCGCAATATCGTCTTGATGTGGCGCGGGCGTCACCACTAGGCGAGCCCGAGACGGTGAAGTCTCAAGCGCTGGTGTTTCAATGGCGCGTTGAACGGCCTGCTGGCATGCCTGGCAAAGTAGTCGCCCCGAAGCCAGGCCAGACCTTCGATGCCCCTGATGTCGTACCGGTCGCCACCGGTGCGCGGGATCCGGTTACGGACGAAATCGAGTTCGTAATTCGGTATGAGACAAAGACGAAAGTGCACGTCGTGCCGGATGGATTCATTTTCGATGTCGATTTGGTGACAAATGGAGAGCACGTGTTTGAACCAATTCGGCTGTTGGGTGCGCAATGACGAAAAATGAATCCGAGGATCGTACTGCGCCGACTGAGCAAATCTGGCTTGGCTGGTGCTTCTTGGCAGTAGTCGTAGTCCTCATCGTCATCCTTATTTGGCTGATGTGCAACGTTGTCGCCCCACTAACGCAACAGACGGCGTTATCAACGAAGATCGTCGACGCATACGTAGAGGATACACGCCAAGTGCCACTTGACGAGGATACCGTGCGACTTTTGCTCGCGCTCGAATACGCCGCTGCGGCAATCCGTACTGTAAATGCCCAGATCGCATTTGCCACAACTGGGGGGTTTTTCCTAATTGTTGTTGGAGTATTGATGTTTGCGTTTGGCGTTACGCATCCATTCGACATGGAAGTGCATGGCGGGGCGACGTTCCTCACATTTCGACATGCAGCACCAGGTATCGTGGCTGTGTTGTTCGGGGCTGCCATCATGGCACTTGGGGTGACGCGCGATGTAGCTCATGGCGACATATCGTTCACGCGAAGGCATCAAGGAACGTCCACTTCAAACGCCGCTATCGGTGTGCGCGATATTCCAATCACAAACGACGCGCCCCCGGAAGATGCCACTTATATGCAGGCGGCTGAAAATGGAAGTGCTGTCGACGATCTTTAGAGGACGGCGAGATTTCGTGCTCTTTTCACGATGCAGATCCGCTTATGGAAGTCATTCAATCCTTTGGAGACGTTACGTAAGCGAGCTTACGACTAGGCCACGAGAGAGAACCCGACCTTCGTTTAAGGACAGCAAAACAATGGCGAATGTGAATGACAGGGTCACGGACTTCGCTAAGGGGTTTTCGTTTGCAGCAATTGTCGGTATCCCGCTGGCCGTGCTGTACACGTCGGTGCGAGATCCCGGGTTTTTCAAGTTTTCGTACATGCGCGAGGTCGCGATTGGCCTGTTGGTCATCCTTGGGATTCTGTTTTTGATTGTCGAAAGAGTTTCTGAGATTCGGTTTGGCGCCGCGGTTGTCACTTTTGAGCCTGAGGCAGAAGCCATCAGACCGTCCACCGATGCGGGGGGCGAAGACGATGAGTAGCGGGGGTGTAAAACGACCAACCACGACCGACTTCCAATCCGAGGCCATTACAGAACAATGGGCGACGTTAATTTCCGAGTTTCAAAGGGCTCCTTCAAGCCCGCAAAGCCGTACTCGTATGCTCCGGTTTA
>JAGQPT010000490.1 GCA_020426575.1 Planctomycetales bacterium
CGCACTGACAGCACAAACACACCACCGCCAAAACCTACAGCGGCCGCGCCCCTAGCTATCGATCCACCACCCCACGGAAATTGAGCAAAATATACCGATCAATCCGATTCGGCAGAAAATGACGACTTTGCGGGCGGATTTCCGCAGCAAGCAGCGCGTGATAGCACCGACGAGTTGAAGGAAACTGGCCGCAATCACCAATTCGCGACGTGTCGGTTGCCGATACAACTGGCAGACTTTGCGCAGGTTCACGACCCGCCGTGCTGGCGGCGGCCGTACCGGGTGTCAGGCAGAACGGATGCGAGCAACGATGAATAGAGAGAAAGCGGCAAATCGAAAGAAAGCAGCACGGCAACGGGCGGTGATTCGCGCGTCAGCGGTACTCGCCTCGCTACTGTTTTGGCTGGCCAGCGCGGCGTTCGCCTGGTCGCAGGACGAGCGTCCCGGGGATTACCGCAGTCTGCAGACCTCGATCGCGCATGAGATCGATGAGATTGATTTGCCGCGTTACGACCACCGCACCAGCCACATCGGGCAGGAGTATCGCACGAAGCACTTTGTCGTCACGAGCATGTTGGGAGCCGAGAACGCTCAATCGGTGGGGGACGAACTCGAAGCGACGTGGGAGACAGCCGGTCGCCTGGCCGACCACTGGATGGACGAGCATCGCAACCCGTTGTTCGGCATCGCGGCAGTCAGCGTGCTGGTGGACAACGATCCAAGAGATCAGGCGCCGTGGGCCACGGGACCCGGGCCGACAAACTTCGGCGTCGACGTCTACGTCAGCGTGACCGGCGGTGAATCGTTCGGCACGCCGCAACTCGAACAATTGCGGCGTGAAGCGACGAAGTCGCTGTTTCGCGTCGCGCAGGTTGACCAGTCCGTGCCCGAATGGGTGCAGGAGGGCATGGCCGTCTACGTGGCGCGGCGGCGCGAGGGGCCGGGGCCCGTCGAACCGACCGTGGCGGCAGATACATACGAGTCGGTCGACGGTGCAAGCCTGATCGGCAACTACATTCGCGAGGCCCCCGATCGACTGATCGAACCGCCGGTCGATGCGGACGCCGACTCGGCGTGGGTCGAGTTCCTGCTCGAAGGGGAAGACGGTCGCTACGCGGCACAGTTGTTCGACTTCATCCGCGCGTCGGTCGACGCTCCGCAGCGGCAGCCACAGCCGACGGCCGCGATTGGTCCCGGCGATGGCTATCTGCGTTTGGAGGGGGACATGCCGTGGCGGCCGGAAGCGGTGCTTGCCGGCGCGGCAGCGTCGCCCGATGCCGCGCAGCGGGCATTCCGCCGCTGGCTGGCTGATCCACACATCGGCCAACCCGTGCTGCGCTGGGACGAGAACGAACGAGTGAGCGACGACGACGAACGCGTTGCTGCCGAACTGGTTGTGGCGCTGAAGTTAATCCAACGGTTTGGCGAGCCGGAGAGTCGCTCAGTCTATCCGTCGGTCGTCTACGGCCGATCCGGTGGAGCGGCGGACATCGTGCGCCCGGCGGTCAATGAATTCGGTGTGCGCGACGGTCGACCGAACGTCGCCAGCACGTCCACGGGCGCCCGCGCAGGGTACGGAACTCGTACCGCGTCCGACGGCCCGCGAGGTTCTTCGCTGTTGACCGAGGAACTTCGTCCGCTCCGTCAGCGCACAAATCTCGCTGAGTTGGCGTCACGGTTGTGCGACCCTTACGCCGAGCCGTGGGCAACAATCGATGCCAAAGGCGAACTGCTGCTCTGGACCGACCGGGATCGCGTTGACGAGCTGGCGCTAAGGTTGATGAACGACTATCGGGTCGTACAGCGGGACGACGTCTATCGACTAGCGGGTCGCACTCCGTCGGGGCGGACGATCGAGCTTTGGTTGACGGCGAATCCGGACAACCCACGGCGTCCACTGGCGCGGGCTGAAATCTCACGTCCTTGAGCACCGCGCGTAGACTCAGGGTGCGGGCGCGGCTTCGGATGATGACTCGGGGGTGGTTGTCTCGGCGCCGGGTGGCGGTGTGTCAATCGGCTTGGCCGGTTCGTCGCGATAACGGGACGGCGGCTTGCGGTTGGCCCGCATGATCGCCTCTTTCGCCTTGCCACCGAGCACGTCGCGGAGCTCGCGGTCGGCCTCGTAGAGCATCTGGCGGAGATCGTCTTTGTTGACGTCTTCGTCGCTGGTATCAACGTCTTCGAGCGCGTCGTCGATCGTGCGAATCAAACGCGTTTGCGGCTCGTCGTCGCCCGAGGCGTGTGGACGATTACGCGGAGATATCGAACGCGGCCGAGTCGGCGCCGCGTTCCCATCGCCCGGCAGGGTGTCGGCTGGAATATGTGGGGCAACTTCGCCGGCATCGTCGGTTGGCGCGGTGGCACCGTCGCGCTGGGCGACCGTCTGGGGCTGGTCGGCCGACCGACCGCAACCGAGCAACGTCGTCAAGAACACGGTCAAGCTGAGGACCAGGCCGCAGCTGAGTCGGTCCACGAGGAGCGACCTCGGCGCCGTTGAACTTGGCGCCGTTGGCCTTGGCGCCGTTGGCCTTGGCGCCGAACTGGGCGTCGAAGCGCTGGGCGCGTTTGACGGTCGTGTTGTTGGCGTCGGCGTTGTTAACCGGTGCGTCATCGGAGGCTCGCGGCAGACGTGAGGTGCGCGGTGTGGTTGTTCCCGACCCGTCGTCGGAAAACCTGTGCTATTTCCACACTAATTGCGTCCCCACGAGGCGCCAACGAGCGAATCGGCAATTCTGGGTTTGCAGGCCGCGTCAACGCCTTGGCAACGAGTCAGTTGCACGAGCGGAAGCCGCCTCTGTGCCGGCCAGCTGATTCGCGGTCGGGCGCCCCGCTCAGCGCGACTGGCCGTAGAATCGCTCGAACTTGGCGCTGAGCGGTTCATAGCCGCGCCGGCGCGGTGCCGTTTCAACGTCGCTCGCCGGCTGGCCGTGGACGGTGGGGAGATAGTCCGGGGCGAAGCTCGCCTGCGGTTCCTCGCCGACATCGGACTTAGGTTCGTCGCGGTAGGGACGCAGCGGCGGGAATCGCCAGGGGCTGTGATAGTTCGTCATCAGTTCTTGCGAGAACAGTCCGGGCCAGTGATAGGTGTACAGCGGCGGCACGGGATACTTGTAGCTGCCGTTGCAGTTGCAATTGAACCAGGGATCGCCCGTACCTTCGATTTGTTGATTGCGGCGACGTCGGCCGCCGTTTGAACCGCATCCCCCGTCGTCACAGCCGCCATTGCAGTCACTGCATTGGCCGCCGGAGCAGCTGCAGTCGTCGACTTGGGCTTCGCTCCACTGCCCGCTCGACGAGCCTTCGACGACAACACCCGGCGAGATCATCTCGGGAGAGGCGATCACGTGGCTGCCGGCGTGGACGTATTGGGCAGGCCGCACGGGATACGATCGGGCGCTGGCGTGAGTGGCTTTGGCCGCCTCCCCGCGGGCCGAAGTGATCCGGCGGCTGATGGTTTGCCGCGATTCTTGCGCCTGCGAAGGAGCGGCAACTGCCAGCACGACCGCAATCGTACCGACGGCGAGTGCCAGGCCTCGGAAAACTCGGCTCATCGTTCTCTCCTAGACAGTCGCGTTCGAGAGGCGCCGGCGTGCGAGACGGCCGTGCCACTGGATTAACCAAGCACTTGTGTCAGCGATGCCGCTGCGTCGCCGGTGCGGCTGTGTGGTCGGTGCCGCTATGTCGCCAGGACACCGTCACTGGCCGGGCGTCGCCGCCGTGGTACAGCCGGCATGAAAGCGAACGACCGTTGCAACCCGCACCGGTTCGCTAGAGGGCATCATCGGTCGCGCCGGTAGGTCGGGCCAAGAAAACTTCACCGCCGAAGTGGGCCGGTGGCGCAGGTCGGTTGTGATTGGGTAATTCGGGCAGGCTTTGCCGCCGCAATTATGTTGTCCTGGTAATTCGCGTTGGGTTTTCTGATTCAGTCGTGAATAGCGGCTGTATCGCTTTGCCCGGATATTTCGGTGCTGACGATTCGATGCATAGTTCCGGGGTAGGCGGACTTGCGCGAACCCGCAGCCGTTGCTTTGGGTCCGCCTGCGTCATCTTCAAGATCCGTACACCGAGAATTCGGACGATTCGATGGGACGATGCGCAAGCGCGCGGCGTGGGGCCTGGACCGTGGCTCCCCCGGCGGGACGACAACACACAAGCGCGGTCGCCGACGTGGCGTGTCGACGGTGGTGCACACGTTTTTGTGCGCTTGCCGCTTCTTTGCTCGTTGTGGCCGCGATCGGTTCACCCGCCGTTGCCGTGCCACACATCATGTCGGACGTACCCACCCCGTACGATCCCGACTGGCCCGAGGTCTATCTGATTCTCACGACGAAGTGCGCGGGTTGTCACAACGCCACGTCGAAGCCGTCGGACCTTTCCACGTACGAAGCGCTGATGGCGGCCAAGACCAACGCCGGCAAGGTGGTCACACCGGGCGACGCGGAAGAGTCGCTGCTCTATCAGTTCACCGTCTGGAACGCTCGCAATGAAGACGACTCGGACCTGCCCCGTCGCCCGGAGATGCCGCACGACGAACTGCAATGGCTCACCGCCGGGCAACAGGAGGCGATCTCCCGCTGGATCGAGCGCGGCGCGCTGGAGTACCAGCTTCCGAAACAGTGCAAGCCGTACCCGCTCAACGAACTCGACTTCCCCTCGGCCAAGCAATGCGCGTCGTGCCACCCGCGGCAGTACGAGCAGTGGTCGCGATCTATGCATGCCTATGCGCAGCACAGCCCCGTCTTCGAGGCGTTCAATCTCACGCTGATCGAACGGACTGGCGGCACGATCGGCACGTTTTGTACGCGGTGTCACACCAACGTCGGCACGGCGTTGGGCGAGAATGGCTCGCGACGCAACGTGCACCGCTCGCGGCTGGCGATGGAGGGGGTGACCTGCGTCGCCTGTCATCGTCAGAACCGCGCCCAGTATAAGGCCAACGCCCGCGTCCACCTGGTTCCCGGCAAGCTGCTCGATCAGTGCATGTTCGGTCCGTTCGACGATCCGGTCGGCGGCGATGACGTGGGCACGCACCCGTCAGTGGGGCGTGCGTATTTGAAGACGTCACAATTTTGCGGCGAATGCCACGACGTGACCAATCCCCAGGGCGTGCGTCTGGAAGAGGCGTTCAGCGAATGGCAGAACTCGCCGGCAGCGGCCGAGCGGATCACCTGTCAGCAGTGCCACATGGGGCCGATCGCCGGCATCCCGGTTCCCGAGGATGAGCGGCCACTCGGTCGCGCGGCGCGCGTGCTGGGCGTCGATCCCGAGCGCATCCCGCTGCGCCGTCTCACGGATCACACGTTCGCCGGGCCCGACTATTCGCTGCTGCCCGACACGGAGTTTCCCTACAAGCTCGACTGGATGTACGAGTGCGACTATCGCGACGAGGCGAACCTCACGCCGCATCAGCGCCGCACGCTCGAGGAGTTGCGCCGTCGCAACCGAGCGCAACTTCGCGTGGCGGACGAGAAACGCTACGAGCTGTTGCGCAACGCTGCGCGACTCAATCTCGTCGCGCCGCAGTCGGCCCGCGCCGGCGAACTGCTGCGTCTTCGCGCCGACGTCACGAGCCTGTTCGGCGGCCACAGCTTCCCCACCGGCTTCACCGCCGAGCGGCAGGCCTGGGTCTCGATCGTTGTGCGCGATCCGGCCGGACGCATCATGTTTGTCTCGGGCGACCTCGATGAAAACCGCGACCTTCGGGACGATCACAGCCACGCCGTGCTCACCGGCACCTTGTCGCGTGATCGCCATCTGCTCAACTTCCAGAACAAGTTCGTCGCGCTGGCTAACAAGGGGACCGAACGCTCGGTCGTGCTGAGCGTGAATCGCAACCTGCTGCCGTTGAACGTGCTGCGTCCGGCGGTCGTACCCAGCGCGTCGTACGGTAGGCCGCCGACGTTTCGCATTGCCAAGGGGAGTTTGCCACCGCTGGGGACGATGGGACAGACGTACCCGGTCCCTCTGCCGGCCGGTTGCGTGGGCGACTACACAGTCGAGGCGAGCCTGAACTTCCGTCACCTGCCGCCGACGCTGCTCGACCACGTCGGCACGCCGCACCTGAAGCACCTGCTCGAGATCGTCGTGATCGACAGCAAGTCGGCTGTGGTGCGCGTCACCCAATGACGACTGGGAGCCGTCTGCCGGTTGGCCGGCGTCGACGCTGTTTGCAACCCGCTCACGCTCTCGCACTTTTTCACACAACCCGACTCCGCAAGACATGTCGTTGATGCCGACCACGTCCCGCCCCAGATCGCTGCGAGCCGCACTCCGGTGCCTGCTCGCCATGCTCGCCGTGGGCGGCTGCGCGCTGGTTGCCGGGGCCGGCGAGCCCGACGCATTGCGGGCCGTGCGGTGGAGACTGAGCACAGGCGGTGTCGACGCGCGTACGCGTTCGTTCGACGATCAAGCCTTCGCCACCGACCGGCCGATTCGCCTTGTTCAATACGAGGCGGCCGAACCGTCCACTGGCAACAGTGACCGGAACAGTTTCGGCCTTGGTCCGGATGCGTTTGGCCGTGATGCGATCGAACAGAACGCATTCGACCCGCCACCATCCAGAGGTGGGAACTTCGAGTTCTCGCTCACTCCCGCGCCGGGTATCGCATCCAATGGGGGCGACACGGCCGCCGAGCCCGGCATGCTGGCGCTGCCCGACGACATCGAAGCGTTGCCCCCGGGAAGCACGTTTGAAGAACTGCCGCCCACGGCTCGCGCTGACGGCGACGATGCGCCGCTTCCCAATCTGGCCGACGAACTGTACGAGCACGGTGGCAGCTATCTCTATTGCCCGGAAGGGGACCGGCTCGGCTGGCCCGCTCGCGGCGAGTCGCACTACGAGTATCTGCGGCTGCCCGAGTGGTGGCAGAAGCCGCGCCCGCTGACGGCGTTTGCCGAGTTCCTCGGCGCCGACCCGATCAAGCAGTACCCCCGGCTGAAGTGGTTTGGCCCCGGGGGCGATTCCTGGGAACCCCGGCTCGTCGGTTACGGTGGCTACCAGATGTTCGCCTTTGCCTTCGAGGCCAACCACCAGCGCAGCGACGCCATCGGTCACCAACTGCTGCTCGACCTCGACTTGCGGCTCACCGGCACCGAGCGGTTCCACGTGCAGTTCCGCCCCATCGGCAAGGGGAACACGGGCGGCTCGTACTACCAGTTCAACGATCCGGCGCATTACGTCGACAACTCGACCGGCGAGCCGGACCGTTATTGGTTCGAAGGCGAGCTCTACAGCATGTTGAGCAGCTACCTGGATCCGTTTGCCGTCCGCGACGTTCACTTCGTGGGGGGCAAATTTCCCTTGTTCCTGCAAAACGCCCTGCTGATCAACGACGACGTCATCGGCACGCTCGTCAACAAGAACACGATCATCGGCGGTGACGTCAGTAACGTGAACGTCCAGGGCATTGCCGCCGTCAACGACGTCGACACCTTTCCCGACGAACAGACCCGCGTCTACGGCGTGAACACCACGGTCGACTATCGCCGCACGTTCTTCGAGGGAACGTATTTGTATGCGGCCGCCGAATCGCATTCGGACCGCAGCGCCCATTACTTGGCCCTGAGTGGCACGAAGCTGATCGGTCCCTGGACGACGGCGCTGCGCGGGTTGTTGAAGATCGGCGATGAGGGAGGCCGCGGCAGTGGTCAGCTTTTCGTCTGGGAGAACAACTTTACCAGGGTTTGGGACGCCAAACCGTTGGGCATCGAATATGGCGTGTTCTACGCCAACGCGTTTGCGGCCAGCGAAGGTTGGAACTCACTGGGGGGCAGCAATTTCAACCGCCTGCAGAGCGCGTTCGAGGTCAACCCGCTCGTGGCGATTTCGAGCGGCCGCGTGTTGATGGACGACGTTTGGGGCGTGTCGACGGGCGTGCAGCTCTTCCGTCACCATGAGGACGAGTCGATCATCCCCGAGGTGTCGTTTGTCAGCCCCGAGGGAGAACCCGTTTGGGGGCTGGGGCTGCGATACCTTCGCAAGACGGGCCGCCGCACCTATTTCGAGGCGCTCGGCGTGGCCAACTTGGCCGACGATCCCGCCTTCCGCCGCGAAGGCATCTTCATCGCCGAGACGATCTTGTTCTGAACGGCCCGCCGATGCAGCCATCGACGCTATTCGTCGTCGCTGCCCGAGAGGCCGAGAGCGTTGAACCACTTGCTGCTGCGCGAGGGACGTTCGCCTGGCTTGACGTCTTGCCGCTGTGGCCTGGCCGCCGCCATCTCGGCTTGTTGCCGTTCGATGGTCCGCAGCTTCTCCTCGATCTCCGTCCGCTCGCGGGCAATCTTAGCCCGTTCCATCGAAAGATCGATTTCAGCCTTGCGGAGCTTGTCTTCCCACTGGCACTGCAGGGCCGTCAGGTTCTCGCGTTCCCGCTGGATGATCTCATCCGTGTCGAGCAGCTCGGCCAAAGCGTTGGCGCCCACGGCGACCTGGCCGATGTTGCTGCTCTGGTCGTCCAGCAGCCGCTTGAGCTCTTCGATCTCGCGCTCTTTGGCCGCCACGACCATGTCGGTCTGTTCGATCGTGCTCTCGATCGAGAGCCGCGTCTCCTGATGTGCTGCGTCCCCGGCGTCGAACTCCGAGTCGAGCGACGCCAGCAGTTTGCGCTTCTGCGCCTCCCAGTCGAGCTCGCCGCTGGAGACGTTGACGCCGGCGTTGGCGTTGGCCATCTTCAACTGCTTCAATTCCTTTTGCAGCCGCTCGGCCTCTTTCTTTCGATCTCGAACGTCGGCCAGCGCCAGATCGTAGCGACCTCGCAGATCGGCGAGCTGCTCGCTTTCCGCCTCGGTGCGCGAAGCACCGTCAGCGACGGTCTCGTCGAGTTGTTGGCGGACTCGGCGGAGTTCTTCCCGTGTCGATTCGAGCTCGCTGGCCAGGTTCTGCTGCGTTTGCACGAAGGTTTCGCGGTCGACCGCAGCGGTCGTCACCGCCTCTTGCGCGCTGGCGACCTCGGTCCGCGATTGGGCGAGTTGATCGGTGAGTTCGGCGACGCGTAGCTCGAGTTCTTCGATCCGCACTTGGGCGGCCGCGTCCTGGTCGACGGCCGACGCTTGGGCGGCGAGTTGCGAGCGCAGCGAATCGGCCTCGGCGCCGAGTGTGTCCAACTGTTGTTGGGCCGCTTCAAGCTCTGTCGCCTGCTGCTGGAGGGCCGTTTCGAGTTCGACGTGTCGGTCGCTCGAAGCCTGGGCCTGACCGAGCGCCTCGTCCCGCTCGTTGCCGAGCGCGGCAAGCTGCGCAGCGTGTTCGTCGACTTGACCGGCGAGTTCTTCGGCAAGCTGATCGTGTTCGGCCTGCAGTTCCGCCAGCTGTTGTTCGGCGGCTGAGGCGGCGGCCTGAAGTTCGTCGCGGCCGGCGTCGGATTCAGCGAGGCGGGATTCGAGCTGTGCAAGCTGCCGCTGGAGTTCTTGGTTCTTCTCGCCGAGTTCGGCGGCTAGCTGTTGGGCGTCGCTATCGCTCGCTTGCAGCGCGTCGCTCTGCTCGGCGTGCTGTTGCACGAGACGTTGGTGCGCGTCCTCGAGTTCCTCGAACCGCCGGCGCAGCTCGGTCAGCTCGTCTTCCCGCGCCGCGTGTTTTGCTTCGAGTGCAGCCCGGGCCGCTTCGGCGGCAGCGGCCTGCTCATTGGCGGCGTCGAGTTGGCCGGCAAGCTGTTCGCGATCGCCGGCTGATTCAGTCGCCTGTTCATCGAGTTGCCGCTGCAGCTCGGCCGCACTCGCTTCGAGTTCGGCGATCCGCGTCGACTGCTGCATGAGCTGGGCGTCGAGTTCCTCGATCTGCTGGCCTTGTTCGGCCAATTGGACGTCGGCCGCGTCGAGCTGCTGGCGTGCTTCCGACAACTCGTCACTCAGTGCGGTCTGTTCGTTGGCGGCGACGCGGTCGGCTTCGGCGCGCCGCGCCTCGACCTCTTGTTGCGCCGCGTCGATTTCCGCCTGGCGGGTGTCCAACTCGTTGCGGAGGCGGTCGACCTCGCTGCGTTGGTCGGCCAGTTGCTGCGCCGACGTCTCGCGCTCCTGGCACCAGGCGTCGCGCTGCTGGGTCAGCGCGTCTTGCTCGCTGGCGAGCGCCTGCTGCTGGTCATTGAGCACCTGTTCGCGCTGCTGGAACTGCGCTGCCCGGGTGTCGAGTTCGTTGCGAAGCTGTTCAAGTTGCGACTGCGTCTCGGTGAATTGCTCGCGCTCGTTGGCGAGGTCTTGCTCGCGCTGCTGCAGGTCGGCCTGGGCCTCGGCAAGCAAAAGGCGCTGCTGTTCGAGTTCCGCTATCTGTGCCGCGTGGTCCGCGTCATCGCCCGTCGTGGCGATGTTGAGCTGCTCGATGTGTTCGGCCAGTTGCGACTGAACCTGGTCAATCCGCTGGCGAAACGCGGTGAGGAAGTTATCGGACTGCTCGCGGTGTTGACGTATCTCCCCCAATACATCCCGGCCGGACCGTGCTGTGGAAACATCCTGGGAGAGTGGTTCGTCCATGGAAGGGTGGATCGCAGGGACAACGGAATGGATTGGATCGCGGTCAGGACCGGCGGCGGGGCGGCTTCATCGCACGTCCCCTGTTGCCGATTCCCGGGACACGGCAAACGTGGCCGGGAAAGAGTCCTAAGGTTCTATAGGTCGCCACTTAGGGGCGGTCAATGTATCCGTGTGGTGGCGGCACCGGCCGCCGACCTTGCGCGGATATGAGGGCTTTCGCGCTCACTCGAGTCGGTCGACAAACCGGACAAACTGCACGTCCAACATGTTCAAATCACGTCCAAACACAGCCGTGAAGTCGGCGAGCCGCTGCGGCGCGGTGTAATCGGAAAAATCGGGACGAGCCGCCACCTTGCTCAAGTAGCGGCGATAATCCTGTGGCCGCGTCGACACCAGGAAGTAGGTAAGGGCCCAGGCCTGCGCGTACGCCGCCGTCATGTCGCTACGAAACAACTCATCCGAGCCGACGAATGGTTCCAACGCGCCCTCGGCAGGTCGACCGTTGGCGATCCATTGTTTGAATTCGGCAAGTCGGCCGACGTTCAGCTCGTCGCGGCGTCCGCGGTGGCGAACGTTGTCCCAGATGCCGGGGGCCTCGAACATCGTACCCAGCCCTTCGACGATCCAGAGCGGCGACACGCTCAGCCGGTTGTGCACCCCCGTGTTGAAGGCCGCCTGGTGCGTGGCCTCGTGAACCACGGTAGCCATGTTTTCGGCCCACTGTGCGTCGTCCGAGTCGCCCGCCCCAATGTCGTAAACGGCAATGCGATTCGTCGTGGGAGAGTAGTAGCCGAGGATGTTTCGCGTCACCGGCGTACCCTCTTTCGCGGCATAGCGGACAAAGTCGGCCTGGGTCGGCCAGACGATCGCCACCAAGGGGAATTCGGGAGTACCCAGGTGCATGTCGCGAACTGAGAAATAGTGCACAAACGCGCGATAGATGTCCTCGAACCGTTGTGCCCAGAGCTCGCCCGTTCCCCGCGGATGCGCGACGAGGTAGTGCCCGGTCCCGGTGATTTCGAACTCGTTGCCAAGTTCGCGGTAAAGTTGCCCGCGGATTTCCGATGCCGAATAGCTACTGAACGGCGTCGGCAATCGGCTGAAGTCTTGCGCTTCGGTCGGCGGGAACTCGTAAAGCCGGCCGTCACGCCCCAGCAGGGTCACCTCGGCCGCGGACCAGGCGAGCGGCTTGCCCTCGACCAGGTCGTCGCCGAGCCGCAAGCGCAACATGCCTCTGAAGTCCCGCGACTCGCCGCGCGACGAATTTGTCGTGCCCAGCGCAAAGGCAAAGAGCATGGCCAGCACAAACGCTCTTGTTACCAACCGCATGGTGTAAAACCTCGGTTCAACTTTTGTTTCGATGTGTTCGCAGGGACGCGGGCAGTGCGTAGGGCAGCCATCGAGGCCGGCAGCTGCGTACGAGGCGTTGCTCGCGCCGACGTCGGCCGTGCAATGCCGCCGGTAAGCCCAACAATGCTTAGCCCAAAACACGGTGACACCGGCTGAGACACCGCCGCGTGGCCAAGTTTCCAGCCCGCGCACCATTTCCGAACGACCCATGTAAAATGAATTCTAGAACACGCGGCGCGGCGGTCGGCGCGTCGGCTGGCTAAGCCGCACGACCCGCACAAGCGGTCCGGCCGTCGCGGCGGCGGCACGGCGAGTTGGCAGGGAGTGCGCCGAGCACCTACAATGCGTGGTGCACGAGTGGCAACGTACGGCGCAAGGGTGATCGCCGGGCGCGCGAGCCGATTCGTTGTTTGATTCAGCCAAGGGGGAAATCGCGATGATCAAAACCACACCGGGGCGGAGCCTGGACATCGGCTGGTGCGCAGGTCTCTGCGTCATCGTCGTGCTGACGGCCGTTGGCCCCGCGCGGGCACAGACCGATGCGGCGCCCCAGGGCGACGGCGGGTTGGCCGCGCAGGTCGCCGCCCTCGTCGCACAGTTGGACAGCGACGCGCTGGCCGAACGCGAAGCGGCCGAGGCCGCACTCCTCGAGTTGGGGTCGGACGTGCTCGATCACCTGCCGGTGGTGGATGGCCTGTCGGCGGAGGCGGCTCAGCGCGTGGCCCGGGTGCGCGAGGCGGCCGAGCGACTTCGTGCCGACGAATTCCTCGAACCGTCGTTGGTCGACCTGCCGCAACGCACGATGCCGCTGAGCGCCGCGCTTGAACAACTCCAGTTTCAGACCGGTAACGCGGTCGTCGACGTGCGCTCCCAGTTCGGTGGCCAGGAGCAGGGCGACCCGCGGATCCCGCTGCAACTCGAAGGCGTGTCGTTCTGGGAGGCGCTCGACCAGATTCTCGATCGCGCGAAGATGGGTGTTTACGGCTTCACCGGCGAACAGGCTGTTTCGGTCGTGGCCCGCGAACCTGGACAGATCGACCGCTACGGGCATGCCGGCTACGTAGGCCCGTTTCGTTTGCAGGCGGTCGAGACCTCGGCGCGTCGCGATCTGCGGCGTGACGGCGAAAACTTTGTCAGCGTTACGATCGATGCGTCCTGGGAACCACGGCTGCTGCCGATCGCACTGCGGCACGCGATGGACGACCTCGAAGCCGTCGACGACCAGGGGAATTCACTCAAGGTGGCCGGCCAACAGCAGGAACTCGAGATGCCGATCAACGTTGGCGTCGTCTCGAAGGAAATGGCCGTGCGGTTCGAGACGCCGCCGCGTACGGCGTCGCAGATCGCCTCGCTACGCGGCACGCTCACGGCGCTGATCCCTGGCGCCGTCGAAGAATTCCGCTTCGACAAGCTCGCCGAGGGCGCCAGCGGCAAGCAGTCACGGGCCGACGTGACGGTGAACCTCGAACGCGTGCAGAAAAATGGCGAGGTTTGGGAGATCCGCATGAAAGTCGCCTTCGGCGACGCCGGCGACGCACTCGAGTCGCACCGCGGCTGGGTGTATGACAACGAAGCGTTCCTCAGGGGTCCCGATGGGCAGGTCGTGCCGTATATCGGCTTTGAAGCGATCGGGCAAAGCACCGACGAAATCGGCGTCGTCTATCTCTTCGAGCTGGAAAAAGGTCCCGAGGAATATACATTTGTGTATCGTACGCCGGCGGCGATCCATTCGATTCCCGTGCACTACGAATTGAAAGACATCCCGCTGCCGTGACGCGTGTCGACGACCGTTTGGCGACACTGAATCCCAGACATGCCATGTTTGACACGCATTTGACGACAACTGGAGAAGCGCTGATGACGCCCAGGGCGAACGTTTTGCACGGTTCCGACGCCTCCGCTTCGATTGACGCGGGCGGCCGAGCGTGCTGCCGGCCGACGCGTGGGATCGCTTTCCTGGCGTGCGCCGCGTTGGTGCTGACGACGGCGCTGCTCGGCGGGCGCTGTGCCCCGGCACAGGAGGTCTCCCGCGAGACCGTGCTGGCGACGGTCGGCGGTGAGCCGATCAAGTTGGGCCAGGTGATCGACGGTCTGACGGCTCAGTTCGGCGGGCGCGTGATACCGAAGCGGTCGCGGGCCGAACTCACCACGAAGATGCTCGACGCGTTGGTTCGCCAGCGGCTCGTCGCCTTGTACCTCGAGGGCCAGGGCATCGAGGTCAGCGATGCGGAAGTCAACGAAGCGCTCGACGCGATCAACGGGCAGATCAGCGAACAGGGGGCGACGTATCAGCAGTTTCTCGACGGTCGTGGAATGACTGACGCCGAGCTGCGCGAGCAGATCAAGACTGACATCCGTTCGCGCAAGTACATGGGAACGCAGCTCACCGACGAAACGCTGCAGGCGTACTTCGACGAGCACCACGCCGACTTCGACGGCACGTCGATGCGGCTGGAGCACATCATGATTCGTCCGGCCGGCGGCAGGGCCGACGCCGTGGATCAGTCGCTCGCGCAGATGGCGTCGATCCGGCAACGCATCAGCGAAGACAAGGTGGCGTTCGCCGACGCGGCCCGGCAGTATTCCGACGCCCCCAGCCGCCGCGACGGTGGCGACTTGGGATACATCAAACGCGACGCACCCTGGGACCCCGTGTTTCTCAAGACCGCCTTTGCCCTGGATGAGGGTCAGGTCTCCGAACCGCTGGTGACCGACCACGGCGTGCACCTCATCCGCTGCGAGAAGATTCGCCGCGGCTTCAAGACGTTCGCCACGATGCGTGACCAGGTACAGGTTGCGGCCGTCGACGACCTGCAGAAGAAGATGGTCGACGAACAACGGGCGCAGACGCCGGTCACCTTCATGGGCGTCGTCCCACACGTTGACCTGGAGACGGGGCAAATCGTGCTGCCCAGCCAACAACCGGCGGCCGCCGCGTCGCCGTGAGCCGGCGTTCCGGCTAGTCGGCGGCGTCGAGTTCCTGCCGCAGTGTGCCGAAGCCCAACGGGTCGCTGGGGTCGAGCGCGAGCATTCGCTCGGCGATTCGCTCGGCGTCCTGGCGTCGCCCCAGTTGCGCCAGGCACCAGGCGGCGCCTTTGGCTGCTTCAAAAAACGCCCGGTTCGCGGCCAGCTCGTAGGGCAATCGAACGAGGGGCCGTCCCCGTAGGGCCGCCTCGCACACCTGGCAGGCATAACCGAAATGGCCGCGCGCCAGCGGCACGTCGCCTTCGGCCACGGCGATCTCGCCCAGCTTCAGGTGCGCTTCGACCAGGTCGCTACAGCCGTCCAACAGCCAGCGAAGTTCGTCGCGGGCCACTTCAAACTCGCCAGCGGACAGCATCGCCTCGACCTCTTCGAGGTCCTCGCGCCGCTGGGCCGCACAACGCGGGTGCACGAGTTCCGCCGACGCGCCGTCGTCGAGCAGCCGCACGCGCAGCGCCGTTGCATGGGCACGGTCACCGTCGGGTGCCGCGCCGACGGGCTTGCCGCTGCGCGGGGAAGATTTGCGGCGGTCACTTCGGCGACGACTTCGGCGTGTCACTCGGCCGCCTATGCGCTATGCGGGCCATGGCGGTTCGGCGCGGAGGACCGACGCTCGCCGGAAACGGGGAACGACCACGAGGCAGTGCCCCGGCCGACCGACGGCTGAGTATGCCCA
>JAGQPT010000491.1 GCA_020426575.1 Planctomycetales bacterium
GGCCAGCCGATGTGTCCGCGTGCGGATTCAGGGCCACGTTCGACCGGTGTCATCGTTAACTGGGTCGGGCGGCGCGCAGGCGCTGACCGTGCGAAACAACGAGTTCCGCGTCGTCGCGCCCGTCATCTTGCGGTGAACTGATATAATACCCAAGGTGCGCTCGTCTACGTTGTCAGTGCTTCCTCGATCTTACCCCCGCTACGATATGAGTGAACTCCCGGAAAGCCTGTTGGAAAAACGCGACGCGTTGCTTGCCCGCTTAAGACAACTCGGCAGTTGCGCCGTCGCGTTGTCGGGTGGGGTCGATAGCGCCGTGGTTGCCAAAGCGGCACGGTTGGCGCTCGGCGACGCTGCCGTGGCGGTGACGGCCGTCAGTCCCAGTCTCGCCAGTGGCGAACTCGCCGTGGCCCGACAAACGGCGGCCCTGGTCGGCATTCGGCACGAGGTGGTTCACACCGGCGAGATGGACGTCGCCGAGTATCGTCGCAACGCTCCCGATCGCTGTTACCACTGCAAGCACGAACTTTACTCGCAACTCGATGTGCGCTGGGTGCAACCGTTGGGTCTGCAACATGTCGTCAACGGTGCGAACGTCGACGACGTGGCCGATTACCGACCGGGGATGACCGCTGCCGACGAGCACGGCGTCGTCAGCCCGCTGATCGAGTGTGGCATCGGCAAACACGAAGTGCGGAAGTTGGCCGCGCACTGGGGGCTTCCCGTGGCCGACAAGCCCGCTTCTCCGTGCCTGAGCAGCCGCGTGCAATACGGCGAGCAGGTCACGCCCGAGCGATTGCGGATGATCGACCGGGCCGAATCGTGGTTGCGTGAACACGGGTTTGTCGAAATGCGAGTTCGTCTGCTCAGTGGTGACGTCGCCAGTGTGGAAGTTCCGCTTCCGCAGGTCGGACGACTCACGGACACGCCCCTGGGGAATGAGATGACCGCGGCGTTTGCTGACCTCGGCTTCCGCGAGGTCACGGTCGATCCGGAAGGTTTTCGCTCCGGCCGGCTGAACGAATTCGTGCCGTTGGAGGAACTCGTGGATCACCGTCGGGGGTAACGGTCAGCGTCGGCGCTGCGCGGTTTCGCTCCACATCGCGACCACGTCGTCGAGCGACCGGCCGTAGGCGTCGCTCACCGCTGCGTCGAACGGCTGCCCCTCGCCGATGACAAGCGTCATCAGGCGCTCGAAGCGGTGCGAACTCGACATCAGAAAACGCACGAGGCTCTGGCCCAGCGTCGCCAGCGCGGTGTCGGAAGAACCCGTCGCCAGGTCGTCGAGGCTCGTGGCACCACGGACGTCGCGCTGCATCTCACTGCGCCAATCGGACGTCAGGGCCGCACGCGGGTGGAGGCGGGAGGCCAGCTCACGGGCGGCGCCGGCGACAAACCAGTCGGGCAGTTTGCCCAGGTCGGTCAACAGGGCACCGGTGATCTGCTCGCTCAAGCGAACACGAAGTTCCTCGTCGCCTGCGTCGATGGAACCGGGCGTAACGAGGCAGACGTAGGCGTCGAGACCGACGATCCGCCAATGGGCCGATTCGGTAAACGGCACGTCGCGCTGCTCGACCATCAGCCCGAACTCGCTGTAATCGAAATGACGGCGAAACACAAAGAGCGTCAGCGGGCCGCCGAAGCTTGGCCGTTCGGCGGTAATCGCGAGCTTCGCCCGCGCTCGTTCCAGTTCTTCAGCGGCGACCCGGCTGACGGCTTCCAGCGCTTCGGCCGGGGCGTCGCCGACCACCAGGAGTGTGTCCGTGTGTACTTCGTGGAGTTCAACGCCGGGGGCCGTCAAACGCCAGGCTCGCCGGGCATTTTCCAGTCGGCGGCCGGCGATCTCGTCGTCGGAGAGACGCGCCCGTTCGGCCGCTTCGACGAGTTGCTGCATCGAAGCGTTCGCGTCGTCGCCATCGAACGTTGCTCCTTCATCGATCCAGGTGGCGAACTTGGTGATCGTCGCCTCGTCCAGCGGGGGACGATCCAGCGGCATCTGGGTGTCGACGTCGCCGCGCAGCCGCTTCACGAGCAGGCTGTCACCGCCGCTGCCGGGATTGATGAGCACGCCGCTCTGGCCGCCGCTGAGCAGCGCCGCGAAGGTGTCCAACCGCAGGTCGGCGGAGTTGCGTTCGCGGCCGTGACATTCGTCGCACTGCTCGCGCAACACCGGCGCCAGATCGCGAACGAACGAGACGGTTTCGTCCCCCGAGGGACGCCGTGCGGCGGGCAACCCGCCGGCGGCGTTTGCCGTCGAGGCGATGTCTTGCGGCGGTCGTGGTTGGCTACCCAGCAGCGCCACGACCGAAGTCGCCGGATCGTCGCCGTCGAAGCGCGCGCCGGCGTCCACCCAACGAGCGATCGCGGCGATCTCCTCCGGTTCGATCGAGCCCTGGGCGGGCATTTCACCGCTGTTGAGCACGTCGACCAGTCGGCTTTCGGCGGCGCTGCCCGGTACCAGCACCGGACCGTTCTTGCCACCGCGCGTGAGGTCAGCGTAGTTGGCCAGGCTAAGTTCGCCACTCGCCTTGTTGACGTGGCAACTGCGGCAGCGGCGCACAAGCACGGGCACCACGTCGCGGACAAAGCTCGGTGGCGAGGCATTGGCCCGCGCGTCGTCGCCGTCAGGGTCTGTGTCGTCGGGGTCCGCGTCGTCAGCTGGCGCGGCGGGCAGCGACACTCCTTTCTCGGTGAGGCGGCCCACGAGATTGCTCAGCCGTGCCGACCAGGGAGCCAGCAGCCGCTTGGCTCGCAGCGAACCAGCCGACTCGCTCAGCGTGGCAAGCTGGCGACGCGCCTCAGCCGCGCGTTCGGCCGACTGCGTGAACTCACGAATGCGGTAGAGTGCAATGGCCTCGTCAACCGTGCCCCGCATGACGTCGAACGGCGATTTTGGTTGCGGCGAGTCTTCGCCGGCCGACGCGTCGTCTGCACTCGTGTCAGCGGCGCCAGCCGCGTTGTTCGCGCCGGCCGCGCGGCGCTCGTCATCGGTGTTTCTCGCATCGGAGTTTCTGTTGGCGGCTGATTCTTCAGCGGCCGACTCACTGGCGGCCGAGTCGTTGTCATTTTGGGCTGCTGACGCTGACGGCGCCACGTTGGCGGTACACAACCCCATGACGACAAGCCACGCAAGCGTCGCCCCCACGGCGTCGCGCAGCGCACGGCAAGCGGGTCGAGGCAAGCGTCGCCTCGTGCGATCGGACGCGCCGTTCGTAGGCTCGTTGAACTTCGTCATGCAGCAACGTCAGCAGAACCGGTGCCCGCAGTTTCTCTGGTCCCCCAATCGATCGGCGAGCGGCCCTTTTCACGCCGCCACCTGCCAGTATATCCCACGCCCCGCCGCGATACCTGAGCCATATGACGTTGGCGGGGAAACGCAGCGGGCCGGTGGGGCCACCCGTCACCGGCCGTAACGTGTTTCCCTGGAACCGACTCAGCCGATCGTCCATAATAGAGGGCTGTGGATGGAGTGACGACCGAAGCCGGCGACCAACGAAGGATTGCCTCGATGCGACGATGGCTCGACCGATGTGCAGCGCTGTGCGCCATCGCGCCGCGGGTGTTTGCCCTGCTGGGGCTGGCCTGGGGCGGCGCTGGATTCTCGGCAGCGGAGCGCTTGCGGGCCGACGAGGTCGACTTCGCCGGCGTCGTAGCACCCATCTTCGCCGCGCACTGCAGCGAATGCCACGGCCCGGGCAAACAGGAGAGCAGCTTCCGACTGGATATTCGCGACGTCGTTTTTTCCGGCGGCGACATGGGCGAAGCGGCGATCGTGCCGGGCGACCGCGAGGCGAGCCCGCTGTATCGCTACGTGTCGGACCCTGACGCCGATCTGCCGATGCCGCCCGAGGGGCCGCGCTTGTCCGACGATGAAGTTGTCGCGATTGGGCGTTGGATCGATGCAGGCGCTGAGTGGCCGGACGAACTGGCCGGCGACGCTGACGCCCCGCCGACGACCGACCACTGGTCGTTCCAGCCGCTTGTGCGACCCGACGTGCCGGCGTTCGATGGGTCTGACGACAAGCGACGGAGGATCGCCAACCCGGTCGACGCGTTTGTCCTGGCTCGGCTCGAGGGTGCGGGGCTAGCGCCGTCGCCGCCGGCGCCGCCTGCGGTGTTGATGCGGCGATTGCTGCTCGACGTGCACGGTTTGCCGCCGACGCCGGAAGCGGTCAGAGCGTTTGTCGCAGATGCAAACTCCGAAGCCGAGAGCGGCGAAGCCTACGCCCGGCTCGTCGAGCAGGTGTTGGCGAGTCCCCGCTACGGCGAGCGGTGGGCCCGGCATTGGCTCGACGTGGTGCGGTTCGCCGAGACAAACGGCTTCGAAACCAACACGCCCCGGGAGCGGGCCTGGCCCTACCGGGACTACGTGATCGCGGCGCTGAACGACGACAAACCGTATGACCAGTTCCTCTTCGAGCAGTTGGCCGGCGACACCTGCGGCGCCGACGCCGCCACCGGGTTCATCGTCGGCGGTCCGATGGACGCGGTCAAAAGCCCCGACGTTGTGCTGACTTCGATGCAGCGCCAGGACGAACTGGCCGACATGGTGGGAACCACCGGGACGGCCATGCTCGGGCTCACGCTCGGCTGTGCCAAGTGCCACAATCACAAGTTCGACCCGATTACGCAGCGCGACTACTATTCGCTGCAGGCGGTGTTTGCTGGGGTGCGGCACGGCGAGCGAGCCGTCCACGACGACGCATACAGGGCTCGGGAAAACCAACTCGCCAAACTCGATCAAACGATCGAGCAACTTGCCGAGCGACTGCAGCCGTATCGCCAG
The DNA here is from genome assembly GCA_020426575.1 of Planctomycetales bacterium. Classification (GTDB taxonomy): domain Bacteria; phylum Planctomycetota; class Planctomycetia; order Pirellulales; family JAEUIK01; genus JAGQPT01. The sequence goes on from JAGQPT010000491.1 coordinate 4,784, forward strand.
CCGCTGCGCGATCCCGTCGCCGCCACCGGCAACGAGGAAAAGTTCGAAGCCACACCGGCCCGTTGGGTGCGTTTCACCGTGTTGGCCACGAATAGCGCCGAGCCGTGTATCGACGAATTGGAAGTTTTCGCCGCCGGTAGTGCGGGCACCGCCGCCGACGGGACGGTCGAAGCCCTGAACGTTGCGCTGGCTGCGGGAGGTGCGACCGCGACGTCATCGGGCGATTATCAGGGGTCGCCCCTGCACAAGCTCGAGCACCTCAACGACGGGCAGTTCGGCAACGCCCGCAGTTGGATTTCCAACACCGTCGGCAGTGGTTGGGTGCAGATCGAACTGCCCCAATTGGAA
>JAGQPT010000492.1 GCA_020426575.1 Planctomycetales bacterium
AGTCGTCATTTTCTGCCGAATCGGATTGATCGGTATATTTTGCTCAATTTCCGTGGGGTGGTGGATCGATAGCTAGGGGCGCGGCCGCTGTAGGTTTTGGCGGTGGTGTGTTTGTGCTGTCAGTGCGACCGCTTGCCGGCGCGTTGACGACACGGCGGTCGGCTTGGAACTTTCACCAGCAACGGTTGTCAGGCAGATGCACGAGATGCCCTCGAGTCACACGGCGAACCTCTCACCCTGCGGTCCGCGGCGGCGCTGCGCGACGCTGGCACTGCTGGCGCTGCTGGGTGGACTCGTGGCCAGCGGCGCGCACTCGGCCGCGGCCGAGCCGATCGCGTCGGGCATGACGCTGCGTGCCGTCGCGCCCGTGACGGGCACGTCAGCTTCGCACGATACGAACGCCCCAACCACGCCGGGCACCGCGCGGCTGCGTGTGCCGCTGGCCGCCGACGGCCCCAGCCAGGCGACGCTCACACTGCGCAGTGCCGACGCACCGGCCAGCAGCAACCCTCAAAACCCCACAGCCGAGCGCCCTGCCGAACAGGGCGCCACGCTGCGGCTCACGGCGCCGGCTGGCGTTGCGAGCACTGCGGCGCCGATCGAGCGGATCCTACTCGGCGCGTCGGCAGCCGCTCCCGGCGCGACGTTCAGCAAGGTACCCGCTGCCGACCAGCCGCCGGGCACCGGCACCGCATCCAGCCAGCGACGGGCCCGCACGCCCCAACTGCCGTCGACCACCACCGCCAGAGACACCGCCGCGGCCAGCGACGTTATTAGCGCCGTGCACGAAACCACCGTCAGCGACGCCGACGAGATGCACCGCGCGAGGACCGTCGCGCATTCACTTACCGACGAGCGCAACGTTAGCGCGCATGTATACAGCGACGACACTTACGAGACACACCGATACGACGGCGTTAACACCGCAGCATTCGCCGACGACGACACGTTGGCACCGGCCGCCGCGTCACCGGCCGGTTCGTCGCAGCCGCCTGTGCAACTCGTTGCCGTGCCGCCGCCGGGCACCAGAATGACGCTCACGCCGCTGGCCGGCACCGAAGCCGAGCCCGTCGCGCCTGTCGAGTCCACCGGGCCCGCCCTGACCGCACCGACACGTGGCCGAGCCGCGCAGACCGCAGCGCGACTGACACAGTTCGCCGAAGCCGAACCCGACGAGCACACGCCGGTCGAGATGCGTGGCCCGTTCGAAGTCATCGACGACAGCGGCGAACTGAAGGTGATGCTGCACCGCAGCAAACTGTTGCGCACGAAAGTCGACATCTACCGCACGGCGGTCGTCGACCCGCGGGTTTGCAACGTCGTGCAGTTCACGCCGCGGGAGATCTCGGTGATTGGCGTCGCACAAGGCGCCACGCACGTGACCTTCTGGTTCGAGGACGGGCAGCACGAACCGCTCACCTACCTGGTGCGCGTCGAGCCCGACCCGGACGTGCAGAAGCGCCGTGAAGAACAGTACCGCGTGCTGGAGGACATGCTCGCCGAGCTGTTCCCCAACAGCAAGGTCGAGCTGTTGCCGGTTTCCGACAAGCTGCTGGTCAAGGGCCAGGCGCGCGACGCCGAGGAGGCCGCGCAGATCATGGCCATTATCCGCGGGCAGGCGATCTGGGGGAACTATCGTTCGGGCCAGGCCTACGGCGGCATCGTGGAAGGTTCGGCCGCGCCGCCGTTGATCGGCCAGGAAGAAGCCCCCCGCGTGCCGGCCGGCACGGTGATCAACATGCTGAAAATCCCCGGCGAACAGCAGGTGATGCTGCGTGTGAAGATCGCCGAACTGAACCGCACGGCCGCGCGTCGCTTTGGCGTCGACCTGGACATCTCGATCGACGACGGCAACCTGGTGATCCAGTCGATGCTCAACGCCGCATCGGGTTCAACCGCTTCGATCATCGGCATGTTCGACGGCGACGACGTCAACTTCGGCATCCACTATCTCGAACAGCACGGCGTGCTGCGGCTCTTGAGCGAACCGACGCTGGTGACGCTCAGCGGTCGGCCGGCGAGCTTTCTGGCCGGCGGCGAGTTCGCCGTGCCGACGACCGTTGGCGTCGGTGGCGCGGCTGCCGTGACGACCGACTTCCGCGCGTTCGGCGCGATCATCACCTTCATGCCGATCGTGTTGGACAAAGACTTGATCCGGCTGCAGGTTTCGCCCGAATTCAGCCAGGTCAACAACCAGTTGACCGTGGGCAACACGCCGGGCCTGAACACGCGGTCGGTGTCGACGACCGTCGAAATGCGGGAGGGGCAGACGCTGGCCATCGCCGGGTTGTTGGACGATGCAATGACGGGCAACCTCACGAGCGACCTGCCCTGGGTCTCGCACCTGTTGGGCCGCCGCCACGTGACACACAACGAGACCGAGCTGGTGATCCTGGTGACGCCCGAGCTGGTGCATCCGCTGGATCCGGAAGAGGTGCCGCCGCTGCCGGGCTTCGACGTGACCGAGCCGACCAACACGGAACTGTTCCTCAAGGGTCGGCTCGAAGGCAACCCGACGCTCGACTACCGCAGCACGATCTGGCCGCGTCTGCGCAGCCGTTACACAAACGGTGGACCGGCGATGATCTCCGGTCCGTTTGGGCATGGTCAGTGATCTACATAAAACAAGAAGCACGGAGCAGGAGGCAACAGAGGTAACCGAGAGGTGGTTTGGAGCTGTGTAATAAACACGATCGTCGCGGATCAACTGTGTATTGCATGATCGCGCTGTCTGAACGCCTGTCCTCTGTTCACTCTGTGCCCTCCTGTTCAAAAGACGACGGCAAACACGAAGCCTTTCCATCAATCAACGGACCGAGCAGGTGCGATCGATGCGAGTAATGGGACGTGTGTGGTGGATGCTGGGGCTGTTGGCCGTGTTGTGGGCTGGCGGCTGTCGGTCCGCCCGGCGCGAAGGCGCCGACGGGCCGCCGTACGATCGGCCCTTCCCACTGGGACAGGTGAGCGATTCGTTCTGGGAGGCGCAGCAAACCAACGCCGAAGGCTCGGACTTCGTCTTCTACGACCACGAGTTCACCGACGACACGGCCGAGTTGGCCCCGGCGGCCAAGGACAAACTCATGCAGGTCGCCCTGCGGCTCGAGCACGTTCCCTTCCCGGTCATCGTCGAGCAGAGTCCCGACAACCGCACGCCCGAACTCGACCAACAGCGGCGCCGCACGGTTGTCGAGCAGTTGGCCCGACTGGGCGTCGAAGGGGCCGAAGCCCGCGTGGTGGTCGCGCCGGCGCTGGTCCGCGGCATCACGGCCATCGAAGGCGAACGGGCCTACTACTCGACCCTCTACACCGGCTACGGCGGATACGGCGGCGGATACAGCGGCCGAAGATTCGGCGGCTACGGCGGCTTCTACCGCTAACCGAAACAAAAAACCAACTGGCAACTC
>JAGQPT010000493.1 GCA_020426575.1 Planctomycetales bacterium
AGATCAATCAGCGTGAGTTGCACGTCGCCGTCCACTGCGTCGACCGCCCGGCGAAACTCGTCGGGAGTTTCCACGCGACGGCCGCCGACCCGGCTGATCCGCGATCCCACTTCGAGGCCGGCGCGCTGGGCCAGACTTCCCTCGGCCAATTCGGTGACGACGACGTGCGGTTCGCTCATCTCGGGTGGAGCAAAAATCAGCGATTGCGACGAGCGGACCGCCGAGCCATAGTCGATCCGCATCCCGCGCCATGCCGAGGGACGCTTCGTGACAATCTTGCGGCCGGGCACCGGGTATTTGCTCAGCACGACGTCGACCGGCAATTCGCGGCCCCGACGCCAAACGGTCAGTTGCGTTTTCGTGGCGGCTGGCAGTCGGCCGACCTCGCGGGCGAGTTCGTCGAAGTCGTGAATCGGTTTGCCCGCCACGCTCGTGATCACGTCGCCAGGCACCAGGCCGGCCCGCTGCGCCGGGCTACCTCGCTCGATGCTTTCCACCATCCAGCCTTCGACGTCCGCCGGCACGGGTTCGGCCCGCACCAACCCGGGCGACATTCCGACACCCAATAGGCCGTATTCGACCTCACGCCCCTCTTTGAGCGCGTCAACGACGCGGCGAAACGTGTCGTCCACAGGCACGGCATAACCGGCAGCCTGTTCGTAGCCGGTGATGGCCGCCAGCGACGTCGTCAGGCCAATCATCTTGCCGTCCATGTCCAACAGCGCGCCGCCGCTGGTGCCGAAGGTGAGTTTCGCGTCGGTCTGAATCAGCGTGCCGAAATGATGAAGTGTCGGTCGCGTCTGGTTCTCGACCGGCTCGAGCAAGGGAGCTGCCTTCCGCGCGAGGTTGGAGATGATGCCCCAACTGGCACTCACTTCTCCGTCGCTGGCGATCGCATAGGGATTCCCCAACGCGACGACAAGTTGCCCTTTCTTCAGACCGCTGGCATCGCCTAGTGGCATCGGCCTCAAACCCGATGCGTCGATCTTGAGCACGGCCAGATCACTGCGCGGGTCCGCCGCGCGCACGGTCGCCACGTGCAATTTGCGGTCGACAGTCGTGACGTAGATGTCGTGGTCCTCACGAAGCACGTGATGATTCGTGAGGATCAACCCGTCGGCGCCAATCACGACACCGGTGCCGAACTCGTTGAACATGAAAGCCGGATCATCGAGCGACGGAGCGATCGGACCGACGTTGATCTGACCAGGCACCGCGGCGGCAAACCCGGCGGGTGCGCCCTCTTCCGGTTTTCGCACCAGCGTGATCGCCACAACCGACGACTCGTTCTCGGCGATGACGTCGATGAAGCGCTGCTGAACGGCGGCGACCGCGGCGAAACCGTCGTTCTGCGCGGCGGTCACCGGAACAACCAACGTCGCCAGCGCCACCACGATCGCCGCGACCACGACCACCATTCGTTCCATCACGGCCGAGGAAGCCGGGCGGCGAATCGGGAGTCGAAACCGACGTCGTCCGACCATGTGCAACACCCTCACGTGCAATCCAAACCAGTAGGGGCTCCGCCCGCAAGCGCCCTCCAGGACACCACGCCCTGGAGCGGAGGCTAAACCCGCAATGGCAAGTGTATCCAAGGGCGGGCCGTATTGCACTGGTGATTGCTGGCCGAACGCACACCTGAGGGTGGCTTGGCCGTCGGCTCAATCGTCGGCGCCGGCATCCTCCGCGTCACCGGTTTCAGCCGAATAGCTGCTTTGGACCGCTTCGCTCACTCCGGGAAGCGCGGACATGATCTTGTCGCGAATTTCGTCGGACACTTCGCGGTTTTCCTGCAGGAAGGTGCGGGCCCGTTCCCGCCCCTGCCCCAATTGCAGGTCACCATAGCGGAACCAGGTACCGGAGCGGGCGATCAGCTTGCGCTCCATCGCCATGTCGAGCAGGTCTCCCTCATAGCTGATGCCGTCTGTGTGCATCATGTCGAATTCGGCGGCCCGGAACGGCGGCGCCACTTTGTTCTTCACGACCTTGGCCCGCACGCGCTGGCCCACCACGTCTTCACCGTCTTTGAGCTGTCCGATGCGGCGAATGTCGATCCGGCAGGTGCTGTAGAACTTCAAGGCCCGGCCGCCCGGAGTCGTCTCCGGACTGCCAAACATCACGCCAATCTTCTCGCGAATCTGGTTGATGAAGATGACTGCCGTCTTGCTGCGGGAAATGGCGCCGGTCAGCTTCCGCATCGAATGACTCAT